>NZ_JAWHOP010000002.1:0-452732 GCF_032586995.1 Pseudomonas syringae group sp. J248-6 | reverse complement strand
GATTGGACTCGAACCAACGACCCCCACCATGTCAAGGTGGTGCTCTAACCAACTGAGCTACGTGCCTGCTGTGGGTCGGCATTCTACGGATATTCGAATGCCTGTCAAATTCTTTTTTGCAGTAACTCTCTGAATACGCGAAATTTTTACCCTGGGGTTCAGCACCCAGAGACAAAAAAAGGGCCAGCCTTTCGGCTGACCCTTTTCTTACCGCCCAGCAGAGCGGATTTTATCTGGTAGGCGCGATTGGACTCGAACCAACGACCCCCACCATGTCAAGGTGGTGCTCTAACCAACTGAGCTACGTGCCTGCTGTGGGTCCGCATTCTACGGATATTCAGATACCTGTCAATCTGTTTTTTCTCTAAGCCTATGAATTACAGCGTTTTTTACCCGTTGACGGGAAGTGACTCTTTTTGCCTGTTGCTGGCAGAGCTTTTGGTTCTCGGGTACGATCGCCACATCGTCAAGAATATTAAACGGAGTCTCAGGATGGCAAATACGCCCTATCCGCAGTCCTACTATGCCGCTTCAGCCAATGCAGCCCCGGAACGCCCGGCGTTGCAGGGTGAAGTCGAGACCGACGTGTGCGTCATCGGCGCTGGCTATACAGGCCTGTCGAGTGCGCTGTTCCTGCTGGAGAATGGATTCCGGGTCACGGTGCTGGAAGCGGCAAAAGTCGGCTTTGGCGCGTCTGGGCGTAATGGTGGGCAGATCGTCAATAGCTACAGCCGTGACATTGATGTGATCGAGCGAACCGTCGGGCCAAACCAGGCGCAGTTGCTGGGGCAGATGGCCTTTGAGGGCGCATCCATCATTCGCGATCGGGTTTCCCGCTACGGTATTCAGTGCGACCTGAAGGATGGCGGTGTATTTGCAGCGCTGACAGGCAAGCAACTGGCGCATCTGGAAGCCCAACAACGACTGTGGGAGCGTTACGGCCACACCGGCCTTGAGCTGATGGACAAGCGCCGGATCAACGAAGTCGTTGCCTGTGATCAATACATCGGCGGGCTGCTGGACATGACCGGCGGCCATATTCACCCGCTCAATCTGGCGCTGGGTGAAGCGGCTGCGGTCGAAACCCTGGGCGGCACGATTTACGAGCAGTCGGCGGCCATTCGCATCGAGCGCGGTGCCAACCCTGTGGTCCATACCGCGCAAGGCAAGGTCCGCGCGAAATTCATCATCGTGGCTGGCAACGCCTATCTGGGCAACCTGGTTCCGGAACTGGCTGCCAAGTCGATGCCTTGTGGCACTCAGGTGATCACCACAGAGCCGCTGAGTGATGAACTGGCTAAAACACTTCTGCCGCAGGATTACTGCGTCGAGGATTGCAATTACCTGCTGGATTACTACCGCCTCAGCGCCGACAAACGCCTTATCTTCGGCGGCGGCGTGGTCTACGGTGCCAGAGATCCGGCCAACATCGAAGCCATCATCCGGCCGAAGATGCTCAAGGCATTTCCGCAGCTCAAGGATGTGAAAATCGACTACGCATGGACCGGCAACTTCCTGCTGACCCTGTCTCGTCTGCCCCAGGTTGGCAGACTTGGCGACAACATCTATTACTCGCAGGGTTGCAGTGGACATGGCGTGACTTACACGCATCTGGCCGGCAAGGTACTGGCCGAGGCGTTGCGCGGTCAGGCAGAGCGCTTTGATGCGTTCGCCGACCTGCCCCACTACCCTTTCCCTGGCGGGCAGATATTGCGCACACCGCTTACTGCGTTGGGCGCCTGGTATTACAGCCTGCGTGACCGGCTGGGTTTTTGACTTCGCTGACAGTAAAACGGCACCTTATCGGTGCCGTTTTTGTTTGTGCCGCGTTTATTTCATTTAACGCCGCGTGCCAGCGTTCGTTTCGCCTCGCCCGCCGCCTGCTCCTGTCCGGACTTCGATAAAGCTTCAGTAGCCTGCAACCAGCGCTGCTGATCGACATTGGCGGGCAGCTGCCGGGGCGACTGAACCAGCACCGCCCAACTGCCGGCCTCTTTCCACGCCGATGTGAAGCTGCTGAAACTCATTGAATAGCGACGATCCATGCCCGCATTCAACAACACGGTCTCCTTTACCCGGTTGTAACCGATCAACACGGCATAACGCGGGCCTTTCCACAGTGCAGAACCCTGGGCAAAGCGCAGCATAACCGGATAGCCCGCCGACACCTGAGTCAGCAGGTCCTGTAATTGACCATCAAGCGGATAGACCATGAAGCCGTATTCCCGCGCAACCTTCTGAATATTCTGTTCGAGGCGGTCTTCGGCACCTGGCAGTTGCAGCGGCTTGTCGAGCAAGCCGGGCGTGGTCTGTACCTGTTGGTTGGCCAGCATGCTTGCCAGCACCATTGGCCCGCTCTGGTAGGCGTTACCCCGGAAGAACGGCACCGACGTCAGTTCGACCCGGTCCGGAAGGCGTTTCATCTCGGGCGTGACCATTGAAGAACAGCCGACAAGACCCATGAGCAAGGCTAAAACCAGCCATGAACGTAATGCACCGGCAGTACCGGAATAGAAAGAGACCGACAAGATGTTCACTCGCTTCAACTGATGCCGGGCAACCCACGACCCGGCCTGGACACCGATCATAGAGCTCTGGGAGTTCAGGGTATAGTCAGGCACTGCGGCTCATCGGGCCGAATGGAGAAAATAGTTCATAGCCATGCGCCACTGGTCAATTAACCGAAACATGCCTCGTACTAGACTGTCAGTTATCAAGACCGCAACAAAAGCAGGAATGTGGAGGCACTTATGAGCCTGGAACTGACAATCGTGATGCTGCTCGCTTCGTGGCTTGCCGTAGCCAGCGCCATGCTGTGGGGCGTGATGCGCATATCCCGTCGCCATCACCAGCCGCGCAGTGCAGCGCTACCTGCGGCAAAACGGCCGAGCCTGGTAAAGGCTGTCAAAGTACCCGCTGCTGTGGCCAGCTGATAGTTCGTTGTGCCGCTCGGATACAGTTGTCGGCAGTGAAAATGCAAAAAGGTCGACCCGGTTTACCCGGGTCGACCTTTTTTTCAGCCTGGCCTGCTATCAGTGCGCGGAAACCTGAGCAGCAGCCTTTTTGCGTCTTGCTCTGCGTACCAGCATGTTCAGGCCTTCAATGGCTGCCGAGAAGGTCATGGCAGCGTAGATGTAGCCCTTGGGCACATGAGCGCCAAAGCCTTCGGCGATCAGCGTCATACCGATCATGATCAGGAAGCCCAGGGCCAGCATGACCACCGTCGGGTTTTCGTTGATGAACTTCGCCAGCGGGTTTGCAGCAACAAGCATCACGACGACGGCAGTGATTACAGCAATGACCATGATCGGCAAGTGTTCGGTCATGCCCACGGCAGTGATGATACTGTCGATGGAGAACACCAGATCCAGCATAAGGATCTGCACGATGGCCGCGCTCATGCTCAATGCCACGACCGAACCCAGGGCTTTCTCTTCCTCGGTCTTGACGTCCATGCTGTGGTGAATTTCCGTCGTCGCTTTCCAGACCAGGAACAGGCCACCGGCGATCAGGATCATGTCCTTCCACGAGAACGCCTGACCGAACACCTCGAATACCGGCTCTGTCAGTTGCACGATGTACGCCACGGTGCTGAGCAAGCCCAGGCGCATCACCAGCGCCATACCGATACCCAGTTTGCGCGCCTTTTCTCGTTGGTGCTCAGGGAGCTTGTTGGTGATGATCGAGATGAAGATCAGGTTATCGATACCCAATACGACTTCCATGACCACCAGTGTTGCCAGCGCGATCCAGGCTGCCGGACTTGTTGCGAGTTCCAATAGGTATTCCATAGATCACTGCCCTGCCTGAGCCAATATTAGTTGTAAGTCAGATTTATTTATCGGTCTTGCTTTCGGTTTCAGCCGAGCTTTGTGGTGGCTGCTGCACCGAAAGTTCCTGTTTTGCCTCATCAATCGCCTTGGTTGCGGCTTGATGGGTTTCGTCAATCGCCTGTTTTGCAGTGTCGGCTGCAGCATTCACCACATGCTTGGTGGATGACTCTATCTGATCGCATCCTGCCATTACCAGCAGCGAGCAGCCCAGCAGTGCAGCGTAAAGGGGTTTATTCATGGCTTCCTCGGTAAGCAAGGCTGGGCGACGTGTTCAGCCCGGCGTTGGAAACGGATTCTAGACATTTTGAAACATACGGAAAATTCGATTTTATAAAACTTATACTTCGATTTTACCGAATCGGCAGAAATCATGCTCAATTACCGTCAGCTTCATTACTTCTGGGTGGTAGCCAAAACCGGGAGCATCGTGCGCGCCTGCGAGCAGTTGAATCTCACCGCGCAGACCGTCAGCGGGCAGATCAGCCTGCTGGAGGCGTCCCTGGGTGTCGATCTGTTCCAGCGCGTAGGCCGGCAACTTGAAATGACTGAAGCGGGTCGCCTGGCCCTGCCTTACGCCGAACAGATGTTTCAGTTGGGCAATGATCTGGAAAACCTGCTGCGCTCGCAGCCCGATGAACAGCAATTGCTGCTGCGCATCGGCGTGGCTGACGTGGTGCCCAAGTCCATCGTGTACCGGCTGATTGCCCCGACCATGAACCTCAGCGAGTCCATTCGCATCACCTGCCGGGAAGACAAACTGGAAAGGCTGCTGGCAGACCTGGCAATCCAGCGTCTGGACCTGGTGATCTCCGACAGCCCCATGCCGCAGCACCTGGATATCAAGGGCTACAGCCAGAAACTGGGAGAATGCGGGGTCAGTTTTTTTGCGACTCGTGAAGTGGCAGAACGTATCGGAAGTGGCTTTCCACAGTGCATGCACGGTGCGCCGCTGTTGATTCCAGGCCAGGAAACCGTCGTTCGCGGCAGGCTGATGCGCTGGTTTGCCGAACAGAGCATCCAGCCGCGTATCATCGGCGAGTTTGATGACAGCGCGTTGATGAAGGCGTTTGGCAAATCCGGCAGCGGTGTCTTTGTTGCGCCCAGCGTCATCGCCGATGAGGTGCAGAGCCAGTATGGCGTACAAGTGATAGGCCACACCGATGCGGTGACCGAATCATTCTACGCCATCACCGTGGAGCGCAAGGTCAAACACCCCGGCGTTGTCGCCATCGCCGAAAGCGCACGAAACCAGCTGTTTACCGACGCAGGTTAGGCGGCAAGCGGGCCGGGATCACGTCTGATCAGCAGCACTGCCAGCACAATCGCAAGAACGATAATGCCAGCGGCGGCGAAACCGACGTTACCCAGACCGAGATGATCAATGACCCTGCCGCCGATCATCGCCCCGATGCCGATGCCAAGGTTTGCTCCGGCGATGTTCAGTGACGCAGCGAACGCAGGTGCTTGCGGTGCGGCCTTGATCAACCGGACATGGCTGACCAGAAACAAGGCGGCCTGGGTGATACCCCATATTGCCAGCGCGACTGGTAAGGCGAACACCGAATGAATGCTGGGCACCACAGCGACCATGCCGACTACCATGAAGGCGCAGAATACCAGGCTGGCAATCAGCGGATGCCGGTCAACCATGCGCCCGCCCAGCGAGTTTCCGAGCAAGCCGACCGCGCCAAACCCCATCAGGCACCAGCCCACCAGGCTGCCGTCGAACCCGGCGAGACGCTCCAGCATGTCCGCCAGATAGGTGTAGGCGGTAAACATGCCGCTGAATACCAGTACCGACAGCAGCACATGCCCCTGCATCATCCGGCTGCGCAAAATGCCGAACTGGTTGAGGATCGACACCGGGTTTTTCTTCGCCGCCGTCCGTGGCAGATAGACCGCCAGCAACAGTGCCTTGGCAAATGCCAGACAGGCCAGCACGAGAAACGCACTGCGCCAGCCGAAAGCATCGGAAATCAAAGTGCCTATGGGAATGCCGAACACAGTGGCGCAAACAATGCCGAAACCGATTCTGGCAATCGCCCGACCAGCGAACTGCGGCCCGACGATGTCCACGGCGGTCTCACTGGCCAGTGCCCAGAACACAGGCAGCCCCAACGCAGGAATCAGCCGCGCCAGCCCCATCACGGCAATATTGGGTGCCAGCGCTGCCAGTACATTTGAAAAGCCGAACAGCACAAGGATGCTTATAAACAGACGCTTGCGCTCGAAACGCGAGAAGTAGGCAGTCAGAAAGGGACCGAACGCTGCAACCGTGAATGCGAACAGGGTGACCAGCAGCCCCGCTTGCGAGACCGTGACATCCAGATCGCGGGCAACCGCAGGCAAAAGACCGACAATGACGAATTCTGTGGTCAGCACGGTAAAACCGGCGGCCGACAACAGAAGTATGGGCAACAACATGAATACTCCAGAACAACACTACAGCCCGAAAAACAGGGCTGACACCCCGACAACTTTCGCTCCCACTCCGCGTGGTAATGCATTTCGTGACGCTCTGCGTCAGCCAATGCATGCCAATGCGGAGCATTGGCATGATAGTCAGTTGGATTTGCGCATAACGCCGAGGGACGAGAACATCAGCGAGGCTTCAGCCCCGCACGTTTCAGAATCAGAACTTGCCCATGAAGTCGCGCTTGCCGATTTCAACGCCGTTATGGCGCAGCAGGTCGTAAGCGGTGGTGACGTGGAAGAAGAACTGCGGCAAGGCGTAGCTGAGCAGATAAGCCTGACCGTTCAGACGCTTTTCCTTTTCGGTGCCGGGGCGCAGGACGATTTCGATACCTTCCTTGCCGTCGACCTGCTCGGGCGTGATGCTGCCGATGAACGCGAGCGTCTTGGCAAGCAGTGCCTGCAGTTCGGCGAAGGTGGTTTCGGTGTCATCGTATTGCGGGATCTCGACGCCTGCCAGGCGGGCCGAAGCACCCTTGGCAAAATCGACGGCAATCTGCACCTGACGGGTAAAAGGCAACATGTCCGGGAACAGACGCGCCTGCAGCAGCGCTGGCGGCTGGATTTTCTTCTCGGTCGCGTAGGCTTCGGCCTTGGTCAGAACATCGCTCAGCGCATTGAGCATTTGCTGAAAGACAGGAATGGAAGCGGCGTACAGGGAGATAGACATGACATATCCTGATTGAGAAAGGCGCAATTATAGACCCACCTGACGGCAAGCACCGTGACACTTTTCAGCGACCCTGCAGATCAGCGCAACAGACACTGGCAATAATGTGCGCCACGCCCTACGCTGATCCACCGCCATCACTCAGGGAAGCGTCATGTCCATTGAATCGCCCTCCTCCGAATCCTCCCCGAATGCCGAGGCCCTGCAACTCAACAGCACTGAAGTGCGTGTTCTAGGCTGCCTGATCGAGAAACAGGCGACCAACCCGGAAACCTACCCGCTGACCCTTAATGCACTGGTGCTTGCCTGCAACCAGAAGACCAGTCGCGATCCGGTCATGAACCTGACTCAAGGCCAGGTCGGTCAGAGCCTGCGCGCTCTTGAGAGCCGCGGCCTGACGCGCCTGGTTATGGGCAGTCGCGCTGATCGCTGGGAGCACCGGGTCGACAAGACCGTTGAGCTGGTCCCTGCGCAGGTGATACTGACCGGCTTATTGCTGCTGCGCGGCCCGCAGACCGTCAGCGAACTGCTCACGCGCAGTCACCGCATGCACGATTTCGAGGACAGCGAGCAACTCGTCCATCAACTGGAACGGCTCATCGCCAGAGGCCTGGCGATGCTCGTACCCCGTCAGTCCGGCCAACGGGAAGATCGTTACATGCACCTGCTGGGCGATCCGGAGGATCTGCAGGAGCTGCTTGCAGCCCGCCAGCAAGCGCCTGAGCGTAACGCAGCAAACCCGGCTGCCAGCCAGCGTCTTGATGAGCTGGAAGCACGCGTCGCAGCCCTTGAAGAGCGTCTTGCCAGACTGGAGTGATGCCCGCCCCCGTCCGACTCTGTGCGCAGGCCACCACTATCCGGCTCTGGCGAACGCCGCAGCCTGTTGATACTGCTCATCGGTCGGGCGGACGCCGGTATACAGCACAAACTGCTCCAGTGCCTGGATCGCCGCGACTTCATCGCCGCTCACGACGCGCTTGCCCAGGCGGCGGGCAGCCTGGATCAGCGGCGTTTCGGCCGGGGTGGCCACCACATCGAAAATCGTCTCGGCCGCATCGATGGCCTGCAAGTCAAACGACAACTCGTCAGCCTGGGCACCTTGCATGCCTAGCGGCGTGACGTTGACCAGCAAAGGTGGTCGCACGCTTCCCAGCTCCGCCTGCCAGCGAAAGCCACACGCCTCGGCCAGGCGTCGACCGGCCTGCTCATTGCGGGCCACGATCAGCCCATCGGTGAAACCCGCATCGCGCAACGCGAACGCAACCGCCTTGGCCATGCCCCCGCTGCCGCGCAGGGCAAATGCGCTGCGAGGGACGGCGTGGCTCTCCATGAGTTGCGCAACCGCGATGTAATCCGTATTGAACGCCTTCAAATGCCCGTCGGTGTTGACGATGGTATTGATCGACTGGATGGCGGCGGCGGAAGCATCAAGTTCGTCGACCAGTTCAATGCAGGCTTCCTTGAATGGCATCGAAACCGCACTGCCACGTATCCCCAGCGACCGGATACCCGCCACGGCAGCGGCAAGGTCATTGGGTGAGAAGGTCTTGTAATAGAAGTTAAGGCCCAACTGCTGATAAAGATGATTGTGGAAACGCACACCAAAGTTGCCGGGACGGGCGGCCATGGACATGCACAACAATGTGTCTCTGTTTGCAGTAATGGGCATACGGGTTTCCTCCAGACGGTAATGGCTTGAATATTCGATAAAAGCGTATGCTACGCACCAGTGAACGCGAGGACACGCGCCGCACACCTTACATAAAATTTACTCAGCACTTTCGCAGATTCTTACAATTTCGATGTCATAGTGTTATCCCGTGGCAGTGCTTGAGAGTGATGCAGGCGCGCGACAACGGGTTGAGAGCGAGGAACAATCATGATTCGTCAAATCCCCAAGATCGCCTTGTTTGTAGGTGCCCTGGCCCTTGCTGGCCAGGCGAATGCTGACCGTGGCTGGGGTGGCCCTGCCGTGGTAGGTGCTATCGTAGGCGCTGCCGTTGTCGGGGCGGCGGTATCTTCAAGTCGCGATAGAACCGTGTACGTAGAGCGCGAGCCGGTTTATGTGCAACAACAGCCGGTCTACTACGCACCACCACCGGTCTATTATCAGCCGGCCCCGGTCTACCAGGTTGTCGAGCGCTACCCACCGCCTCCACCGCCAGGCTACTACCATCGCTACGGGCCACCACCAGGCCCGGGCTATTACTACCCGCCACGCGGCCGCTGGTAATCGAACAAAAAACCCGCCTCTTCAGGCGGGTTTTTCATTGGTGTGCTCACACTATCCCCTGCCAATGCAATGTGCCCGACCCTCGTTGTTATCAATGACCACTATTGAGAGTGTCGATTTCTACCTTTCCCGATCAGCCTCTACAGTAGCGGCATGGATTGAGGAGGCAGTTATGACCAAGGTACACATCATGTCCGTCGTCGGAAGTGCAGTTCCAGCGCCACTCAGAGAGCGAGGTCTGCTGGCCTGCTGGTACCTGATTCAGGATGGCGAGCCGGTCAGCGGCCCTCTGGCGTCTTTGCCTGTCGCCGAAGAGTTGTCCCGGCAAATGCAGTGCCAGCCCCTCAACAGCTGATTTTTTCTGCGAACCTCGTGCGTTGCTCCGCACATCCCCTTGCCCGCCTCTTTGAAGGCGGGCTTTTTTTGAGCCAGGGAAAGCAGACGATCCGCCTCAGCCGCGCTCGGCCATAGCGGCATTGACCTGACAACGATGCGCCAGCTTCTGCAGGCGCTTTTCCAGTGCCATGAACACCACACGATCGGTACGACCACTGTCGAGTTCATCGATCAGGTCATTGGCAACCTGACGCAACTCGTGAGCCAGCACCACGCGATCATCGTTCAGGTCCTGTTTGTGAGACTCGAACAAACGATGCAGGTAATCCTGCAACGTGTATTTCAAGCTGTGCCGGTCAGTGGCGCGTAGATGCGTCAGATTGAGACTGATACGGCCCTGCAATTCGCTCAATTCGCCACACAGATACTGCATGCGCCGGGCATAGCCTACTTCGCGGTCGCGTATCTGCTTGCGAGCCTGCTCCGCTTCCTGCTTGCGCTGAATGGCGGGTACAGCCACGGCAACCATCAAGCCCACGATCAGGCCGATGGCCTGCATCCAGCCTGCCCAGTCACTGGGGCGCGATGTAAAGCCGACACCCAGCAGCAGGATGACAACCAGCGAAGCGATGATCACCAGTACCGCGTAATCCTTGCTGACAAACCCCTTGAGCATTGCATGACTCCTTGAATCGGTGACCTGAATGGCATGGAATGCTAATCGGTGCAGGCCTTTCACACCACGACTATTCAATTGTGGTTCGGTTTTAAACAGCTTTGAAAGCAAAAAGCCACTTAACCGCAACTTAACGAAATCCCATTTCCTGCATTTATTAATGAAACGCCCTACGACACCCATCGACATACCGCAAAGTCTGCTCATAAAATGCAGCGTTTTGACGCGATACCTTCCATTACCACCTTTATCGAGTGAGCCTTGCTCTTGAAAATTCGTCTGTCTCTTCTGGGCCTATTATTTGTACTTACCGGCCCGGCGCTTTCCACTACCACGCTGGCAAACGAATCCGCTGTTCTGAATCGTGATCCTTCCAATCTGCACCTCGCCTCAGGCAGCGCAATGGTCATCGACCTGCAAACCGACAAGGTCCTGTACTCCAGCAACCCGGACGTGATTGTGCCCATTGCCTCGGTCACCAAACTGATGACCGCGATGGTAGTCCTTGATGCCAAACAATCGATGGACGAAGTCATACCGGTCAATATCTCCCAGACCCCGGAAATGAAAGGTGTCTTCTCCCGGGTTAAACTCGGCAGCGAAATGAACCGCCGCGACATGTTGCTGATCACCCTGATGTCGTCGGAAAACCGCGCTGCGGCGAGCCTGGCGCACAGCTATCCCGGTGGTTATCCCGCGTTCATTCTGGCGATGAATGCCAAGGCCAAGGCGCTGGGCATGAAACATACAGCCTATGTCGAACCTACCGGCCTGTCGGTTTATAACGTATCGACCGCACGCGACCTCACCAAGCTGGTGATGGCGGCACGCAAATACCCGATGCTCAGTGAACTGAGCACCACCGAGCAGAAGACCGTGACCTTCCGCAAACCGACCTACACCCTGGGTTTCAGCAACACCGACCACCTGGTGCGCAAGGACAACTGGGATATCAAGCTGACCAAGACCGGCTTTACCAATCAGGCCGGCCACTGCCTTGTGCTGCTGACCAGCATGGCCAACCGTCCGGTTTCCGTGGTTATTCTCGATGCTTTCGGTAAGTACACCCACTTCGCCGACGCCAGCCGTATACGCAAGTGGATGGAAACCGGCCAGAGCGGCCCGGCACCTGAAGTTGCCCTGCAGTACAAGAAAGAAAAGAATCTGGTGATGAGACAGACCGGTATTCAAGCCAAAGACTGACGGGTACGTGCGCCAAAAAAACGGTCGCGATGCTTGCACATCGCGACCGTTTTTATTTACCCGTTGCGCACTCAGTTGTACTGAGTGACCAGCTTGGTGTTCAGGTAAGCCTCAATGGCCTCGGTGCCGCCTTCGGAACCGTAACCGGAATCCTTGATCCCGCCGAACGGGACTTCCGGCAAGCCGATGCCCTGATGATTGATCGACAGCATCCCCGCTTCGATAAAGGTACTCAGCGCTTGCGCAGTCTTCATCGACGTGGTGAAGGCATAGGATGCCAGCCCGAACGGCACGCGGTTTGACTCGGCAATCGCCTCCTCTAGCGTGTCGAAAGGCACCAGCAACGCGACAGGGCCGAAAGGCTCCTCATTCATGATGCGCATCTGCGGCTTCAGGCCACTCAACACGGTCGGCTCGAAGAAATAGCCCGCCCCCTCGACAGCCTTGCCACCGGCAGACAGCGTCGCACCACCACGCACCGCGTCATCGATCAGATCGACCAGCGCAGGAATACGTCGATCATTGGCCACAGGGCCCATGGTGGTGCCCGCCTCCAGACCGTTACCCACCTTGATTTCGCGAGTCAGGCCAACGAATTTCTCGGTGAACGCGTCGAGTACCTTGCGCTGCACCAGAATCCTGGTCGGCGACACGCAGACCTGCCCGGCGTTACGGAACTTGGCGGTGGCCAGCACGCGAGCGGCGAGGTCGATATCCGCATCATCGAACACCAGCGCCGGTGCATGACCACCCAGTTCCATGGTTGCCCGCTTCATGTGCTTGCCAGCCAATGCGGCCAGTTGCTTGCCGACCGGCGTAGAGCCAGTGAACGTGACCTTGCGAATGACCGGATGCGGGATCAGGTAGCCGGAAATTTCTGCCGGATCACCATAGACCAGACCGATGACGCCAGCCGGCACACCGGCATCGGCGAAAGCGCGAATCAGCTCGGCAGGCGACGCTGGCGTTTCTTCCGGGGCCTTGACGATGATCGAGCAGCCCGCAGCCAGTGCCGAGGACAACTTGCGCACCACCTGGTTGATCGGGAAATTCCAGGGAGTGAACGCAGCGACCGGGCCGACCGGCTCCTTGATGACTTTCTGTTCGATGGACACGCCCCGCGACGGCACGAGACGACCATAACTGCGACGCCCTTCTTCGGCCAGCCAGTCGATGATGTCAGCCGCCGACAGGGTTTCCATGCGCGCTTCGGCCAAGGGCTTGCCCTGCTCCTGCGTCATGATTCGGGCGATGCCGTCCGCGCGCTCACGAATCAGGTTTGCCGCTTTCTGCATCAGCTTGTAGCGATCATAAGCCGAGGTGGCACGCCAGGTGGCAAAGCCACGCTCGGCCGCCGCCAGAGCTTCGTCAAGGTCGGCGATACCGGCATGCGCCACAGTGCCCAGCGCCTCGCCCGTCGCCGGGTTGATGACTGACAACGTGCGATTGTCGCGGCTTGCGCGCCATTGACCATCGATATAAAGCTGTACGTCTGGATACATGAAAAATCTCCATAGGTAGTTGAAAAAACCGGCGTGGCTGAGCGATCAGATTCGCTGTTCGGCCCCGGCCATCGGTAGAGGGGCGTCGATAACGTGCTCGCCGCCCATGGCCTCGTATTTCTTGCGCAGGGCCCTGAGGTCCTTCTGCGTGAGGCCGTCGAGGTTCAGCAACGAGTTCTGCGCATCCTTGGTCACGCGCAACAGCTCGTCGACTTTCAGGTGCAGGACATCGTTGTCACGGTTCTGCGTGTTCTGGATCAAGAACACCATAAGGAAGGTAATGATGGTAGTCGACGTATTGATGATCAACTGCCAGGTATCGTTGTAGTGAAACCACGGACCAGTGAATGCCCAGAGGCAGATCAGCACGACGGCTGAAGCAAAGGTGGCCGGGCTGCCCGCCCATTTTGAAAGGGACTGGGAGAATCTGGAGAACTTCATCAACAACTGCCTGAACACGGGGTGTCTTACATGGACACCGCTAGCGCCTTGAAATTTCCTGCAACAGGTCGACCTGTTCAGCTGACTGACAGACTTTGACGGCTATTCAAACCTGGGAGGACATGTGTCCGCCCTTCTCACGGGAAATGAGTCGCGGCTGAAATAACGTGCCTGATGCTTCAGAAACGGCACCCGCCAAGGCACCGTTTCAACCGCGCAAACGTTTCATGAATTTACAGAATCGGCTTGCCGCCCGTCACTGCATAACGCGAGCCGGAGATGTAGCTGGCTTCATCCGAGGCCAGCAGCACGTAGATGGGCGACACTTCCACCGGCTGACCTGGACGGCCTAGCGGTGTCTCGCTGCCGAAGCTCTTGACGTCTTCGTCGGTCATGGTCGCCGGGATCAGCGGGGTCCAGATCGGGCCGGGGGCCACGCTGTTCACGCGGATACCCTTGTCACCCAGCAACTGCGCCAGACCACCGGTGAAGTTGGCAATCGCGCCCTTGGTGGTCGCGTATGCCAGCAGCGTCGGCTTGGGCATGTCCGAATTGACCGAACTGGTATTGATGATCGAGCCACCCCGCGGCATATGCGGAACCGCGGCCTTGCAGATACGAAACATCGCAGTGATGTTGATATCGAAGGTCTTGACCCACTCTTCGTCAGAGATTTCTTCCAGCGTTTCGTGATTCATCTGGAATGCGGCGTTGTTGACCAGCACATCGATACGGCCGAATTCAGCCACCGTCTTGCTTACGATGTCTTCGCACTGTTGCTTCTGAGCCAGATCACCCGGCAACAGCAGACACTTCATACCGGCCTCTTCGACCCAGCGCTTGGTTTCTTCCGCGTCTTCATGCTCGTTCAGGTACGAGATTGCAACCTGCGCGCCTTCTCGTGCAAAGGCTATGGCAACAGCGCGACCGATGCCGCTGTCGGCACCGGTGATCAATGCAATCTTGCCCTGCAGACGCCCGGAGCCCTTGTAGCTTTTTTCACCGCAATCGGGATAGGGGTCCATCTTGCCCTGCAACCCCGGAACCTCTTGCGGCTGACTGGCAAACGGCGGCTTTGGGTATTCTTCGTTCATCTGAATAAATCTCCCTGGCTCAATAAAAACTGACTGAATAAAAAATAGTGCTGCCCCTTGTCGCCGGGCACCGCCACACGCGACAAGGGGGTTGATCCGCTGCGGCAATCAAGCACCCGGCTTGAGAACCACCTTGGTCCAGCCTTCATCACGCGCGTCGAAATGCTGGTAGGCCGCAGGACCTTCCTCAAGTTTCAGACGATGGGAAATGATCTGCGAAGGCTTGGCCCGATCATGGTGGATCAGCTCGGCCAGACGGCGGTTGTAGGCCTTGACGTTGGCCTGCCCGGTGCGAATCTGCTGGCCTTTGAACCAGAACGAGCCGAAGTCGAAGGCCATTTTGCCTTCTTTCGCCAGATCGTTATGCGCGCCCGGGTCCTGTGGCACGAAAACACCCACGACACCGATACCGCCAGTGGCCTTGGTCGAGGCCACGAGGTTGTTCATGGTGACGTGATTGGCCTCATGACCATGACGGTCGCAACACTGATAACCCACGCACTCGCAACCGCGGTCGGTGCCTTTGCCATTGGTAAGGTTGAGAATCTGATCCACCGCACCCTGCTCCAGCGAATTGATCGGCGTCGCGCCCATTTTCGCAGCAAGCGCCAGGCGATCCGGGTGGTTGTCGACCACGAAGACTTGCGAAGCACCCTTGATCATTGCCGAGTGCGCAGCCATCAGACCAACCGGACCGGCACCGTAAATGGCAACACTTTCGCCCGGCAGCAAGCCCGCCAATTCAGTGGCATGCCAGCCGGTAGGGAAAATATCCGAGAGCATTACGTAATCGTCTTCGCGCTCGGCGGCGTCTTCGGGTAGCAGCAGGCAGTTGAAGTCTGCATAAGGCACGCGCAGCAACTCGGCCTGCCCGCCTTCGTGGTCGCCCATGTCGGCAAACCCATAGGCCGCGCCAGCGCTGCCGGGGTTGGCGGTCAGGCAATAACCCGTCAGACCCTTTTCACAGTTTTCACAAAAGCCGCAGCCAATATTGAACGGCAGACACACCCAGTCGCCCACCTTGATGCGGTCGACGCCTGCGCCGATCTCGATGACCTGGCCCATGTTTTCATGACCAAAGATACGCCCGGTCTCGAACGACGTACGGCCTTCGTACATGTGTAGGTCCGAGCCGCAGATATTCGTGGAGGTCACTCTAATAAGAGCGTCCGTTGGCTTCTCTATCTTTGCATCCGGTACGTTTTTGACACTGACGTCACGCGGACCGCTATAGACGATGGCTTTCATAGTGGGGCTCTCCTGAAGTGAAAATTCGATTGAGCTTTTTATGACTCACCGAATGTCTGTCACGAGAGAAACAGTCATGTTCAAAGCGATTGCCTTCACACCTGACGAGTGGTCGCCGACAAGGCCGACACAGAGCTGTTTGCACCTACGCTTTTGCACCAGATCAGCCGACCGGCAATGACCGGTGCGAGCCGCAAATAAAGCATTTGCACGCCCAGTCTTATGGTATACCATCATACGAAATACAACAGCACTCGATCCGGGAGTCGTTCATGAGCTTTGAAATTCGCAAAATCGTCAATTACACCGAAGAAACCTTTATCGAAGGCGGCAAGGCCACCGACAAACCGGTCACCATGATTGGCCTGGCGGTGGTGATCAAGAATCCGTGGCTGGGCCGCGGATTCGTCGAAGACCTGAAACCGGAGATTCGTGCCAACTGCTCGGATCTGGGTGAACTGATGGTCAAGCGCCTCACTGATGCGATTGGCGGTGCAGAAAAAATCGAGGCCTATGGCAAGGCTGCGGTGGTCGGCGCGGACGGCGAAATCGAACACGCTTCAGCCGTGATCCATACCCTGCGCTTTGGCAACCACTACCGCGAAGCGGTCAAGGCCAAGAGCTACCTGAGCTTTACCAACAAGCGCGGTGGCCCAGGCACGTCCATCCAGATTCCGATGATGCACAAGGATGATGAAGGCCTGCGCTCGCACTACATCACGCTGGAGATGCACATCGAAGATTCGCCCCGTGCCGATGAAATCATCGTGGTCCTTGGTGCCGCCAACGGCGGACGGCTGCACCCGCGGATCGGCAATCGCTATATCGACCTGGAAGAACTGGCCGCCGAAAAGGCTCAGTAATCCAAAAAAGCTGCGATCAATTTTCTTAACCCCTGCGCAGGAGCGGTCCATGATTCAGCTCACCGCTGAACACACCCCGGCGGGTACCAGCTATCTGGCTACCGGCCAAGGTCACCCCGTGGTGTTGATTCACGGGGTGGGCCTGAACAAGGAAATGTGGGGCGGCCAGATCGTTGGCCTGGCCACGAATTATCAGGTAATCGCTTATGACATGCTCGGCCATGGCGCCAGCCCGCGTCCGGACCCGGACACTGGCCTTCCGGGCTATGCCGAGCAACTGCGTGAGTTACTGGAGCATTTGCAACTGCCTCAGGCGACGGTCGTCGGTTTCTCGATGGGCGGGCTGGTGGCAAGGGCGTTCGCGCTGGAGTTTCCGCAGCTTCTCGCCGGGTTGGTGATTCTCAACAGCGTGTTCAACCGCAGCCCTGAACAGCGTGCAGGCGTCATTGCGCGCACCAGCCAGGCAGCCGAGCACGGGCCGGACGCCAACGCAGGCGAGGCTTTGTCACGCTGGTTCAGCCGTGAGTATCAGGCGGCCAACCCGGCACAGATTGCGGCCATTCGGCAGAATCTGGCCAGTAACGATCCGCAAGGCTACCTGACTACCTACAAGCTGTTTGCTACTCAGGATATGTACCGCGCCGAAGATCTGGGCGATATTCGCGCACCGACCCTGATTGCCACTGGCGAACTTGACCCTGGATCAACACCGGAAATGGCCCGCGAACTGGCCATGCGCATCAGCGGTGCCGAAGTCGCGATACTGCCCGATCAACGCCATATGATGCCGGTTGAGTCGCCGCGCCTGGTCAACCAGGTGTTACTCGACTTCTTTGAAAAAACCGGCCTAGACAAATTGGCGACTGCCCACAACTCGATCAAGGGGATAGTTGCATGAGCCTTACCCGCTTTCAGATGTGCATCGACGGCCAATGGGTCGATGCGTTGTCCGGCAAGACTTTCGACAGCCTCAACCCGGCGCTGGCTGAACCGTGGGCGCAACTGCCCGACGCCCACGAAGCCGATGTCGAACGGGCCGTGCAGTCCGCTCAGAAAGCCTTCGAGGGCCCAGCGTGGCGTGGCCTTACCGCCACGGCACGCGGCAAGCTGCTGCGCAAACTGGGCGACCTGATTGCCGAAAACAAAGAGCAATTGGCACAGCTGGAAAGCCGCGACAATGGCAAGCTGATTCGCGAAACCCGCGGTCAAGTCAGCTACCTGCCGGAGTTCTTTCATTACACCGCCGGGCTGGCTGACAAGCTCGAGGGCGGCACCCTGCCCCTCGACAAGCCGGACCTGTTCGCCTACACCGTGCATGAACCGATGGGCGTGGTCGCCGGAATCATTCCGTGGAACAGCCCGTTGTACCTGACCGCCATCAAGCTGGCCCCGGCGCTGGCGGCGGGCAATACCATCGTCCTCAAGCCATCGGAACACGCCTCGGCAACCGTGCTTGAGCTGGCGCGTCTGGCGCTTGAAGCGGGTATCCCGCCCGGTGTGGTCAACGTCATCACCGGTTACGGCCCGACCACAGGCGCAGCCCTGACCCGCCACCCACTGGTGCGCAAGATTGCCTTTACCGGTGGCGCGGCCACGGCTCGCCACGTGGTACGCAGCAGCGCCGAGAATTTCGCCAAACTGTCACTGGAGCTCGGCGGAAAATCACCGAATATCATTTTCGCCGACGCCGATCTGGACAGCGCCATCAATGGTGCAGTCGCAGGCATCTATGCGGCGTCCGGGCAAAGCTGTGTGTCCGGCTCGCGACTGCTGGTGCAGGACGAAATCTACGATGAATTCGTCGAACGCCTGGCCGAGCGCGCCAGTCGTATCAGGATCGGCAATCCGCAGGATGAAACCACCGAAATGGGTCCGATGGCCACGGCCCAGCAACTGGCCGTGGTAGAAAGCCTGGTGGCGGACGCGCTGGCCGAAGGTGCACGCCTGCGTCTGGGCGGCAAGCGTCCGAAGCTGGACAGCAAAGGCTGGTTCTATGAACCTACGCTGTTCGAATGCGACCGCAACTCGATGAAAATCATGCAGGAAGAAGTGTTCGGCCCGGTGGCCTCGGTAATTCGCTTCAAGGACGAAGCCGAAGCGCTGGCCATTGCCAACGACTCACAGTTCGGCCTCGCCGCCGGAATCTGGACTCGTGACCTGGGCCGCGCGCATCGGCTGGCGCGGGATATTCGCTCAGGTATCATCTGGGTCAATACCTATCGTGCCGTGTCAGCCATGGCGCCTATCGGCGGTTTCAAAAACAGCGGCTACGGCCGCGAGAGCGGGATAGACTCCGTACTGGCCTACACCGAATTGAAAACGGTGTGGATCAACCTTTCGCAGGCGCCCATGCCTGATCCATTTGTCATGCGTTAACGAGGCCGCTGCGATGATCGAACCGAGTATCTACAAAGAAGTCATGGCGTCATTCCCTTCAGGCGTCACAATTGTTACCACGCTGGACCCCGAGGGCAATCTGGTCGGTATCACCGCCAGTGCGTTCAGCGCGCTGTCCATCGACCCGGCGCTGGTGCTGTTTTGCCCCAACTACGCATCGGACACTTACCCGGTGCTGCGCGACAGCAAAAAATTCGCCATCCACTTGCTGTCTGCCGACCAGCAGGTCGAAGCCTATGCGTTCGCCAGCAAGGGCAAGGACAAGACCAAAGGCATCGAGTGGCACTTGAGCGAGCTGGGCAACCCGCTGCTGGGCAAGGCAACCGCTATCATTGAATGCGAGCTGTGGCGCGAATACGACGGTGGCGATCATGCAATCATTGTCGGCGCAGTGAAAAACCTGATCCTGCCCGCTGTACCAGTCACACCAATGGTTTATCACCGCGGCAAGATGGGCGCACTGCCAGCCATCGTCTGAGGCTGCGCCGGGCGGTTTTGGTGGTTGCAGGCATCGGCGTGATAAACTCGGCCGCGACCCGGGTTCATCCGTCCGGGCCATGCAGCAGCCCGCGTGGTTCGTGGGCTGCCGACATGAGCGAGACTTTGTTTCCAGCCACGGTTTCCAGTCACGTTTTTACTTTGACAGCCCCATTCCGAGCACACCCGATGAAACGCCTGCCACTCGATGACACCTTCAAGGTCAACCGCAACCCCGTCACCCTGCGGGAGATTGTGCTGGACAAGCTGCGCAGCGCGATCATGAATTTTCAGCTGCTGCCGGGCGATCGTCTGGTCGAGCGTGATCTGTGTGACCGTCTGGGCGTCAGCCGCACCTCGGTACGCGAGGCGCTGCGCCATCTGGAATCCGAAGGCCTGGTCGAGTTCGCCGATGCCAAGGGCCCGCGCGTTGCCATTATCACCCTGGCAGACGCGTGCGATATCTACGAGCTACGGTGCGTACTGGAGGGCCTGATTGTTCAGCTGTTCACCCTGCGCGCCAAGCCCAAGGACATTCGCGCCCTGGAAAAAGCCCTGGAGGAAAATCGCCAGGCGCTCAAGGAAGGCGAGCTGCAGCAAGTGATCGATTCGGTTCAGGGTTTCTATGACGTGCTACTGGAAGGCTCCGGTAATCACGTCGCCGCAACACAGCTGCGTCAGTTGCAGGCGCGCATCAGCTACTTGCGCGCCACCTCGGTCTCCCAGGAAAACCGCCGCGGTGCGAGCAACAAGGAAATGGAACTGATGGTCGAGGCCATCAAGAGCGGCGACCCGATGGCCGCGCATCAGGCTTCGGTCGATCACGTGCGCAACGCCGCACGCGTGGCACTGGAATATTTGAAATCCAAGCAGGACGAAGACACCAAAGTCCGCGAAATCATCGCGCCCGTGGCACTCAAAGAACCCCGCATAGGGCGCTGAAATGGCCACACCGCGCTTCTGCCCTCAATGCGGATGTGCTGACCTGGCTCAGCGCGTCCCCGAAGGCGATACGCACACGCGGTTGATATGCGGCGGTTGTCAGTACATTCATTACGTCAACCCGAAGATCATTGCCGGCTGCATCATCGAGCAGGAAGGCAAATATCTGCTGTGCCAACGCGCCATCCCGCCGCGCCCCGGTACCTGGACACTGCCTGCCGGGTTCATGGAAAGCGGCGAAACCACCGAGCAGGCGGCGCTGCGTGAGGTCTGGGAAGAAACCGGGGTGCGTGCCGAAATCGTCTCGCCCTATTCCATCTTCAGCGTGCCGCGGATCAGCGAAGTCTACATCGTGTTCCGTGCCATCGCCCTGGAAGTCACCGGCCAGTTCGGCCCGGAAACCCTGGACTACCAATTCTTCGCCCCTGAAGACATCCCGTGGGACAGCATCTATTACCCCGCCATCCGCCAGATACTGGAACGCTATATCGAAGAGCGTCAGGCGGGGGTGTATGGCATCTACATCGGCAACGACGACACCGGCAAGGTGCATTTTATTCGTTAAGCACAGCTCCAGGCGAAGCAGTCCGGGCCACACCTGGATTTTGACTGCTGCTCAAGGCTGCCCCTCGATTATCACGATTTCGGCCTTGGCTGCGCCCTGACGATGGCTCATGGCGTTCTGGTATTGCGGCGAGTGATAGCAGGCAACCGCCTGTTCGTACGACTCGAATTCGATAATCACCGTGCGTTGTGGCGTCTCACGCCCTTCCAGCGCTTCGGAACGCCCGCCCCTCGCCAGAAATTTGCCACCAAACAGCACGAACGCTGCCGGGGCACGCTGGGTGTATTCACTGTACTGCTGAGGGTCGGTTACATCGACGTGTGCAATCCAATAGGCCTTCATCGTGATCTCACTGTTTCAATGATGGGGAATCTGTGAAATATTCTGTCTTATGGTATACCACGATTCATCTACCCATAAAACCGGGATACTGAACATGGCATTCGACCGCATCGAAGACATCATTGAAGACTACCGCCTGGGCAAGATGGTTTTGCTGGTTGATGACGAAGACCGGGAAAACGAAGGCGATCTGCTGCTTGCCGCCGATTGCTGTTCAGCACAGGCAATCAGCTTTATGGCCCGGGAAGCACGCGGGCTGATTTGCCTGACGCTGACCGATGAGCACTGTCAGCGTCTGGGCCTGGAGCAAATGGTGCCGAGCAACGGCAGTGTCTTCACCACCGCGTTCACGGTGTCTATCGAAGCGACAACGGGCGTGACCACTGGCATCAGCGCGGCAGATCGTGCGCGTACCGTTCAGGCCGCCGTCAACCCGCACGCAGTACCGGAGGACCTGGTGCAGCCGGGTCATATCTTCCCGTTGCGCGCGCGTGACGGCGGCGTACTGACCCGCGCCGGCCACACTGAGGCGGGTTGCGACCTGGCCAGGATGGCTGGCTTTACGCCTGCGTCGGTCATTGTCGAAGTCATGAATGACGACGGCAGCATGGCAAGGCGACCAGACCTGGAACTGTTCGCCGAGAAACACGGCATTCGTATTGGCACCATCGCCGATCTGATCCATTACCGGCTGAGCACCGAGCACACCATCGTCAGGATCGGCGAGCGCGACCTGCCCACGGTACACGGCACCTTCCGCCTGTTCAGCTACGAAGACCGTATCGAAGGTGGCGTACACATGGCCATGGTGATGGGTGATATCCGCCGCGACGACCCTACTCTGGTGCGCGTGCATGTGGTCGACCCGTTGCGCGACCTGGTCGGTGCCGAATACACCGGCCCGTCGAACTGGACGCTCTGGGCTGCGCTGCAACGGGTGGCGCAGGAAGGTCGCGGCGTGGTGGTGGTGCTGGCCAATCACGAATCCTCACAAGCGTTGCTGGAGCGAATTCCGCAACTTACCCAGCAGCCGCGCCAATACACCCGCTCGCAATCGCGTATCTATTCCGAGGTCGGTACTGGCGCTCAGATATTGCAGGATCTGGGTGTCGGCAAGCTGCGCCACCTCGGCCCGCCACTGAAATACGCAGGTTTGACCGGCTACGATCTGGAAGTGATTGAAAATATTCCGTTTCCCGGCTGACCGACAAAAGTACCGCGGGCACGCCCCACTGCCTGCGCTCGGCAGCCGCATGGGTTTACCGTAAAAACATCCGATGAAGGCATTTTGACAGGGCAAAACGCTTGCAGAAAGTTTGGAATACCATAATATGACATTCCATAAACACACGAATTGGTCAGGCGCGCCCGGCAAGGGACAGCACTAATAACAGCACCTGACCTGTACCAGGTTTCAAGGCCCATTGGACCTACTGCTCCCGATTACGCGGGCAAGAAAAGCCCGCTCAAAACACAACAAATGAGGGCGTGAAAATGGTGTTGAACAAACGTGCAGCAGCAGTTCTGGCGGCCAGCGTGCTGGCTCTCTCGAGTGTCGCCGCGAGCGCCGCCGAGAGCGTCAACTTCGTGAGCTGGGGCGGTTCCACTCAGGACTTCCAGAAAGAAGCCTGGGCAGCTCCGTTCAGCAAGGCCAGCGGCATCACCGTCGTGCAGGACGGTCCCACCGACTACGGCAAACTCAAAGCCATGGTCGAAAGCGGTAACGTTCAGTGGGACGTTGTCGATGTCGAAGCCGACTTTGCCCTGCGTGCCGCCAGCGAAGGCCTGCTGGAGCCTCTGGACTTCAACACCATCAAACGCGACGAGATCGACAAGCGCTTTGTCACCGACCACGGTGCCGGTTCGTTCTTCTTCTCCTTCGTGCTCGGCTACAACGAAAGCAAAGTGGGCGCCAAACCACCCGTCGACTGGGCCGCCATGTTCGACACCAAAACCTACCCCGGCAAACGCTCGCTGTATAAGTGGCCAAGCCCTGGCGTGCTTGAGCTGGCCCTGCTGGCCGACGGCGTGGCACCTGACAAGCTCTACCCGCTGGACCTCGACCGCGCCTTCAAGAAACTCGACACCATCAAGAAGGATATTGTCTGGTGGGGCGGCGGCGCGCAGTCACAGCAACTGCTGGCCTCTGGCGAAGTGTCGATGGGCCAGATGTGGAACGGCCGGGTCTATGCCCTGCAACAGGACGGCGCACCGGTGGGTGTGAGCTGGAAACAAAACCTGGTCATGGCTGATTTTCTGGTCGTGCCAAAAGGCGCAAAAAACAAGGATGCCGCGATGAAGTTCATCGCCAATGCAACCAGCGCCAAAGGCCAGGCAGACTTCTCCAACCTCAGTGCCTATGCCCCGGTAAACACTCAGAGCGTTGCACGCCTGGACTCAACACTGGCACCTAACCTGCCGACCGCCCATGTTGCCGATCAAATCACTCTCGACTTCGCATACTGGGCCAAAAATGGCGCAGACATTGCGACACGGTGGAACGAATGGCTGGTCAAGTAAAAATGACAGCGGTCGCTCCTCGTCAACCCATCCCGGCCGGTGGTGCTCCGCGCACCGCCGGCGCGGCACACGACAAGGCGACGAGCATGCAGCGATCCCCTTCCCTCGCTCAGCGCTGGCGTGGCAGCCGCAATCTGCTTCCGGCGCTGATCTTTCTCGGACTGTTTTTCTTCGCTCCGCTGATCGGCCTGCTGCTGCGCGGTGTGCTTGAGCCGGTGCCGGGCCTTGGCAACTACGAACAACTGTTCGCCAACTCGGCTTACTCGCGGGTGCTGCTCAATACCTTTTCCGTCGCCGGTCTGGTGACCTTGTTCAGCCTGCTGCTGGGCTTCCCGCTGGCCTGGGTCATCACCCTGGTACCGCGTGGCTGGGGACGCTGGATTCTGAACATTGTGCTGTTGTCGATGTGGACCAGTCTGCTGGCACGCACCTACTCGTGGCTGGTGCTGTTGCAGGCGTCCGGGGTGGTCAACAAGGCGCTGATGGCGATGGGCATTATCGATCAGCCATTGGAAATGGTGCACAACCTGACCGGTGTGGTGATCGGCATGAGCTACATCATGATTCCGTTCATTGTCCTGCCGTTGCAGGCGACCATGCAGGCCATCGATCCGATGGTGTTGCAGGCCGGCTCGATCTGCGGTGCCAGCCCATGGACCAACTTCTTCAGGGTATTCCTGCCGCTGTGCCGTCCGGGACTGTTTTCCGGGGGGCTGATGGTGTTTGTCATGTCGCTCGGTTACTACGTTACCCCGGCGCTGCTGGGTGGCGCGCAGAACATGATGCTGCCCGAATTCATCGTCCAGCAGGTGCAGTCGTTCCTCAACTGGGGGCTGGCCAGTGCCGCCGCTGCGTTGCTGGTGCTGATTACGCTGGTGCTGTTCTACTTCTACCTGAAGCTCCAGCCGGAATCCCCGGTCGGTGCCAGTAACGCGAGGTAAACCGCCATGCTCCTGACACCCAATGCCATGAGCCCCGGCCTGCGTACGGGTCTGTACCTGACCACTGGCCTGATCGCGCTGTTTCTGTTGCTGCCGATCCTGTTCATCGTCCTGCTGTCATTCGGTTCATCACAGTGGCTGGTATTTCCGCCACCCGGCTGGACACTGAAGTGGTATCAGCAGTTTTTCTCCAACCCGGACTGGATGGCCGCCGCCATGTCCAGCCTCAAGGTCGCGATTCTGACCACCATTGCCTCGGTGGCGCTGGGCCTGCCCACCGCTTTCGCGCTGGTGCGCGGCCGTTTCCCCGGGCGCGATTTTCTGTACGGCATCTTCACCTTGCCGATGATTGTGCCGCTGGTGATTATCGCTGTTGCCGTGTACGCCCTGTTTCTCAAACTCGGTTACACCGGCACATTGTTTTCCTTCGTCGTCAGCCATGTGATCGTCGCCTTGCCGTTCACCATCATCTCGATCATCAACTCGCTGAAACTGTTCGATCAGTCCATTGAAGATGCCGCGGTAATCTGTGGCGCGTCACGCCTGCAGGCGATCTACAAAGTGACCTTTCCCGGCATTCGTCCGGGCATGATGGCTGGCGCGCTGTTCGCGTTTCTGGTCTCGTGGGACGAAGTGGTGCTGAGTGTGATGATGGCCAGCCCGACCCTGCAAACCCTTCCCGTAAAAATGTGGACCACCCTGCGTCAGGACCTGACGCCGGTCATCGCTGTTGCCTCAACGCTGCTGATCGCCCTGTCGGTGCTGATCATGTTCATCGCCGCGACCCTGCGTCGCCGCAACGAAGCCAGGAGTACTTCATGAGTGCCGTGATCAAAGACCCCGCCCATCAGGATCAGAAAACGCTGGTCAGCCTGTGCAACCTGAACAAGCACTACGGTGATTTCGCCGCTGTCGACAACATTTCCCTGGATATTCAGGACGGCGAATTCCTGACCTTTCTCGGTTCCAGTGGCTCGGGCAAAAGCACCACGCTGTCAATGCTCGCCGGTTTCGAGACGCCCAGTTCGGGCGAGATTCTGGTCAGTGGCAAATCGCTGGTCAATGTGCCGCCGCACAAGCGCGACATCGGCATGGTGTTTCAGCGCTACTCGCTATTCCCGCACCTGTCGGTACGCGACAACATTGCTTTTCCGCTGGCGATCCGCAAGTTGCCTGCGGCTGAGCGCGAGAAGAAAGTCGATGCGATGCTCAAACTCGTCCAGCTGGAAGAGTTCGCTCACCGCCGCCCTTCGCAACTGTCCGGTGGCCAGCAGCAACGAGTCGCCATTGCCAGAGCGCTGGTCTACGAGCCACGCATCCTGCTGATGGACGAGCCGCTGGGCGCACTGGACAAGAAGCTGCGTGAAGACCTGCAGGACGAACTGCGTCAGTTGCATCGTCGGCTGGGCATCACCATCGTCTATGTGACTCATGATCAGGAAGAAGCCATGCGCCTGTCCCAGCGCATCGCGATTTTCAGCCACGGCAAAATCGTCGGTCTGGGTTCGGGTTATGACCTGTATCAGGACCCGCCAAATGCCTTCGTTGCGTCGTTTCTCGGCAACTCGAACTTCCTCAGGCTCAAGGCACAGGGCAACGCCGTGGCAACGTTTGAAGGCCTTGCGCTGGCGATTCGCCTGACCCCGGGCCTGAAGACCGATCAGGACGTTCTGCTGATGGTTCGCCCGGAGAAAGCCCAGGCGCTGAGCGTTGAACAAGCTGCTGACATACCACTTGAAGCAGGCTGGAACGAAGTAAGTGCCAAGGTCACTGAGGTGCTTTTTCTCGGCGAGAGCCAGACCTGTTCGGTGGTCACCACAGGCGGCACTGTCATGACTGTCAAAGCGCTTTCAGCGACCGGCATGCTGCTCCGGGCTGGCGACCCGGTGCGGGTGCGCTGGGCCGCTGCCGACGCGTGTATCTACACCGAATGGACGGACAGCGACCTGAACAAGGCAGCGGGGGCGCACTGACGCCGGTAGGCACGCGTCAGTGGTTCGCCGGTGACGGATGCAAAGCGAGGTAGTCACGCAGAAACTCCACCGTGACGCGGACCTTGGCCGAACTCATCAGCGGTGAGGTATGAACCGCCCAGATGTCCGCGTCCTGGCGGTATTCCGGCAGCACCTGAATCAACCGGCCTTCGGCCAGATCAGTACGTACATCCCAAAGCGAACGCAGCAACACGCCGCGCCCGTCCAGGCACCACTGGCGGGCGATTTCGCCGTGGTTGCTGGAAAGGCTGCCGGTCACCTTGACGGTTTCAGCGCCTTGCGGCCCGTTGAGATGCCAGATGCCGAACGGCCGGTCGCGCTCCTTGATCACCAGGCAATCATGGTTGGCCAGCTCACCGATGCTCAGTGGCGCCCCGTGATGTTTCAGGTAAGCGGGGCTTGCGCACAACACGCGCCAGTTACTGGCCAGGTGCCTTGCACGCAGATGCGGGGCAATTTCGTTGCCGACGCGGATGTCCAGGTCGACGCCCTCCTCGATCAGGTCGACCAGCCGGTCCTGAATATCCAGACGTATATCCAGCTTCGGATAAAGCGCCGCCAGCTCTGACAAGGCAGGCGCTACGAAACGGCGACCGAAGCCCTGGCTGCTGACCACTCGCAGCAAGCCACTGGGCTCGCCGTGCAGCGCGGCAACTTCGTCGCCCATCTGCTGCACAGACTCCAGAAGGCCCTTGGCCCACTCATAGACTCGCTCGCCGTCTTCAGTGATCGATACTTGCCGCGTTGAGCGGTGCAACAGCACCACGCCCATATTCTGCTCCAGCAGTTTGACCCGCTTGCTGACATAAGCAGCGGACATGCCCAGCTCATTGGCGGCACCCACGAAGCTCGAGCGTCGAGCAACGTGGATGAACACGTTCAGGTCATCAAGGTTTGGATAATTCACGATTCGTGTTTTCTCAATCCATTAATCAACTGATTATCTTTATATCATGTGCTTATAGCATGGATGGCCTGTGTGACTCATCCCTGACAAACCGCCCGACAAGAGTGCCCGACATGCACAACAAGAAACTGCGTATTGCTGCCATCGCCGGTGACGGCATCGGCCTTGAAGTACTGCCCGAAGGCGTACGTGTGGTTCAGGCTGCCGCCGCGAAGCACGGTCTGGAGCTGGAGTTCGAATACTTCGAATGGGCCAGCTGCGATTACTACCTGAAGCACGGCAAGATGATGCCGGACGACTGGTTTGAACAGCTCAAAGGCTTCGATTCGATCTTTTTCGGTGCCGTGGGCTGGCCGGAAAAAGTGCCAGACCACATCTCCCTCTGGGGCTCACTGCTCAAGTTTCGCCGCGAGTTCGACCAGTACGCCAACATCCGTCCGGTGCGGCTGTTTCCCGGCGTGCCCTGCCCGCTGGCCAATCGCGAACCGGGCGACATTGATTTCATCGTGGTGCGGGAAAATACCGAAGGCGAATACTCGTCGCTGGGCGGGATCATGTTTGAAAACACCGAAAACGAGTTCGTGTTGCAGGAATCCGTGTTCACCCGTCGCGGTGTCGACCGTATTCTCAGGTTCGCTTTCGAGATGGCCAGCAAACGCGAGCGCAAGCACGTAACGTCCGCGACCAAATCCAACGGCATGGCGATCAGCATGCCCTATTGGGACAAGCGCACCGAGGCGATGGCCAGTCAGTACCCGGACATCAGCTGGGACAAGCAACACATCGATATTCTGTGCGCGCGCTTCGTGCTGCAACCCGAGCGCTTCGACGTGGTGGTGGCATCCAACCTGTTCGGTGACATCCTCAGCGACCTCGGCCCGGCGTGTGCTGGCACCATCGGCATTGCGCCGTCGGCCAACCTCAACCCGGAGCGTAATTTCCCCTCGCTGTTCGAACCGGTGCACGGCTCGGCACCCGACATCTTCGGCAAGAACATCGCCAACCCGATTGCGATGATCTGGTCCGGCGCGCTGATGCTGGAATTCCTCGGCCAGGGCGATGAACGCTTCGCAGCGGCTCATGACGAGATCATCACCGCTATCGAGCAAGTGATTGCCAGTGGCGACGTCACACCGGACCTGGGCGGCAAGTGTTCGACCCAGGAAGTGGGTGCAGCGATTGCCGGACGGGTATCTGCCGCGCAGTAACTGCCGACGTTACCTCATCCGGCTTGCGGCGGTCTGGCCTGTTCTTCCAGCAACTCCACGAAGCGAGTCAGGCTGCGCGATACGGTGCCTCGACGCCAGATCAGCCAGGTGTGCAGGTAACGAAACTTTTCGGACAACGGCCAGACACTGACTGTGGCACAACCGGGCATGCTTTCCAGCATGCTGCGTGGCATCAGCGCCAACCCGGCACCGGCGCTGACGCAGGCCAGCATGCCGTGGTAAGACTCCATTTCGTGGATCTTGCCCGGCACTGCGGCGTCCTCGGTAAACCAGCGTTCGAAGTGGTGCCGGTACGAGCAGTTGGCACGAAACGCGTAGATGCTTTCACCGCTCACATCCCGCCCGCGCTTGACCGGCGCATGGTTGAGTGGCGCGATGATGACCATTTCCTCTTCGAATACCGGCACACCCTCGAGCGATGGATGCAGCACCGGCCCGTCGACAAACGCAGCAACCAGGCGCCCGGCAAGCACACCGTCGATCATGGTGCCGGACGGCCCGGTGGACAGGTCCAGTTCGACCTTGGCGTTTTGCTGGTTGTAGACCGCCAGCAGCGCAGGAATCCTCACGGCCGCCGTGCTTTCCAGCGAGCCCAGTGAAAAAGGCCCTTGTGGTTCTTCGCCGGAAACCGCCAGCCGCGCTTCCTGTACCAGGTCCAGTATGCGCCGCGTGTAATCGAGAAAATTCCAGCCGGCAGGCGACAGTCGCAAACGGTGTTTTTCGCGAATGAACAGGTCTACGCCCAGATCCTGCTCCAGCTGTTTGATACGCGTCGTCAGGTTCGAGGGCACGCGATGAATATGCTGCGCAGCGGCGCTGATGCTGCCGTGTTCAGCCACCGCCTTGAACATCTCCAGCTGAACCAGATCCATTTCATTCTCCAATCATGAACGATACGCTCATTATTATTCAGTTTTAGAAAGCATTGCACGCCTATATTCTGGTCCCACTTCCCACCTCAACAGGATGGCGCAATGACTACTGTCACCAGCAATACCCACGCAATCTCGATCAACCCCGCCTCAGGCGAACAGATCGGCCACTACGCCTTCGAATCCGCCGCCACACTGGATCGCAGCCTGTCGCGTGCGGCTGCCGGTTTTGCAGGCTGGAAGCGCACGCCCGTCCAGCAACGTGCGCAACTGATCATCGCAATGGGCCAGGCCCTGCGCGACGACGCCGAAAACATTGCACAGATGATCAGCCGGGAAATGGGCAAGCCCGTGGCGCAGGCCAGGGGCGAAGTCGAGAAATGCGCACAGTTATGCGATTGGTATGCGGCGCAAGGCCCGGCAATGCTGGTGGCCGAAGCGACTCAGGTCGAGCATGACAAGGCACGCATCGAGTACCGTCCGCTGGGCACTGTTCTCGCGGTGATGCCGTGGAATTTCCCGATCTGGCAAGTCTTGCGCGGCGCAATTCCAACATTGCTGGCGGGTAATACCTACGTGCTCAAGCATGCACCCAACGTTATGGGTTGCGCTTACCTGATGCTGGAAGCTTTCAAGCGTGCCGGTTTTCCGGAGGGCGTGTTTGAAGTCATCAACGTCACCGCCGAGGGCGTCTCGAAGGCCATTGCCGACCCGCGCATTGCAGCCGTCACGCTGACCGGCAGTGTTCGCGCGGGCCAGGCCATTGGTGCTCAAGCCGGTGCGGCGCTCAAGAAGTGCGTGCTGGAGCTGGGCGGTTCCGACCCGTTCATCGTGCTCAATGACGCGGACCTGGATCAGGCTGTGAAAGCGGCTGTCATCGGTCGTTTCCAGAACACTGGGCAGGTCTGTGCGGCGGCCAAGCGTTTGATCATCGAGCAAGGTGTGGTCGAGGAATTCACGCGCAGGTTCGTTGAGCAGACTCGCCAGTTGGTGATCGGCGATCCGTTGTCCAGCGAGACCTACATTGGTCCGATGGCACGCTTTGATCTGCGCGATGAACTGGATGCTCAGGTTCAGGACACTCTTGCCGAAGGCGCGACGCTGTTGCTGGGCGGCAAGAAGGCTGATGGCCAAGGCAACTACTACGAGCCGACCGTACTGGGCGACGTGACCGACCAGATGACTTCCTTCAGACAGGAGCTGTTCGGCCCGGTAGCATCGATCATTACCGCCCGCGACGCGCAGCACGCTCTGGAGCTGGCCAATGACAGCGAATTCGGCCTGACCGCGACGGTCTACACGCGTGATCTGCAGTTGGCAGAACGCATGACCGAAGAACTGGAAACCGGCGGTGTATTCATCAACGGCTACAGCGCTTCAGACCCACGCGTGACGTTTGGCGGCGTTAAGAAAAGCGGCTTTGGCCGTGAACTCTCGCACTTCGGTGTACGCGAGTTCTGCAATGCACAGACCGTATGGCGGGATCGTCACTGAGGGTTCAGCAGGTACACAGCCGTTACGGGAGCGACCGGGGCGACCATCCGCGTTGCTCGCGAAGGCCGCTGAATGTCTGCTGATCAGTCAGTCCGCCTTCGCGAGCAAGCTCGCTCCCACAGAGGCGGTGTGTGCTTGCTCATGAAAAGGCTGGTGCAGCCGCTGAATGTCTGCTGATCAGTCGGTCCGCCTTCGCGAGCAAGCTCGCTCCCACGGAGGCGGTGTGTGCTTGCTCATGAAAAAGGCTGGTGCAGCCGCTGACTATTTGCGGAGCAGTCAGTCCGCCTTCGCGAGCAAGCTTGCTCCCACGGGAACGATGAGTGTGCTTGTGTGGGAGTGAGCTTGCTCACGAAGAGGCCTTTACGGCCAGTGGAGATCGTCAGGGCCAGACATCGCGATCATTCCTCGCCCGTTTCCACCACCGCAGGCTCACCAATCGTATAGAAATGCCCGCCCGCCACGTAATGAAGGCTGCGCCATTTCGGGTCGGCCTTTTCGAATTCCCAGTGCCCGTCGTTGAACACACGGGTGTCAGCCCACGCGCCGATGACTTCGCCAATGAACAGGTCGTAGGTCTGTTGATTGTGCGGCTCCGGGATGACCTTGCAGATCAGCCAGGCAGAGCAACCGACAACCAGCGGCGTGACATGATCTTCAATCAGAAACAGGTCGACATTGGCTTTATCAAGCTTGTCCGGGGTGAAGACCTTGCTCTGGGTGCCGACGTCGAAGGTCATCTGCAATTGATCCAGATTGGGCACCTGCAACGCAAAATAACCGCTCTTCTCCACCAGCCCGCGGGTTTTGGTCATCTTGTCGATCACCAGTGTCACCTTGGGCGGCGAGAAATCCAGCGCACAGGCCCAGGCCGCAGCCATGACGTTGTGAGTGCCTTCATGACTGGAGGACACCAGCACAGTCGGGCCGTGATTGAGCAGACGGTAGGCTTTTTCCAGCTCGACAGGACGAATGTGATTGTCCACTTGAAACCCTCGAAAACATGATTCGTACCGCTACCGGCAGAACAGCGAAATAAGGCATTCTGCGTACGCCAGCCGTACTGCATGGTGTGGCTGCACGCGAACCCTCTCACGACTCATAAGGCATCGGATTGAGCAGCATAGACAGCCAGAACCCCAAAGTGTTCGCCCTGGTACTGGCGGCAGGCCGAAGCAGGCGTTTTGGTGGCGATAAACGACAGGCTGCATTGCCCTGTGGACGTACTTTGCTGACCGCAAGTCTTGAAAACGCCGGAAGAGAATTCAGCAACGTGGGGCTGGTACTGCGTGCCGACGATGACGCTGAAGCACTGGGTATTCCCGCACACGTAACAATCATCCGCAGCGAACATGCCGACCTGGGCATGGGCCACAGTCTCGCCAGCGGCATTGCCGCCGTAATGGACTCCGCTGCCGAAGCCGTCGCCATTCTGCTTGCAGACATGCCCTGGATAACGCCGCAGACCCTGCGCGAACTGGCCGCACTGGCCAGTCCTCAGCGCATTGCGGTGCCAATGCATGGCGGCCAGCGCGGCCATCCGGTGATCATTGGTCGGCAGTTCTGGCCGGCACTGCTGACGCTGAAAGGCGATCAGGGCGCTAAGGCCCTGATCATGAACAACCCGGAGGTGTGTGACGTACTGAATTGCGATGACCCTGGCATTCTGCGCGACGCCGACACACCGTCAGCGCTGGCGCAAGCCTGTGCGCAATACCTTAAACCTCGGCACGACTGACACCGTTGGCCACGCGCAGGATGTCAGCCATCACCGCAATAGCGATTTCGGAAGGCGTCTTGCTGCCCAGGTTCAGGCCGATGGGGGCATGGATTCTCTCCAGCACCCTGGCATCCAGCCCGCCGATCCGGCCCAGACGCTCCAGACGTTTGCTGCTGGTGCGCATAGAACCCATTGCACCTATGTAGAACGCCTCGGTGCGTACGGCTTCGAGCATGCTCAGATCGTCCAGTTTCGGATCATGGGTCAACGCCAGTACCGCCGTCGAACTGTGACAGCCACCTTCGGCAATGAACACCGCAGGCAATACACCGCGCACCTCGACACCCGGCATCGAAAACCCTGAGGTGACCTCGACACGCGGGTCACAGACGATGACTTCATAGCCCATCGCGACGGCAAAACTGGCGCAGAACTCCGCCACCGGCGATAGCCCGGCAAGCAGCACGCGATACACCGCCCCCATACGAATGCTGATGCGTTCGCCGTCCACCTGCACCCGCGCCTCGCCCATCGTTGCAGGCCCGATTTCTCTCTGCCCACCGCCCAACTGCACGTGCCTGCTGACCAGCTCACGTCCAGCGAGCGCCTGCTCGATAGCCCCCAGATGTGCATCGGCTTGCGGGCTAGGTGCAATGAACTCGATCAACACATCCAGCACACCACCGCACGGCAAGGCCCGCGTTGGCACAAAACCGCCGTCGCCGTAGCGGACCACCTGATTAACCGGCTGAAACTGCCCTGCAGCGACCCGCTCGAGAAAGTCCTCCTCCACACAGCCGCCAGACAGGGAACCGCGGTGCTCACCGCTGCTCAACGCCACCAGCATCGCCCCGGGCCCGCGCGGGGCCGAGCCGAATGTGGAGAGAACCGTGCACAGCCAGACGGCTTTGCCGCCAGCCAGCCAGTCACGAGCCTGTTGCACTACCTGCAAATCGAGCTGTTTCATTGCTACAACCCCGCCATCAGTTTTTCCTTGCTGATCGGCAGGCTACGCACCCGTTTGCCGGTCGCGTGATACACCGCATTGGCCACGGCAGCTGCAAGCCCGGTCACACCGATCTCGCCGATGCCCCGCGCGCCAAACTCACCCAGGTTGTAGTCCGGATAATCGAGCAGCAAGACGTCGATATCCGGCTGATCCGCATGCACCGGCACTACGTACTCGGCATAGTTGTTATTGACCGGCATGCCACTGCGCGGGTCATATTCACCGGCCTCGAACAACGTCATACCAATTCCCATCACGATTGCGCCTTCCACCTGATTGCGTGCTGTCAGCGGGTTGATGACCTTGCCCACATCGATGGCGCTGACTACCCGAGACACGCGCAGGCTGGAAATTCCAGGGTCCCAGCGCACCTCGACGAAATGCACACCGAACGAGCGGAAGGAATACTTGCCCGCCTCAGGCATGCCACTTTGAAAATTACCCTCAGCGCGCGACAGGCGCTGCCCCTTCAGCACATCGACAAAGCTGGCGCGCTGTTCGCCGATCACCAGTTGCCCGTTTTCGACCTTGATCGACTCGGCGTCCTGCCCGGCGAACACCGCATCCTTGCTGACAGCGTACTGACGCAGCTTCTGCAACGCTTCACGCGTGGCCCCGGCAATCGCCGGCATTACGCTGGCCGTCACCCATGAACCACCGGAAACGGGGCCGGCCGGGAATGACGAACTGCCCAGCTCTACTTCAACACGCTCAACGGGAATGCCGGTCAACTGGCTGACGGTCTGCGCCACGATGGTGTAGGTGCCGGTGCCGATGTCCTGCAAGCCACACTGGGCCAGCGCCGTACCGTCAGAGCGCAGAACGACTCGCGCATCGGTAGGCACCTGATAGGCCTCCCAGTTGCAGGCGCCCATGCCGTAACCAATGATTTCATCGCCTTCGCGCATTGAGCCAATGTCGGCCTTGCGCGCGTGCCAGCCGAATCGCTCGGCGGCTTTGTCGATGGCTTCCGGCAAGTGATTGCTGGACCACGGCAAGCCGACGCTCTGATCCTTGTCGGCCAGGTTCAGCTTGCGAAATGCCAGCGGGTCCATGCCACTGGCCAGGGCCATCTCATCAATGGCCGACTCCAGTGCAAACAGGCCCGGTGCCGCACCCGGCGCGCGCATGGAGGTTGGCGTACCCCGGTTGATAGAGCTGATCTTGTGGCTGACCAGCACGTTGTCGCAGGCATACAGACTTTTGGTCACGCCACCGCAGTTTTCGGTGTAGTCATCCAGCATCGAGGTGTTGTTGAACGACTCGTGACGGATCGACACCAGCCTGCCGCTGGCATCGGTGGCCAGACGCAAGCGCTGGCGGGTCTCCGGACGATGGCCCACTGTGGTGAACATCTGCGCACGCGGCAACACCAACTGCACAGGGCGCCCGGTGACTTTGGCCGCCGCGCACGCCGCGACCGAATGCGGCCACGGCCACAGCTTGCCGCCAAAGCCCGAGCCTATGAACGGTGCACGCACTTCAACGCGATCAGGCGAAAGGTCGAAAACGTTGGCCAGCAGGTTGCGGTGGTTGACCACGCCCTGAGTGCTCTCGTAGACAAACAGCTTGCCGTCCTGCCACCACGCTGTGCTGGCGTGCATCTCCATCGGGTTATGCACTTCAACCGGCGTGGTGTAAGTCTGATCGACTTTGACTTTTGCACTGTCAAACGCGCTGTCCGGCTTACCCCGGTTGTGCCCGGCACCGCCGTCACGGGCACCGTTGACACGCATGCCTTCGTCAAGGTCCTTGACCGCCGGGCGCTCGTCGTACTCGACCGTCACGCGGTAGGCAGCCGCCCTCGCCTGCTCGTAGCTCTCGGCAACCACCAGCGCCACAAACTGCCCGGGGTAATAGATACGGTCATCTTCGAACGGCAGGCGGTGCTCGTCCGCCTTGCTCGCCGAGAGCATTTTGGCAAAGCTCAGCTTGGTGTTCGGGGTACGGTGCAAAGCAGGAAAATTGCCATGATGGAAGATGTCGACCACGCCAGGCATCGCCTTGGCCTGTTGATCCTTCACGGCAACCACTCGCCCGTTGGCAATCGTGCTGTAGACGCCATAGGCATACAGCATCTTGCCCATCGGGTGGTCAGCGGCGTAGCGCGCCTGACCGCTGACTTTCTTGCCGCCGTCGATACGACGCTGCGGCACACCAATGATGTTTTCGCTCATGAGAGATTCCTACGCCGTGAGGTCACGAAGATTGCGGACGATGACCTGCTGACCCAGCGGGATCTTGAAGGCGTTATGTTCATAGGCCCGTGAGCCCTTCATGGCCAGCGCTGCGACCCGCGCAAAGGTGTCCATGTCGGCACGCTGACCGATCAGTGCACGTTCAGCCTCCACGGCCCGCCACGGCTTGGTACCCACGCCACCCAGCGCGATACGCGCATCGGTGATTCGCTTGCCGTCCATCACCAGAATCACTGCACTGGACGCCAGGGCAAACTGGTAAGAGGTACGGTCGCGCAGCTTGAGATAAGAAGAACGACCACCTGCCAGCGGTGCATCCAGCGTCACGTGGGTGATCAGCTCGTGGGCCGCCAGCGCAGTTTCACGCTGCGGCGTATCACCGGGCAGCAGATGAAAGTCGGCAAAAGGAATATCTCGCGAGCCATTGGCCCCCTGAACGGTTACCTGCCCGCCGATGGCCGCCATGCCGACGCACATGTCCGAAGGATGCGTTGCAATGCAGTGATCGCTGGTACCCAGCACCGCATGCACACTGCGGTTCATGCCGCCGATAGCTGCACAACCGGAGCCCGGCTGGCGCTTGTTGCAGGCTGAAATACCATCGCGGAAATATGGGCAGCGCACCCGCTGCATGACATTGCCAGCGGTGGTGGCCTTATTGCGCAACTGGGTCGAAGCACCTGCCAGAATCGCTTCAGACAACACCGGATAGCGCTGCTGCACCAGTGGATGCCTGGCCAGATCAGTGTTGCTCACCAGCGCGCCGATGCGCAGACGCCCATCGGGCAGCGACTCGACCTGTTTCAACGCCAGATGATTGATGTCCACCAGTTGCTGCGGTTGCATCACATCCAGCTTGACCAGATCAAGCAACGTGGTGCCGCCTGCCAGATAGAAGCGCTGCCCCTCACCCGACGCAGTGCTGAATGCCTGCGCGGGCGATGCAGCCCGAGCGTAATCGAACGTTCGCATCAGGCAGCTCCTCCCATCTTCGAACGCGCAGACTGCACGGCCGAGAGAATGTTCTTGTAGGCACCGCAGCGGCAGATATTGCCGCTCATGGCTTCTCTGACGCTGGCGTCATCGGAAGGGATGTTCGGGTCCTGGAGAATCGCGACCGCGCTCATTATCTGTCCAGACGTGCAATAACCGCATTGATAGGCATCGTGTTCCCAGAAGGCTTCCTGTACCGGGTGCAGCTTGCCGTTCTCGGCCAGGCCTTCGATGGTGGTGATGCTGTCGCCCTGATGCTGGACGGCAATGGACAAGCAGGAATTGATCGCCACGCCATTGACCAACAGCGTGCAAGCACCGCACTGGCCATGGTCGCAGCCTTTTTTGGTGCCCGTCAGTTGCAGGCGGTCACGCAGCACGTCGAGCAGAACGGCGTTGGCCGGAACGTTCAGGGTATGAACCTGGCCATTGACCTTCAACTGGATGCGCTGCTCGCCCGCTGCGGGCGCGTCACTGTCTTCGACTACAGGAGCCACCGGGGCTGCCTGCAGCATGCCGTCGGCGGGTATCCAGGTAGACAGCGTGGCCGCAGCAATGCCGGAAGCACCGAACTTCAAAAAGTTGCGGCGCGAAGGCTGCACGGCACTGCTGTCCACAGCAGAATCCTTGTGCTTCTTGGGTTCACTCATCAGGGTCACTCGGTAATAGCCGACGCTGCTGTAAAGCGACGGGCGTTATTGTCTGGTCAGCGGCCTGGGCGTACTCCTGCTCACGGCGTGCTGCCTTGATCTTTCATCGGGCTTTCATGGGTGATCAGAGCCAAAACGCTATCACCGGTTAAGTGTTTAACTGGCCAGCGCAGGTAAAGTTCCAACTGTTTGACGGGCGTCTGTATCCGGAGATTGCAGCCACCACACACCACAGCCGTGTATTGACACTAGCAGGTGGTCGGGATGCTGATTAGCCAGGCAAATCCACAAACCCTTGTGAAACTGGCTCATGAATGCAGTGCGGCAGGTAAAAATGTATGTGGGCGACGGGGTAAGACCAGCGGATTGCCACATTCTGGCAAGCGGCTAAAGACCCGCGCATAAACGACGATATAGAGGGGGGGCAGGCTGCGAAGCGTCTAAATCAAGGCATTCGCGCCCGATTTGATGATGGCATCTCGCAACCGAGGTGCACATTATGCGAAAATGCCGCGTCTTTGCCGGTATGCCACCTTGGGAATGTCGCGGCACGCGTGCATTAAATTGCACATCAGGCGTGCCTTCATGCCCCGATGCGGCGTCTCAGACTCCGTGAACAGGCTGACCGGGTGTGTTTTATGGAGGGTGCCGAAGGGAGAACATTCCCGGGCGCCGCCGCACACCAACAGAGCAAATGTCACTCATGACGCTGAATCCAATGATGATAAGAAGTCAGCGCAGCAGGACATAAATTGAGGTCTCGAGCGGTATTATATTGGCCTTGTATGTCCACCTCTAGTCCCTGTGGGTGCGAGCGTTTGTCGCAGGTTTCGATGCATGTGACAGGCCGTTTCTTCAGGAGTAGTCGGCGGATGGCGTTTATCAGATGGATGACAGAATGTTTAAAAAAGTGAACACGGCCCTGCTGGGTCTGGCCATTTCCATGGGCCTGATGCCCGTGCAGGCGGCTGAAACCAAGAAAGTCGACGTATTGCTCGTCGGCGGCGGCATCATGAGTGCAACGCTTGCGGTCTGGCTCAACGAGCTGGAGCCGAGCTGGTCGATGGAAATGGTCGAGCGCCTCGATGGCGTGGCCGAAGAAAGCTCCAACGGCTGGAACAACGCTGGTACCGGCCACTCGGCCCTGGCCGAGCTGAACTACACCCCGGAAGACAAGAACGGCAACGTTGACATCTCCAAGGCCATCGAGATCAACGAAGCGTTCCAGATTTCCCGTCAGTTCTGGTCGTGGCAGGTCAAGACCGGCGTTCTGAAGAACCCGCGTTCGTTCATCAACTCCACGCCGCACATGAGCTTTGTGTGGGGCGACAACAACATCCAGTTCCTGCGCAAGCGTTACGCAGCATTGCAGGCCAGCCCGCTGTTCAGCGGCATGCAGTACTCCGAAGACCACGAGCAGATCAAGAAGTGGGTTCCATTGATGATGGAAGGTCGTGACCCGGCGCAGAAGCTGGCCGTGACCTGGAGCCCGATCGGCACCGACGTCAACTTCGGCGAGATCACCCGCCAGTTCGTCGCCAATCTGAAAGCCAAGCAGAATTTCAATCTGCAGTTGTCGAGCGAAGTCGAAGACATCAATCACAACGACGACGGCACCTGGCGCGTCAAGTACAAGAACCTGAAAGACGGTACTGTTACCGAGACCGACACCAAGTTCCTGTTCATCGGCGCTGGCGGTGCTGCCCTGCACCTGCTGCAGGAATCCGGTATTCCTGAAGCCAAGGAATACGGAGGCTTCCCGGTCGGCGGTTCGTGGCTTGTCACCGACAACCAGACTCTGGCCATGCAGCACATGGGCAAGGCCTACGGTATCGCGTCGACTGGCGCGCCACCCATGTCGGTTCCGCACCTGGACACCCGTGTTCTGGATGGCAAGCGCGTAATCCTGTTTGGCCCATTCGCAACGTTCTCGACCAAGTTCCTGAAAAACGGCTCCTACTTCGACCTGCTGACCAGCACCACCACGCATAACGTGTGGCCGATGACTCGCGTTGGTATCGAACAGTACCCGCTGATCGAATACCTCGCCGGTCAGGTGATGATGTCTGACGACGATCGCTTCGCTGCCCTGCAGCAGTACTTCCCGAACGCCAAGAAAGAAGACTGGCGCCTGATGCAAGCCGGTCAGCGCGTACAGATCATCAAGCGTGACGAAGAAAAAGGCGGCGTTCTGAAGCTGGGTACCGAAATCGTTGCTTCCAAGGACGGCTCCATCGCCGGTCTGCTGGGCGCATCGCCAGGTGCTTCGACTGCAGCGCCGATCATGCTGGGCGTGCTTGAGAAAGTCTTCAAGGACAAGGTAGCGACTCCGGAATGGCAGGCAAAACTGCACCAGATCGTGCCTAGCTACGGCACCAAGCTGAACAACAACCCGGATCGCGTTGCCGAGGAATGGGCTTACACAGCCGAAGTCCTGCAGCTGACTCCACCGCCGCCGGTGAACAAGACAGGTAATGCTCCAACACCTGCACCTGCTGCCCAGCCAGCGAAAAGCAATCCAGCCAGTGACATGGCGCTCTAAGGCTTTCACAGCTTGAAGCAAAGCCCCGCCAGACATTGTCTGGCGGGGCTTTTTTGTAATTGGCACCTGCTGGCCGAAAAAACAGTTAAAACCACGCATCCTCTTGGCACCTGTTATGGTGGCAAGCTTCCTACACTCTCTGGCTTGCATCAGCAGGGCTGCCTTATTCAGGTCTCCACGCCGCACCTTCGCGGCAACCTCGCATTTCTTGCGCTGTCCACCCGGGCCGCTGGCCGTTCAAAGTCTTGTTGCTGCTGACAAAAACCTGTCCGAATCGCTCTTTGTGCCTGACGACTGCATGTCGTACCAAGGCGGCGGCAGGCTGTTTCCGGTTGAAATACCCTATGGAGTTCACGCAAATGATCGAGCCCATTCTGGATGCAAGTCCTGATGCAGCGCTTGAAGCTGCGCTCGCCGAGTGTGCCAGTGAACCAATTCGGGTCCCCGGCGCAATTCAGCCCCATGGCGTATTACTCAGCGTTGCAGGCAACCCGCTGTGTATCGAGCAAGTCAGCGCCAACTGCGCAAACGAGCTTGGGCTGGACAGCGAAGCGTTGCTGGGCAGGCCTCTGTCAGTGCTGTTATCGCCCGAGCAGGCGACGATTATCGAAAACGCGTACCACCACCCTGCTATCCCACACATTGATCCGATACGACTGACGCTGGGAAGCGCTCACTACAGTGCTTCGCTGCACCGTAGCGATGACGTGCTGATTATCGAACTGGAACCCTTCGTCGAAGCCGGCCACGAACAGTCCAGAATCATTACCCGTGTGTTGCGCAACCTGCAGGCAGCGACCACGCTGGAAACGCTGTTCGATATCAGTGTTCACGAGATTCAGGCACTTACCGGTTATGACCGGGTGATGATTTACCGGTTCGAGCCCGAGGGGCATGGCAAAGTCGTTGCCCAGGCGTTGACCGGGCTGCTGCCCAGTTACAGTGGTTTGAACTTCCCAGGCTCGGATATTCCTGCCCAGGCGCGAGAACTGTATCGTCTGAACTGGATTCGGGTGATTCCAGACGCAACCTACGTTCCGGTCCCCCTGATACCGACACTGCGACCGGCAACAGGTCAGCCACTCGATCTGGGCTTCTCGACGCTGCGCAGCGTGTCCCCTGTTCACTGCGAATACCTCAAGAACATGGGCGTGCGCTCATCGATGAGCATCTCGCTGCTGGACGGAGGCGAACTTTGGGGTCTTATCGCCTGCGGGCATCCTGAACCGCTGCTGGTGTCCAGAGAGCTGCGCGATGCCTGTGCAATGATCGGGCAACTGTTGTCGGTGAAAATTTCCGCAATTGTCGCAACGGATATCCGGCGCGAACGGGAAGAGAAAGTTGCCCTGCTCGGGCAACTGGCAGATGCAATGAGTCGTGCCGACCATGACATCCTCGACGGGCTGGTGAGCCGACCCGAGCTGCTTCAGTCCTTGACGCTGGCAGACGGCGCCGCGGTTCTGATTGACGACCGGGTTCACCTGTTCGGCGTGTGCCCTGCCACCGAGCAGGTGCACGCGCTGTACCTCTGGATTCGGGACACAGGCCTGGCACGCCAGCAGTCGGCGCAGCGCGCGACAGGCTTGCAGGGGCTGGGCGTTTTTCATACCAACTCCATGCACAAGGAGTATCCCGAAAGCGCCGCCTATAGAGACGTCGCGAGCGGCGTCATAGCCTTTACATTGCCCAAGCCGATTGATAACGCGGTCATGTGGTTTCGTGCCCAACTCACCTCGACAATGAACTGGAGCGGTAACCCGGCCCATCATGTGAGTACCAGCCCGGAGGGCTCCGCCCCCCATCGCCTGCACCCAAGACAGTCTTTCGACGTATGGGAACAGCAGGTAACAGGCATCGCCAGCCCCTGGTCGCGGGGCGATCTTTATGGTGCCGAAGACATACGCCGCTCAGCACTGGAGAACGACCTCGAGCGCCAGGTCCAGCGCGAAAAGGAGGCGGTGCGTTTGCGCGATGAACTGGTCGCGGTGGTGTCCCATGACCTGCGCAACCCGATGTCGATCATCATCATGCAGTGCGGCATGATGCAGCGATGGGCAGTCGGCGATACGCACGCTGAAAACCGCAACATCCGACGCGCACTGGGCACCATCGAGAAAGCGACAACCCGCATGAACAGTCTTCTTGAAGACTTGCTCGATACCGCACAGATAGAAGCGGGCCGTTATCAGCTTTCGCGCTTGCCGCTGGGTGTCACCAGCCTGCTTGAAGAGGCGTGCAGCCTTCTGGTCATGCTGACCACTGAAAAGAATATCGAGCTCAATTGCACCGCCGCGCAGGGCCTGGTCATCAATGCGGATCCGGAGCGAATCTTTCAGGTGCTTTCCAATCTGGTCGGCAACGCCATCAAGTTCACCCCCAAAGGTGGCCGAATCAACATCGATGCGGTCGCCAGTGAAAATGAAGTCCTGTTCAAGGTCAGTGATGACGGGATAGGTATCCCGGCGGAACACTTGCCCTATATTTTCCAGCGCTATTGGTCTGTCAAGGAAGGCAACCCGCGAGGCAACGGCCTGGGTCTTTATATATGCCAGGGTATTATCACCGCCCACGGTGGACGCTTGTGGGCCGAAAGCTCACTCGATTCGGGAAGTGTATTTTCCTTCACGCTGCCTAGGCATGAGGGGCAGGATGTCATTGGCGAGGCGACGTTTTTAAAACAGAGCGGCACGACTCATCGACTGGCGCAATCGATCTCCAGCAAACTGGAGCGCCAGCAACTGGAAGATCGCCTGACCCGCGCGGGGCTGCTGAACGAACTGAACCATCGGGTCAAAAACACCCTGGCAACCGTTCAGGCCATCGCCTCTCTCACGGTCAACAGCTCTGCCTCACTGGAGTCCTTTCGCAAAAGCTTCGATGCACGTCTGTTTGCACTGAGCCAGGCGCATGATGCGCTGGCCCGGGCAGAGTGGATATCCACGGAACTGGTCGACCTGATCGAGCAGCTTCAAGCGGTAAACGCAGGGACGTACAAGATCAGCTTCACAGGCGATCCGGTCACTCTGGAGCCGCGTTTTTCATTGACGCTCTCAATGGTTCTGCACGAACTGATGACTAACGCGGTGCAGCATGGTGCACTTTCATCAGCGGCAGGTCAGGTGACGGTGAGCTCCACCCTGGACGCCGGGCACAACCCTCCCACGCTGAAGATTGAATGGAAGGAAACGGGCGGCGCGCCCGTTGCCGCAAGCACAGTGAAAGGCTTTGGCTTTCGCTTGATACGCCGCAGTATCGAGCGGGAACTCAAAGGCAAGGCCGACATTCGGTTCGCCAGCACAGGCATCATCTGGTCGATGCTGATCCCGTGGCCAGACAAACCGGAAAGCAGCTTATGAGTTCAGAATCAGACGACCAGACCTCGCTCCCCAAAGTGCTGCTGGTCGAGGACGAAACAATGCTCGCAATGCTCATGGAAATGATGCTTGAGGACCTGGGGTTCGCTACCGCTTACCACGCCAGTTCGCTTGGCGAAGGCATTGAATACGCGCGCAACGGCGACTACGACCTGGCCATTCTGGATATCAATATCATCGGCGGTAACTCATTCCCGATCGCAGCGGCCATTGCCCATCGCGGCATACCTTTCATGTTTTGCTCAGGGTATGGGCGACTGGGCATTCCCGAGGTATGGGTTGACCGGCGCTGCGTCGCCAAACCGTTCAGTGCAGAGCAGTTGAATGAGGCCTTGAGCGAACTGCTTCAGGCCTGACCAGGTCCGCTCTCAATCAGCCTGTTATCGGCTGGCGAAGGTTTACGCTCGCGGTAAGTCGCCGCCACCACCAGCACCAGCAACACCGCGAGCAACACGGCGGACGACCCTACCGTGCCGAAATCCAGTCCGCCCTTCTCGTAGGGCTTGGTCAGCACATCGCCCAACGTCGCCCCGAATGGCCTCGTCAACACAAAGGCGATCCAGAAAAGCATGATCGAGGACAGTCTGGTGGTGAAATGCAGGACAACGACCAACGCTATCGCAGAACCGATCAGCACCGCACCTCCGGCAAAGCCGAGCCCCGAGTCGTCGGCCAGATAATCGCCGAGCGCTGTGCCCAGCGTGTTGGAGATGAGAATCGCGAACCAGTAAAAAAGCTCACCTTTCAGCGTCGAGACTCTGTCTACCGACAACGATTTCTCGCTGACATACCACGCGCAAAAAATGGCCATCAGCAGGGTAATCAGGATTGCAGAACCCGTTGCGTAGCCAAGCCCGAGTGTCCGGTCCATGAAGTCCGACATCGTGGTGCCTGCGGTACTGGTGGAAAGAATGACCAACCAGTAAAGCATCGGGTGATAACGCTTTGCGGCGAGCTGTGTCACGAGCGTGGCTACAAACAGGCTTATCAGTATCAGAGAGCTGATCGCATACCCGACATCAAGCGTCATCGACAATAAGTCGCCCGCCGTTTCGCCAAGTGTGGTCGCGCAGATCTTCATGATCCAGAACGCCAGGGTTATCTGGGGCAGTTTGTTCATTGTGTCTACCTGGATGATCAATGGAGGCGTGTTTCGCAGAGCGCGAATGTCGCCATGATCAGGCTCCAGATGTTTGAAATGTGTGAGGCCGAAATGAAAAACTGATTGAAGCAGGCAGGGACTCGCATAAAAAAACAGGCCGGGTTGCCCCAGCCTGTTCACATCACGAAGCGATCGTGGTTTCCTCTGGGCCCGGCCACTCGCTGTCCGGCACATCATAGATGTCGCCATTCTCGACGCCGTCGATCTCGTACTGGGTCAGGTAGTCCCTGAGGTGATCGGAGAAGCGGTCAACGCGCGTTTCCTGCTTGCCCTCCTCGATCAGACCGGGAATCAGCAGCGCCAGAGCACCCACGCCGGCCGCGGCAATGCCAAGGCTGCCAGCGAGCAGCGGCAAGGCACGGACCACGCTGCCCGTCAGTTGCAGAACGCCCGCAGCGCCTTCAGCTGCAGATGCCAGACCTGCCATAGCGCCGAGAGATCCGGCAGTGATGCTCATGCCACCGGCAACCAGCTCGCCTCTTCTGATCGACTTCACTCCATCAAAGATGCCGTAAGCACCCGCAGCCACACCGGCAAGTCCACCGAGCCCCTTCGCGGCGTTTTCCAGTTTCGACAGGTTAGTCGTGATGTCCTTGTAAACGTCCGGCTCCAGTACGTCCTTGATGTCCTTGAACATGGTCGTGACGTTCTTGATGCCGCCCTCGACCAGCAACGTTGCGCTTTGTACCGAGCCGGTAGTGATGTCGACGATTTGCCGATCAGTCAGGGCCCCCGCGCCATTTGCGCCTTTGGCGATGGTGATACCGGCCATGAACAGGCCGCTGACGCCATGCAGGACTCCGGCACCGGAAGCGGCCTTTATCGACGAGTTATCGCTGAACAGGCCCAGCTCGGAAATGGACTTGGTGCCCTGACGCAGCAAATCCCAATTGCCCCTGAAAACGCCAAGAATCTGGTCAGACGTAGCGGGTTTGCCATCGGCATTCATCAGCAGTTCGGGGTTGCTCTTGCTGATCTCGTCGATCAGCGCCTTGACCTTCTCCTCATCCAGCGCTTCACTGCCTTCCTTGCCGAATGCTTTTTTCAGGTCCTCAAAGCTGGCATCGTTGAAGACGTTCTCCTGAGCAATCGCGGTGTAGTTCTCTGTCAGCTTGTCGTCGTATTTACCCGTGAACTCTGGGTTCAGCGCGGCGTTGTACATCGCCACTTCCATGCTGAACTGGCTGGTCGCCACTTCAAAGCTTTCAGTTTTCAACAGCTCTTTGAGGCGCTCACCGGACACCAGCGATTTTTCATAGAAAGCCTCGAAATCCTTGTTATGCGAGAATTTCTGCACTGCTTCCTGAATTTCGCCCGGTTTGCTGAAACCCAGCGCGCCCTGAACGCTTTGCGCCGAGCTGTAGAACTGAGCAAGCGCTGTCTGCTGGTCGGTCTTGCCATCCTTGGTATTGGCGTCCCACAGCTTGTCCAGCGCAGCACCGGTCTTGATATCGTTGTCGTAAGTACTTTGCAGCGCGCGCTTGAGCCCGTCGCTGCCCTCCAGCACCTTGCTTGCCTCGCTGGTGGCATTCTCGTTATAGAACTTGACTACTGCGGCATCCTTTTCAAGCATCGCTACATGTTTGTTGACATCATCGAGCAGCTTCTGCGCATCGGGATGACTGCGTACATTGTTGGCAATCTGGACCTTGGATTTGTCGTCCTTCCACATCCCGGCACCGCTGCCCTGCACGATCAGACTCTGTGCAGCCTTGAGTTCCTGAAGTACCGCAGCCTTCTGCTCTGCGCTGTAATTTTGCGGGTTATCGAACACATCCTTGTTGAGCGGGTCGGTGTTGACCTTGTCCAGCAGATTGCCTTCGGCAACGGCTTCCAGCAATGTACCTACCGCCCCGACGTCCTTCGGCGAAGCTGTCTTGATGAAGGCCTGAATGTCACCGCGGCTGGCCTTGCCATCTGTGCCCTGCTCCAGGGGACTCTTCGCATTGTCGAGCAACGCAAAGGCACCGGGCTGCGACCAGAAGTCCAACGCTTCCTTGACCTCATCACTCAACTGAGGGTTTTTCTCTTTGTAGGCTGTCAGTGCTTCAGCGTTGAAATCCGAAGAGCCGGTCTTGCCTTTGATCGCGTCGTAATTTTCGTCGATGATCGCCGCATATCTGGCGATCTGCTTTGAAGCCTCATCGGCGTCAGGGTTGGCCTTGAGAAAGTCCTTGTAACTACCGATCTCCTCGGTCTTTTTCAGCTCGGGGAGCGCGGCGAAGCCCAGCTTGCCAAAATCCTGCAACCGTCCGGCCTCGGTGCCATGCTTTGCCTCGGCGCCCTTGGTGAAGCCATCAATGCTGCTGTTGAACACCTGGCCACCTGACTGAGCCTCGCCCTTCTCGTTGTACAGGGTCACCCGGTCAAGCACCTGGGCCGCACGAAACGCGGCATTGGCATCTTTTTCGAAATCGCCGACCCGCTCCTTGAGCATGTCCTTGACGCCGCTCTGGTTGCCCAGATTCTTCAACAACGGATTAGCGTCGATGATCTCTTCGGCCGAACGCTTGTCATCCTTGGGCAACTCCCACAAAAAACCGAGTTTCTCGGCCTGTTCACGTGCTTCCTTGTTGTCACCCGCTGATGACACATTGGTCATCTCGCCCTTGAGGCTTGCAAACCCGTCCTTGCCAAAGTCCTGCAGGCGACCGGCTTCAGTACCGTTCTTCGCCTCGCCACTCTTGGTGAAACCGTTAATGCTACCGTTCGCTACATCGCTACCGACAATCCGCACGCCGTTGCCATCGAACTGTTCGATGTGAGCCAGCACCTGGGTCGCGCGATAGGCTGCGTCGGCATCGCGCTCGAAATCGCCGACCTGCTCCTTGAGCATGTCCTTGACGTCACTCTGGTTACCCAGATTTTTCAACAACGGGTCACTGTCGATTATGGCCTGCGCGTCGCGCTCGTCACCTTTCGGTCGCTCCCACTGAATGCCCAGTTTCTCGGCCTGCTCACGGATGGCAGGGTCGTCAGCCGGGGATCGCACCTCATGCAGTTTGCCTTTCAGACTGGAAAAACCGAACTTGCCGAAATCCTTCAAACGACCAGCTTCGCTGCCATGCTTCGCGTCGCTGCTGCTGGTATACCCGTCGATGCGATTATTGCCGATGTCGTTGCTGGCCAGACGGTTACCATTGGCGTCAAAGGTCTCAATGTGTTCAAGCAGTTGCACAGCCCGGAATGCGGCGCTCGCATCCTTGGTGTAATCGCCCACCTGAGCGATCAGGTTCTCTTTGGCTTCGCCACGGTCGCCTCGTCCGCCCAGACTTTTGAGCAACGGGTTGTCGTCAATGATTTCCTGTGCAGAGCGCTTGTCATCTGAAGGTAACTCCCACTGGATACCGGCATCCCTGGACTGCTGCACGGCCTGCTCCCAGGCCTTGGCGTCTACCGGGTCTTTTGGCTTTTCAGTGGTGATTTTGCTGACGGAGGTCATTGTCTTTATCCTTCCATTGGTCACCAGAAAAATCACAGCGACAACTGCTGCCCGCGCAAAAGAGCGAGCTGCGCCATGAGTCAGACTGGTGCGAGCTGGGCCTGACTAAAAGGCAGAGGCACGGGACCTGATCAAAGACCAGGCATCCGCTATCACACGCGATTAAATCGAACTTGCGTTAAGAAGGGATGACACAGACCGGAAAGTTACCTCGAACAGTTATCTCAGCGACCTCATTACGCAACGCGTTACGGGTAACAAGACGGTTTACTTCTGATGACACGCTGACAAGCCATACAGCTTGAAGGCAGGGTCAATACAGCACATTGCCGGTTTTTCGCATGAATATCTCAACCGTCCAGGGCCCGAAGTCGTCGAACTCACCGAGACGCTTTATGAGGGTTGTAGAAAATTATCGCTCAGTCGACAGACGGTACTCGGGTTGACCGGCAAATGATGTCCATTACTACGGGCGTGGTTTATGCATGGCTAACTAAACGGTCACATCAGCTAATTAAGATTCAGCGTCCCACCCGAACAGGCGCGTCAAGCTCACCGAGCTGACGTTACGGGATGTAAGCAGATCAAAAAAACCGTTTACAGATCAATACCTCATGCTCCTGCAAGGTGCGGTAGCACGGCTGTTACTTCTGATACAGGTCTAAGCATGGATTTTGAAACAGGCGGCCCGGGTACAACGGTCGATATCAGAACACGTGACGCTCTCCAGGGGCAGGAAGCTATCCGCTTCGGCTCTTTTGTGCTGCACCCGCAGCAGCAGCTGTTGTTCAGGCACTCGCAGCCGGTACCGCTGGGCAGTCGCGCCATGTCTCTGCTGGTGGCATTCGCAACACGCCCCGGCGAACTGCTGGAAAAGGCCGAATTGCTGGCACTGGCCTGGCCAAAGGCAGTGGTGGAAGAATGCAACCTGCGCGCGCAGATCGTGACGTTGCGCAGAGCGCTGGAAGAGCAGGACGATTTCACTTATATCGTCACCGTGCCAGGCAGGGGTTATCGATTCAGCGCACCGGTGAGCGTGCAACCAGCAACCGCTCCTGCACTACCTGCACCTGCAAAGGACACATTTGCTGCGGCACCGGCGATAAAGCGCCAGGTGCTTGGCCGTGACGCGCTGATCCGGCAGCTGCATGAACTGACGCTGGAGCGTCGCTTGCTGACCTTGACAGGTCCTGGCGGCGTGGGCAAGACCACCGTGGCGCTGGCGCTGGCTGATAGCCTGGCTGCACATGCCTCGTTGAGCACCGCGTTCGTCGACCTTACACCGGTCAGCTGCGCTCAGCCTGTCGTGGGCAGGATTGCCTTCGCCCTGGGTTTAAGCACTGAAAACGAACAGCCGCTGCGTGACATCCCGCCCTCACTGGCAAAGCGGCCGCAATTGCTGGTACTGGACAACTGCGAGCATGTACTTGATGAAACCGCCTCTGCCGTAGAAACATTATTGGCCAATGCCCCACTGTGCTGCGTAGTGGTCACCAGCCGTGAGCCCTTACGCGTACAAGGCGAATGGGTGCATGAACTCAGCCCCCTGCAAGTACCGGACGAAAACCAGACTATCAGCGCCGAGACTGCCATTGCCTACTCGGGTGTGGAACTGTTTGTCACACGTGCCCGAGAGCAGGACCCCGCATTTGTGTTGACTGACAGCGATACCGGAGCGGTCGCAGCCATCTGCCGCAAACTGGACGGCAATCCGTTGGCAATCGAGCTGGCCGCTGCACGCGTCAGGACATTCGGCATTGCCGATCTGGTCGGGCTGCTGGACGGGAGTTTTCGCTTGCAGATGACCGGACTGCGCACCGCGTTACCGCGTCAGCGTTCGCTAAGCGCCACGCTGGACTGGACCTACGGCATGCTCACCGGGCACGAGCAGGCACTCCTGCGTCAACTGTCCATTTTCAATGGCTCGTTCACGCTTGATGGCGTCATGGCAATCGTCAATATCGGCTTGCCGGATGTACGCATGACGCTACCGATGCTGGAAAGCCTGCTCGAAAAATCCCTGCTCGGAACCTTTGACCACAGCCAGGGCAAGCGCTTTCGACTGTTGGAAACCACGCGTCTGTATGCTCATGACAAGCTCGTTCAGCTCGATGATGTGCCGCGTTTGTGCCGCGCCCACGCCCAGTGGGCACTGCGCCTGCTCAACCAGGCCAGAATCGATCTCGATCAGCTGACACAAGACGTCTGGACCCAACGCTACGCCGCAGAGATCGACACCATTCGCGCAGCACTGACCTGGGCCTTTTCGGCCGCGGGTGATCGACAACTTGGTGTAGAACTGACCCTGAGCAGCTCACCCCTGTGGCTCAGGCTGTCGCTGGTGCGCGAGTACCAGGACTGGGTCAGCCTCGGTACACCGCGTCACGTCGAAGAAAAGGCGCAGATGGATCGTCGTCAGCGTATGCGCTTGTTGACCATGTCCGGCAGTATTTTGATGCTTACCTACGGCGCCGGGCAGAAAATGCGCGAGGTCTGGCAACAGGTCAGTGAGGATGCCGAAGTGCTCAACGACTCCGAGTATCGCCTGCGCGCTTTGTGGGGCCAATGGAACGACCACACCTGTAGCAACAGGCACCGCGAGGCTCAAGAGGTAGCCTTGCGATTCCTCGCGCTGGGCAAGGATTACAGAATCGCCGACTGCCAGTTGCTGGGCAGGCGAATGCGCGCCACCAGCGCGTTTTACATGGGCGATATGAAAACCGCCGGGCAGGCGATCGAAGAAGCTCTGGGCGCTTCAAGGTCTGCTTCGTCACATATCATCGACATGCATTTCGACCAGCGAATTGCCGCACAATCATTGCGTGCCCAGGTACAGTTGCTGGTTGGCAATACCGGCCAGGCGATGGTTGCCCTGGACACCAACGTGAAGCAGGCCATTGCCCTGAGTCACCCCGCAACGCTCTGGTATACCCTGGCCATCAGTGCGATACCCGCAACGCTGATTGCAGGCACGCTGCACAAGACACGTCACTTTCTGGATGTGCTTAAAAAAAGCAGCGAACGGCAACCGCTGCATATCTGGCGTCAGTTGACCAGTTGCTACGAGAGTATCCTGCTGATCCGTGAAGGCAACCCGGCAGCAGGCGTGCCATTGCTGGGAGAAGCCCTTCAACAGCTGCGCAACCATGTGGAAACGCCGCTGTGTTCGATGCTGCACACCGAGTACGTATCAGGTCTGGCCGCACTGCGGCTTGAACCCCTTGCGCTGGAAACGCTGGATGAAATTCACATCAACGCTGTTGAACACCATGATCGTTGGTATTTGCCGGAGATCATGAGAGTCAAGGCACAGCTGATGCTCAGTCAGCCACACACTCATGCGCTGGAAGAGGTACGCAAGATGCTGACCCAGGCGCTGGACATCGCTCGGCAGGACGGTACACATTTCTGGGCCTGGCGCATCAACGCAGACCTCAACCGCCTGAAAATCGCGCCCGGTACACCAGCCCCTCGCCATTGCCCGGCGGTACATTGAAATACGGCGTCAGGCGTCAGATCAGCCGCTGCGCCACCAGCGCATCGGCCACTGCCTGAAACGTATTTTCCGGCACCGGATCACCAGCTACGCTGCGCCGGGCGATCATTTCGGCGAGACTTGCGTCGGGCCAGCGGGCAATGCCCAGCGACAAGGCCTCTGCCAGCAAGGTGCTCGAATCCTGTGACGAGGCACGACAGACCACTATCGGCACCGGTGTCTCACCGCGCACATAGCGTACGCCCACCACCCAACCTCCGCTGTCGCCAATCATCAAGGAGGCGCGCCCCAACCCAAGCTTTGTGGCCAGTGCCTGCATTTCGCGACGCTGACGCTGGCGTTCGCGCTTGATCATGGGGTCGCCATCAATATCTTTGCGCTCGCGTTTCTGCTCGCTATGGCTCATTTTCATTTCACGGCCGAACAGCCAGCGTTGCATCAGCACGTCTACCGCGCCGACCAGCAGAAACGCTGCAAGCACGGTGAATACCAGTGGTTTGAGGACCAGATAGAACGTCGACTCGATACAGCCTTCGCCGCATCGCGATGACTCCATCAGGGCCTGAAGCGCCTGGCGGCCGACGACGTAGAATGCCAGTGCCAGTAACACAACCTTGACCAGTCCCTTCAAAAACTCGATCAGGTTGCGCACGGCGAAAATGCGCTTGAAACCCTCGGTCGGGTTGATACGTTTGATATCCGGCTGAATCGGCTCGATCGAAAACACCACGCCGCGCATGGTCACGATGTTGGTCAGGATCACCGCGCCGACAGTCACGGCTACCACTGGCACTGTAATGCCGATGACAATCTGCTCGGCGTGATCGAGCAGCCGTGGCCAGACCTCTGCAAACGGCTCGATATAGATCAGTGCGCTCAGATCTATCAGTGCCTCGACCTGCGCACGTGCCTTGGGCAGCAGCACCGAGATGCACAAGGTACACAGCAGGATGACCATGCCCGACACCAGGTCCTGGCTCTTGGCAACCTGCCCCTTCTTGCGAGCGTCGCGCAGCTTCTTGTCCGAGGCCGGCTGGCTTTTTTCCTCGCTCGACTCACTCATCCCGGGCCCTCGCTGGCCAGCGTTTTCAGAACCTCGACCGTTCCTCGAAATTGCGCCAGCTGGTCAATCATGACCGGAATCAGAAACCCGATATAAACCACCATCAACACCGCAAAAAACAGGTTCTTGACCGGCAATGAAAGGTCAAAAATATGCAGGCTGGGTGCCATGCGCGACAGGTACGCGAGCATTAGATCAGTGATCAGCATCGCAATCAGCAAGGGCGCGACCATCAGCACACCAATGCGCATCACCTGGTCGAGAATGGCCAGAATGGAGGTCAGGGCAGCGCTGCTGAACAACGGCGTGAACTCGGTGACTGGCCAGAGCTGATAGCTGTGGTAGTAACCATCGACCATCAGAATAAAGCCGCCCGACATGAAAAACAGTGTAATGAGCATGACGGTCAGCAGCGTGGCCATCACGCTCGCTTCCCCCTGCCCCAAAGGGTCGACCAGCTGCTCCATGGTCGAACCCCGTTGCAGGTCGATCAGTTCGCCAGCCACCTCGGCAGCCCAGAACGGTATGCCGAACAACAGGCCGATCAGCAGCCCGATCAGCAACTCCTTGATCATCAGCCCCGCGAGGAAAAAACCGCTGTGCTCGGGCATAGAAGTGAACGCCGAGAACACCGGCAAGATCATCGGCACCGAGATCGCCACTGCCACGCAGCCACGAATCATGCCGGTCAGGCCCAGACGATTGAATGCCGGGGTAATGATCACCACACCCATCGCCCGCGAAGCTGCCAGCGATGCGGAACTGATCACCGGATAAGCGATTTCGATGAACGCATTGGTCAGATCAGCGCCCATGACGACTCATCGGGTCCACAAGGGAAAGTTGTCCAGCACCTGATTGCCCAGCTCTGCCACCTGCCCGGCCAGCAACGGCCCGACAAACACGATCACCAGCAATACCGCTACCAGCTTGACCACTTGCGGCAGTGTCTGGTCCTGGATCTGGGTCAGTGCCTGTAACAGGCCCACACTGAGGCCGACGACAATGGCCACGATCAACGCCGGAGCGGAGAGCAGCAAGACAGTCATCAGCGCCTTGTTCATCAGCGAGAGAAAAACATCCTGGCCCACGGCGTCAGCCTCCGTAGCTCAGGATCAGACCGTGCATCAGTCTTGACCAGCCACTGAGCGCCACAAACAGAAAAATCTTCAACGGGATTGAAATCAAGGTGGGCGAGACCATCGACATGCCCATCGCCATGAGCACATTGGAGACCAACAGGTCGACGACCAGAAACGGGATATAGAGCAGAAAACCGATCTCGAAGGCACGGGTCAGTTCAGAACTGACGAACGCCGGAATCAGCACGACAAGATCGTCATCGCGCAGATCGGCTCGCGCCTCGGGCGACCATATGGTTTCGGTGGCCTGGACGAAAAAACCGCGTTCGCTTTCATTGGCGAACTTCGAAAGGTGCGCCTGTAATGGCGGGCGCAAGGCGCTGCCGAGTTCCTCCAGTTGCTGGACATTCTGCAGGCTCAGATCGCGGCCTTGCACCTCCCGGTACATGTCGCCGATCAGCGGCGTGGTCACGTACACCGACAGAATCAGCGCAATGCCGTAAAGCACCAGATTGGGCGGCGTCTGCTGCACGCCCAGCGCATTGCGGATCAGAAACAGCACCACGGATATCTTCATGAATCCCGTCAGCGTCACGACGGCCAGAGGAATCAAACCGATAGTAGCGACGACCAGAATGATTTCGATCAGGTTCGGCTGGTAACCGTTCATGAGGCAGTGAAACCCAGCAGTCGCACACCCAGACCGTCGCCGATACTCACCAACTCGCCACGGCCTATACGGCGGCCATTGACCATCAGGTCCACCTCATCGTGCCTCGAACCGGCCAGCGGCAACAGGCTGCCCGGCGCCATCTCGCGAAGTTGCGCCAGCGTCAGTTCAACGCTGCCCAGTTGGCAGACCAGCGTAAGCGGCAATTCGTCCAGCGAAGTATCCAGATCGGAACCGTCGGTCATTTCACTCATCGAATCGTTCCTGTTGAAAGTGTGGGAGACGTAATGGGGACTGACGGTCCGCAGAGGACCCAGCCATTCGAGGGTTTCACCCTGGTGCCTGGCAACCGTCTGGTAGCGCTTGCCCAGCCGCAGCAGCACCTGCGTGTCGGCCAGGGTGTCGAGCATGACCACATCGCCCGGCACCAGACTGTGCAGCTCTGTGGTGGTTAATGGCGCCTGCCCGGCCTCGACACTCAACGTGAGCACCAATGCATCAAGCGGCTGCGGTCTTGTAACGGCGTTACGGTCGAGCAGCGCGATGACGTGCCGGGCGCTGTCAGCATTCAAATGTATTTCCAGCGTCTGTGCCTGCCCCTCATCAGGCCGCACTTCCAACGCGAGCCTGAGTGGATTTTCGAGCGGATGTGCAGGCCACGGGAGCACCTGAACAGGCTCGCCCGATAATGCTTCCAGAGGCTCGATCCAGCTCAGCCAGGCCTGCTCCAGTAACAAGGTGTCGGTCTGGGTATCGACTGACGCACCTGGCAGCCAGCCCAGCCCTGACAGCTCGAAAAGACGCGACGGAACGACAAGTTCGAAGCAGGCCTGTCCGAACCTGATTGCCACCCTCACCGGCCGGCGACACTCGCCACCCTCGCTGGCCAGGCTCACGTGCATGGGGCGCTGCCCAAGGACGATCCGCCACGGTGCTGTCTGGCGATGCAACAGGTTATGCAAACTCAGCAGATCAGCATCGAACCGGGCAAGCCGGCTTCGGACTGAACCAATGCCTGGAGGCAAAGGCATTGGCTGTACGCACACCGTCATCGCTCGTCTCCAGGTGGGGATCCTTTGACGGGCAGGTCTGCCTGATCGGCCTCATCGCGCTGCTCACTGGCCCGCGCATCGTTGCGCATGCGCTGTTCGACGAGGTTCTGCCAGGCTCGGGACTTTTTCAGCTGTTCAAGGTGCGCCTGCCTGAGCCGCTTGCGTGCCTGCTCTTCAGTCTCAAGGTTCAACACCGCATTATCGGCATCGGCCTGCAATGCCTTGCGTTCGTCATGCAGTTGCTTCAAGCGCTCCTGAACGACCTTCCACTCGCTGACCGACAGGCCCTCGCTGAGCTGGCCGACCGCCTGCTCGGCCTCCTGAGCCAGTTGTTCCCGGTGCAGGCGTAACTTTTCCCGAGCCTGATCCAGCTCGGTGTGGCTATCACGGCAGCGCTCCCGTTGAGCGCCAAGATGAGCGGCAGCGCGCTGCTCACGCAACAGACGCAAGGCTTGCAGGCTGTACAGGTCTGCCTTCTTCATCGTTTTTTTCCATAGCAAAGACCAATCGGCGTCGAGTCGTAGAGCGAATCAGGAGCCGAATCGAAAAACGGGCTCATGCCAGCACCTTGCGCAGGCGAGCCAGAGTTTGCGCAAGGCTGTCATGTTCGGAGGGCGGCTGACGCAGAAATGCCTCAATCGGCGAATGGCGGGCGATGGCCTCGTCGGCTATCGGGTCACTGCCAGCCGCGTACTCACCCACCTGAATCAACAGTTCGATTTCCTGACGACGGGCAATCAACTCACGCAGCCGTGATGCCAGTTGCCTGTGTTCGGCAGTCGCAATGTGGTCCATCAAGCGGCTGCGACTGCGTAAAACATCGATTGCCGGAAAGTGATCGCGCTGCGCCAGTTCGGCGCTCAGCACGATATGGCCATCAAGAATTGAGCGAGTCTCCTCGGCCACCGGGTCCATGGCCGCATCACCTTCGGTCAACACGGTGTAAAGCGCCGTGATGCTGCCCTGCGGGCCAGGGCCGGCGCGCTCCAGCAGGCGCGGCAATGCCGAGAAAAAAGAAGGCGGATAACCGCGCCGGGTCGGCGGCTCCCCCACTGCCAGACCAATTTCGCGCTGGGCACGGGCAAAACGGGTCAGGCTGTCCATCAACAAGAGCACATTGCGCCCCTGATCACGGTGATACTCAGCCAGAGTGGTCGCTACGTAAGCCGCCCTGACCCGCTCGGCGGCAGGCCGGTCAGAGGTGGCAACCACCGCCACGGTACGTGCCCGGGCCGTGGCATCAAGTTGCCCTTCAAGCAGTTCGCGTACTTCACGGCCACGCTCGCCGATCAGCCCGATGACGATCACGTCGGCATCGCTATTGCGAACGATACTCGCCAACAAGGAAGACTTGCCCACCCCCGGCTCACCGAAAATACCCATGCGTTGCCCCTGGCCAAGGGTCAGCAGGCTGTCGATAGCTCGTATGCCCAATGACAGTGGCTTGACGATTCGCTGGCGGCTGAAGGGCGCCGGAGGTTCTGCATGCAATGGATAATGCTGCATCCCGAGCGTGGCAGTCGGCGCAGGTCCGTCGAGAAACTCGCCCATAGGGCTGATCACACGACCCAGCAAGGCATCGCCAACCTGCACGCCGAGCGCCTGGCCTGTGGCGATGATCTGGGTGCGCGTCGAAAGGCCCTCCATCGAGCCGATAGGCGACAGGATCGCGTCATCTTCATCGAAGCCGATAACTTCCGCCGACAGCTCTCGGCCGTTACCCGGATCGCGCAGCACACATAACTCTCCAATGCCTACGCCGGCGACGCTGGCGCGCAGCAACACGCCACGAATACTGCGCAGCGTCCCACGCATGGGCCTGGGCTGGGCGAATTGCAAGCGCAAACCGAGGTTGGGCAGCAGCGTCGTCAGGGCCTCAGTCATCGCGAATCACCTTCTGCCAGCGGCAACAGCGCACGGCGCAGATTATCCAGCTGGGCCTCCAGCCCGAGCTCCACGGACCCCGCCGGGCCATCCAGCCGCGCCTGCCCTGCATCAAGCTGATCATCGCCTTCGATACTCAGCGAATGCAGGGGCAGCGGCGCGTGGGCCAGGTGCTGGCGCAGACCTTCGACTTCAGCGCCGGGCACATGCAGAGTCAACGCCTGATCCTGACGAAACGCTGCCAACGCGTGCGCAGTACAGCGCAACAGCCGCTCGCGCTCGTCAATCTCTCCCAGTACCTGTCGGGCGATACCCAGTGCCAGTTCAGCCAGCGAGGTTTCCAGCCCGGCAAGGTAGCGGTCGACATCGACGCTGGTCTGTGCCAGCAATGCAGCGGCCCGTTCGGCGCCCTCCTGTCTGGCATGCTCGAAGCCTTCGGCGCGAGCCTGTTCGAGCCATTGCGCGCTGTTTTCCCGCACGCAACGTGCCTCTTCATGTGCGGCTTCGATGAAGGCAAATCCGTCGATCCAGCGAGCGGCGTCCGCAGCACGCAACACCCGGGAGCCTGGTCGTGTTGGCAGATCACTCATGGCTGCTGATCTCCGTCAGGTGTCGAGCAACGGTTTGCACCACCGTCACCTGTTTTGCATCATCTTGTGCAGCGTGCACAGGTTCAGCCAGCCGCAGCCGCAACCAGGCCTGCAGTTGTGCAGGACAGGACTGCAGCCAGGCGGCCACACAGGCAGCGCCATCGCGATCGATGGCCTGGAGCAACTCGGCAGGTGCACGCAATAGATTGGCCGCACCGGCCAGATGCCGATGAGTGAGGGCCAGCGAGAATGTGTCGTTACCCAGCAGACGACGGTACTCGCTGACCACTTCGCCACGAATTTCCTGACTCAGCGTTGCCGCGTGCCAGACCGCACCACACAGGCGTGGCAAATGCGAAAAATCGCTTTCGCTCAGCAGCAGTACAGCCAGATCCTGTTCCGCAGGCAGGTCCAGCTGCGCCAGCGGCTGTAGCTTGAAATGTCCGGTCAGCAATTGTTCAAGGCGTGCGGTAAAGCGCGGTGAAGCGCGTAACGCTGCAAGTCGGGCCGCATCAACGTCACGTTCAAGGCATTCGGCCAGACAGCGCTCGCGGACAAAGACCAAGGGACGTTCGGCCAGTGCGTGCCACTGGCTGGTCAGCGCCGTGTTCATGACGCTTCACTCAACACGTATGAGCCCTCGCCCCGGCGTCGCTGCCAGAACTGTCGGCCCAGCAGTCCGGCAAGCACCAACGCAACCAGCAGCAGAGTGCCAAACAGCCAGCGTGCCGCTGGCAGGTCATCTTCAAGCATCCACAGGCCCAGAAAACTGCCCAACTGCGGCTGGGCACTGGCCTTGTCGGGAATGACTGCTTTGATCGCCGTGACTGAAACACCGTCGTAGCCCAGACCGGAGATACCGTTGGCAACCAGCGTCTTGATCTGCGGGATCAGCACATTGATGTCGGTTCGCGGGTCAAAACGGACCAGCACCGATGCCGAGGACGGCGAAATCACCCGTTTGAGTAAATCATTGTCAGGCAGCACGACATGCACCCGCGCGGACAGAATGCCATCGATCTGCGAAACGGTATGGGACAGCTCCTCGCTCAGCGCATACACCATCTGCGCGCGCTCCTGCACCGGCGAGGACACCAGGCCATTGCCTTTGAAAATCTCTCCCATATTGGAAAAGCTCTGCCCTGGCAGGCCTGCGTCGTCCAACGCCGCCATCGCCTGGGCAAAGCGCTTTTCGTCGACCATCACCTTGAGCTGACCGTTGTCCTGAACCTTGCGTGACGCCGGGATGCCATCACGCAACAGCACCGCCAGCATGGCGTTGGCCTCACGCTCGCCGAGGTTGGTGTAAAGATCGATATCGCAGGCCTGCAACAGGCTGGCAAGCGTTGCCACTATCAACAGGCGCAAAACACGGCGGCGTTTGGACATGGTTCATTGACCTTTTAGAAGGGTGTTGGCAGAACCGGATATCTGGGTTGCCCCGCGTACCACCATCTGGGTTTCGATGGAGTAATCGAACATCCGTCCAAGCGACTGGACGATGCGATCGACCTGCGGCTCACCTACCTTGCCCGGCGCCTGAGCAGCGCTGCTGGCTGGGCTCGGAGCATGATTGGCGGACTGCAGCGCATTACCCTGGGTCAGCGCATCGGCCCGCTCTGAGAACTGCCGCGAGCGGTCAATAAAACCATCCAGTCGCTCCATCAGGTTGCTACCGATCTGATGCGGGCTGGCGCCCTGCGGCATGCCTTTGGAAGTCTCGGCCATGTGTTCGAAGAGGTTCTGGGAAGCCTGCGGAACCCCGCCTCCTCCCGGCGAAGGCAAGGCAGCCGCCGCCGGTGATGCAGCTGGATTGACGGTCATGGTCGGAACCTATTCAGAGTCGTCGTCAGATTGGGCTTCGTTGAGCATTTCCTGAGCGCGCGGCATGATAATGAACTGCCCGCCAATGGTGACCGCCTGGGTAATCAGGGCATCGTTGAACTCACTGTCGCTGGCAGCCTGCTCGGCGTTTTCGACGGCGGCGTTGAAGCGCGATTCCTGACTGGAAACATTGATGTCTACATTGCTGTCTACGGCGTTGATGGACATGGGTAGTGCTCCTTCTTCGGTTTACTGACGGTCGGTAGCGACTTGAGTGACGACACCGCCACGAAACACCCGCACGCCGCGTTCACGCACTACAGGCGCGATTTCGGCGGCAGGTTGACGATCCACATGGTGCTGAATCTGCGCCAGCCAGGCTGGCGGCCCTGAAACAAAAAGGCTGTCGCTATCGGGGCTGACGCGGCTGGACATCGGCTGGCCGGACACTTCCAGCCGCGCCATATAACGCTGCAACTCTTCAAGCCGCGGCCCTTGCAGGTCGAACACACGGGTGGCGACCTCATCGGCACCGGCGATGTGCAGTACGTTGCCGTCGAAGTACCAGCTCAGTTGATTCGCATCGCACAAGCGGGTGAGAAACTCACCGGCATCCTCGCCACGTACCGTGCCTCTTGCGTTGCCCCGGACCTTCTCGGAAAACACCACGATCAGGCCAAGGTGCTGACCGAACTCAGTCAGCGCACCGCGAATATCCTGGTCGACCAGCACGTAGGCGTAAGGCTCTGAGAACCAGTCTGGCTGACGTTCCGAGGCGGCCTTAAGCACACCGGATAACAGGCACAGCAGGATCAGCATCAGCAATTTTGAAACTGGCGGGTCAGCCCTGAAGTGCTTCATGACGCCCTCCGTGACAATGCGACGGCCGCTGGCAGACAGGCTTCAGAAAACGGTCGCTATTCAGCGCAGGGGCTATAAAATGGCGCTCGTCCTCAAAGGCTGTCGATGGCTGAAACGCCTCGCCCCGCCCCCTTTCACAAGAGCCCTGCCCATGCCACCTCGTTCCGTCCCCACGTTGTTGTTGCTCGGCTGCCTGAGTCTGGCGGCGTGTTCGACTCAGCCCAAATCCGACGCCAGCTACGAGCGCTTCATGCAACTGGCCGCCGACCTGGAGAAACGCGGCGACTCGACGACGGCAGCGTCGTTCTACCAGCGCGCCACGCAGCAGCCCGAAGCGGGTGTCGAGGCGTGGCGCAAACTCGGTGCAGCCCTGCTCGTCAGCAACGACACGCGTGGCGCAGAGCGTGCTTATCAACGGGCGCTTGAGCTGAAAGCCGACGACCCGGATGCGCTGCTGGGCCTGGGTACTGCGCAGTTGCGTCAGGGCAAGCTGGAACGCGCAATCGCTGCGCTGACCCAGGCCGCCAATGCGTTGCAGCAGCCACAGGCCTGGAACCGTCTGGGCATCGCGCACATTCTGAGTGGTCAGGCCGACGCCGCTCAAAGCGCCTTCGGCACCAGCCTGCGCCTGGCCCCGAACGACCTCGACACCCGATGTAATCTGGCTCTGGCATACGCTCTGGGCGATGACGACCAAAAGGCCCTGGAGACCATCCGCAGCGTCAGCCAGTCGCCCCTTGCGCAACCCCGGCATCAACGCAACCAGCTGCTGGTCATGGTCCTGGCCGGAAAAGAGAAAGATCTCAAAAACATGACCTTCGACGACATCCCCAAGGCCGAACGCGGCAAGCTGATCGCCGAAGCCCGGCGCGTCAAGGCCATACCGGACCGCACCGAGCAGGCTCGTGAACTGGGGCTGATTGACGCTAACTGAGGTCATCGGGCCTCCTGTGTGTCGGTGCTGGCCTGTTGCTCCGCCTGACGCCGACGCAGCTCTTCGCGGTCATACCCGTCGATGTAAACCTGCGCGGCGCGCCCGACCGGTGCAGCCATGACAGGCCCGGTGTTACGGCCGTGCATGACATCTGCGCGCTGCTCGACCATTTGCAGCAGAATCAGGTTGCTGGCACAGCCCGGCGGCAACAACGGCTGAAAATCCTCACCTACTCCGATCTCGTCCTGTGCAGCTGGTTGCACACAGGCCTGGGGCACCAGCTCCACACGGCCATCGGCACGGGTGATCGCCGCATAATCCGGTGAATAGCTCACTGGGTCGAGGTGGGTCTTGCAGCCTGCCAGCAGACATAAAAGCATCAGAACCGGCGGGCGTGACATAGCGCAGATAAGGTTCATGGCCATTCCCTTTCAGTTCATGTAAAAGCCGAATGCGCCACCACTGCGCGGACCTGCCGACGCGGTACTGGCGGCGCGCTGTTTGTCCAGCGGCGTCGCCACCACGCGATCCTTGACCGGCTCGACCAGATATGGAGTGATCAGAATCACCAGTTCGGTTTCGTTGCGCTGAAAGCGCTTGGAGCGGAACAGATTGCCCAGAATCGGCATGTCGCCCAGCATCGGCACCTTGTCCATGTCCTGGCTGCTTTCACGCTGGAACAGCCCGGCGATGGCAAACGTCTGACCACTGCCGACTTCCACACGAGTGTCGGCACGTCGTACCCTGAACGACGGCACCTGATAGCCGTTAACGTCCAGTGTGGTGGTACTCATCAGGCTGCTGACCTCGGGACGCACCTGCAACGCAATGCGCCCGTTGGGCAGCAGCGTCGGGCTGAACAGCAACGACACGCCGTAAGGCTTGTATTCGATACCGACCACTTCACGGTTGACCGGCACCGGCACCGCCACTTCACCGCCAGCCAGAAAGCTCGCAGTCTGCCCGGTCATGGCGGTAATGTTCGGCTCGGCCAGAACTTCGAGCACACCGTTGCTTTGCAGCGCCTCCAGCATCGCGTCGATGTTGACATTGCCCGACGCAAGCCCGGCGCTGATCACGTTCGACGCGCCGCCCGCTGCATCGGCGGCCAAAGCGCCCCCCGTCAGCAGACCGAATGAAAAAGTGCCGTTATTGAACAAGGCATTCCAGTTCACGCCATAGCGCAACAGCTCGGAGCGCGAGACTTCGGCGAAACGCACGCGGATATTCACCTGGGCCGACCCTGCGTAAGTGGCACTGTTTACCGTCGACTGAAAGTTCTGCCCCTCGGTGCTCAGCAAGGCATTAAGATCGGTTGCTTCACCGACATCCTGCACGGAGCCACTGGCAATCACCCGGCTGCCGGAGGCATTGATCCGCGCCTGACTCTGCGGGTGCAACGCCTTGAGCGGGCGTGTCACAGCAGCAGTGCCGCTGCTTACCGCCAGACTCAACGCAGCGGTCTCCCGGCCCCCACTGTCCAGGGCAATCAGACTGGTCTGCCCTGCGGCCTTGCCGAACACGTATATGACGCCGGGTGACACCACCTGCAAGTCGGCAATACCCGGCTCGGCCACCATCACCGAGTCCACGGGGGCTGAAAAATGCAGAACGCGGCCTTCACCGATGGCCAGATCGACTGTGCCTTTGGCTCCTTTGGCAATGTTTTCGGCAAACGAACCTGTGGCCATGAGCAACGCGCCCACACCCACGAGAAACATCCGGATTACGCTTACTGAGGTCATGAGGCAGTCGCCAGAGGAGTGGCAGCACCGGCCCTGGATGCCGGGCGTGCAAGGACATCGGTCAGGCTGACAGTGCCGACCGCTTGAAGGTTGTATTCACTGGCTAGCTCGCGAAAAGACAGAACCGCCAGTTGCAGCTCGCCGCGCACGATGAGACGGCGCATGCACCGACGCAGCTCCGAATGCACAAGCAACACCGTCGAATCATGTTCCGGCAGCATGTCGCACAGGCGACGCAGCTGTACCAGTACGGTCCGGCCGATGTCATCGGGCAGCGAATCACGACTCTTTTCCTGGCGAGCCAGCGTGGCGCGCAGTTGTTCTTCGAGCGCAGGTGCCAGTACAAAGGCGCTGATCACCCGGTTGCGATCGGCATACTGATGACTGATCTGCCGCGCAAGTCCTGCGCGCAGATGCTCGGTCAGTCTGCCCGCGTCAGATTCAATACTGCCCCACTCCACCATCGACTCCAGCAGGCCGCGACGATTGCGTATCGATACCCCTTCAGAGACCAGCAAACGCAAGGCCTCTGCGATACGCTGCAGCGGTAGAATGCGCAGCACTTCCTTGATCAGCTCACCGTACTTACCCTCAAGCTGTTCCAGCATCAGGCGGGTTTCCTGAATACCCAGAAAGTCGGCGGCATAACGGCGCAACATACGGTCCAGTACTTCGCGCAACACTTCATCGGCGAACAGAAAACCAATACCGGCATCCTGCAAACGTTCCGCATGCTCACGCCCTGCCCAGCGGCCGGGACGGGAACCGATCGGCGAAGGCGCTTCAAAGATTTCGACAGAAACCAGTTGTGCATGCACCGGATCGTCCTGCAGCAGAAGCGCCTTGCCGCTGAATTCGCCCTCACTGACGGGTACACCTTCAAGCTCGACCTGAAAGCCATCGACTGGCAGGCTGCGGTCCAGATAAACCTCGGGCAGCGGCACCTCGACACCCAGATCGATGCGAATGTCGTGACACAACGCTTCGATACGCTGACGCAGGGGCTGCAACGGGGCGGCCTCAGCCAGTCCGGTTCCGATACTCAACAGCACCTGGCTATCGCGTGGCCGCTCGGCGCTTTCCAAGGCATCTTCCGCAGCACCGTTCGAAGCCCCGGAAGCGCCAGAGGAAGCACCGGGCTCGGCCATCGTTTCATACTCTGGCAGCTCGTCCTTGACCAGTGACCGGGCAGCACGACGATCCCGGCGCCAGAGCACAAACGCACTGCCGCCCAGTACGGCGGCCAGACCGACAAACACCAGCAATGGAAACCCCGGCAGCATGCCTACGCCCAGCAGGATCAGCGCAGTCAGACCCAGCGCACGATGGCTGGCGCTCAGTTGCCTGACAATCTCGGTGCCCAGGTCACGCTCTTCGCCGTCGCTGTTGACGCGGGTCACCACGGTCCCTGCGGCTACAGAAATCAACAGTGCCGGGATCTGCGCGATGAGGCCGTCACCGACGGTCAGTAACGAATAGACATGCGCGGCTTCGGCGAACGGCATACCGCGCTGGACCATGCCGATCATCATGCCGCCCAGCAGGTTGACGAACAGAATCACCAACCCGGCAATGGCATCACCCTTGACGAACTTCATGGCGCCGTCCATGGCTCCGAACATCTGGCTTTCACGCTCCAGGCGTGAACGACGACGTCTGGCCTCGAACTGGTCGATGTCACCGTTGCGCAAGTCGTTATCAATGCTCATCTGCTTGCCGGGCATCGCATCCAGGGTGAAACGCGCAGCGACTTCGGCGACCCGCTCAGCGCCTTTGGTAATGACCACGAACTGGGCAACCGTAATGATCAGAAATACGACCAGCCCCACAACGACCTGACCGGCAATCACGAAATCACCGAACGCCTTGACGATATGACCGGCATTGCCGTCCAGCAGAATCAGGCGAGTGGTGGTGATCGAGAGCGACAAACGAAACAGCGTGCTGAGCAGGATCAGCGGCGGCAGCGCGGAAAACTCCACCGAGTGGTTGATGTAGAACGCGACGATGAGAATCAGCAGGCTCAGGGCGATGTTGACTCCAATCAGCGCGTCCACCAGATAGGTCGGCATCGGAATGATCATCATTGCGATAGCCATCAGCATGAACGCAACGATGATCACATCTGTGCGTTTAGACGCAGTTACCGCCAAGCGATTCAGAGCATTCATGAGGGTCATTGCGCAGCCCTCCGGGCTTCCAGGTAGCGTCTGAAGCAATGCCGCGCGTCGTCCTTGCGGCCGGCCTTCCACAACGCGCGGCTACGCAACAGAAGCAGCGCGGCGCTCTCGCCTTGCTGCTCGACCAGCCTGTCCAGTGCCGCAATGGCCCGGTCGGTGTCTCCGCTGTCGGTGAACGCCAGCACCAGGCTGTGCAGCAGCGCGCTGTTCGTCGGTGCCAGCTGTATCGCAATCAGCAACATCACCAGTGCACGTTGTGGCTGGCCGCTGCGCCGGTACAGATCACCCATTCCATGGAGCAACTCTATGCATTCGCGATCCTGACTGATGCTCATGACTGCACCTCGGCGCGCTGCTGTTCCAATAGCAGCCGCATGTCGATTTCTTCACGAATCACGTCTTCGGCGAGCTCGCGGATCTCCGGTTCGGCGTCCAGTGCCGGTAACACTTCGTCCAGCACATAGCGCAGTACTTGTAGCGAACGGGCCGTACCAAAAAGCTGCGCATTGACACCAGAAGCCTGCCCGGTCTGCTCCAGCTCGCCACGCAACGAACGACGAACCTTGCGCTCGCGCTGATCAAGCAGCGCTTCGAAACGGGTTCCCTGACGCGGCTGCGCCGGAGCAACGCGCTCGACTGCGGGCAAAGAATCGGCTGAAGGCGGCGCTACGGGCCGCAGATCGACTTTCATAAAGTGAAGGCAAACCTTTCATCACCGCGCACAAGACGGACCTGATTGCCCTCAATGCTCTCCAGCCTCCAGTTGTCAGGTAACAGTGCGCCGGGATAAACACGCTTGCCATGCTCATCGATCACGTAGGGATTGCGACCGAACCACACCGCCTGAAAGCGCACGCGAGGTGCCGCAAACGCCGCGCTTGCCTGCACGTTGGGCGTCAAGACAATATGCTGGCCAAACCGAGTGTCAAAGGCCTGTTGAATCTGCAGCCAGCTGCTTTTTTGGGCAGCGGGAAAAGCGCCCTCGACACTGAGCTGCCCGCCCTGTTCCTCAACCCGCAATTGCGTGAGCCTGGCGTCCTGCAACGCGCCCTCGAGCCAGCTTCTAGCCTGGCTAAGTGTAGGGGCGTTCTTGCCGGGCACTGACGAACCAGGGACGGGATCTGCAATGGAGTGCCGGGCCGACTCGGCAGGTGCACGAAAGGCAAATGCAGTGGCACATGTCACCAGCAACAAAAGTGCAGCCAGTGCTGGCCATTTAAGCAGCACCAGGCGGCGGGACACAGCGGGGATGGCTCGGGCACTTCGTGTGCTGCGCAAGCACAACCTGCTCTGTCCGACCAGCAACTCGACAGGCAAGGAGATTCGTTGACCGTGGCCGACGTTGACAACCCGACGTTGGCCAAGGCTATCGAAAACCGTCACATCGCCGCCCAAGGCTTCTATTGCGACGTATTCAACGGAGAATCGCAGACGAACATGTTGCTCGGCCACATCAGCATCGCCCAGCACAAGGTCGGCCGGGGCGGCACTGCCAATCACATAGACAGGATTGTCCAGGAGCAGCGAAACGCCCTGATGCAAACCATGAAGAATTTCGAGCCGGGCTACGCCGCTTTCTTGCACAGAAGCGTCGGGCGTTCCGCTCAATGAGATCAAGGCTGTCATGATCGAGTCACCACCGTGTGATCTACCGGAAACGGCATGTCAAAGCCGGGCAAAACTGTCGATCGGAAGAATTTCGATGCGCAGTGAATGCAGGCAGCTGTAGCGCTGCCTGCATGACAACGTCAGTTCTGTGGACGTTGCTTGGTAGCATCCAGCTCTGCTTTCTTGGCAGTGGAGATTTCAGTGATCTTGGCCGATTTCTCGATAGCCATATCAAAGGTCGCCGACATTTTTTCGATTGCTGCGTCTGAATTGCCGGAGCTTACGGGTGGAGTCGAACTCATGTTGTTTCTCCTTGCTTCGAGTAGGGATCTATCTGCGGATTAACAACCGGCTCAAGAACAGGTCAATGTGCCATTACACAACAGCAATGCAGAGACACTACGCTATTTGCCGCGTTGCCAATTAATAGTAATCAGCGAAACTTGTTCGATGCTGTGAAACGTTGTGAAATCAGATTTCACAACAAATTAATACCGCAAACCAACAGTGATATCAAAGTGATATTTATTTCTGGTTTATTTCTGGTGATATTAATTTTTTATGTACCACGAGACGGGGCTCCAACGTTTACGGGGTGTTCGCCAGGGCCTTTATTATTTATCGACGCGTGTGAATTGTTGTGAAAAGAGATTACCGATCCGCCACTTCACTTGTCGGAATGATAGTGTCGGCCCATAAGCCCTGTTCTTTTGATTTGAAAACGAGACGCCGTTCAAACTATTCACGCGAATAAAGAGTTCGTCGTTGAACACAGGGTTTCGTTTGCCTCGCGGCACTCAGTTATTGAGTCGCCTGCTCCACGTCCAGCGGTTAACAACAGGAGTTATATGCTATGTCGACGTCCACGATCAGCCCGGCGCCTGGCCCTCTTCCGCCCCCCGCACCGGGCGCGAATGCCCGAACGCGATTCAACCAGGTGCTGCAGACCAGCAACCGCAATGGCGGCCAATACCGGCCGGCGGGCGCAGACGAAAAGGCACCTGCGCTGGGCAGTTACGCATCGATAGAAAAGCCCGGCACTGTGGCGGCTGACACCGTGCGCTACGTCACCCAGGAAGGCGATCAGGTACTGGTAAGCAAATCCACCAGCCCGGAGCTCTATCGTCAGGTCGTCGAAGACCAACCCCGAGTGGCAGGCTTCAGGGCCAGTGTGGCTGCTGGCTACTCCCCGGCCAAGGCTGATGCTGCCGCGCCAGCGACGCTGAGCGGCTATGCCCGTATCGGAGCACCGGACGAAATGGGGCCGGGGCTGATTCGCTATGAAGCCGCCGATGGCAGCAAGGTCATCGTTTCGCAGCAACAGAACCCGGAACTCTTCAAACAGGTGGCGTCGGATTTCAAATCGCTATCCGGCGTAGGCAGCAGTCAGCGGGAAGGCTACAGGGTGGCAGGTGCGGACGAAAAGCCGCCGGAAAACATTGCAGGCTTTGCAGTGGTCGGCCCGGTGGATGAAGTCGGGCCAGGCGTGATGCGTTATGTCGACCGTGACGGCAATAAAATCGTCGTGGCCAAGAGCGACAATCCTGAGCTGTACAGTGCGGCCAAAGACGCTTTCAATACCCTGACCGGGCTGAACACGAGCGAAGCGCAAGGTTATCGCAGGGCGGGTGACAACGAAGTATGGCCACCCGTATTCGGCACCACCGTCGGCCCGTTGAATGAGGTCGGCCCGGACACTATCCGTTACGAGCACAACGGAGAGAAGGTCGTGGTCACCCGTGACGACAATCCGAAGTTGTTCGATTATCTGGCAGCGCTGCAAACCATAGTGTCGGACCCGCAAAAAAGAACTGCGATGGAAACAGCAGTCAACGAAGGGCAGATTCTTGCTGACCGCAACACCCCCATTCCCAGCTTGAACGACATTACACAGTTCACTTGGGTGTCTGGCCAGGAAGGAAGCCAGATCAGCTATCAGAATCAGAGCGGTGAGCGGATTGTCGTCACTGAAGCCTTGACCCCTGAACTATTCGACAAAGTAACCACCCTCCATGACGCCTGGAACAAGATCAACAGCAGCCGGGAAGAAGGTTACACGTTGGCTGAGCCTCATGACTTTTTGAAGAATCAGGACATAACCATCGGTTCACCGGACGAATTGGGCGCGGGTCTGATTCGTTTCGAGAACAGCGATGGCAAGTTCATCGTCTCCAGGGATGCCAGCCCGCAGTTGTACGATGATGTGGTGGAAAAATGGAATGAGCTGGGCACCGGCAATATTGGTGAAACCCGCAGTCGACATAACCTGTCGCCCGTTTCAGAGCTGGATCTGATGGGGCAGAAAACCGGCGTGAAAGCCGATAAGGATGATGAGAATTCCGAAGAGCTGAACGTCGGCGAACTGGCGACCAAGGAACTGCTCGACCAATACCGCGACGGTGTGAACAAAGGGGATATTGCCAAGGATGACCCACGCGCAAAACTGGTCAGGGCAATCGAGGCGCAGGCTGCTTATGACAACGGTCGCGGCCTGACCGGTTATGAAGAGGCCAAAGGCGCCTTCGGCGGCACCTGGCGCGAATTCGACAGCAAACAGACCCAACTCAGTTCGGCCGACATGCACGACATCATTGATGGCGGCAAGCTGCAAGAACAACTGACCACACTGTTCTCTGATCCGACCGTGCAGCAGGACTACCAGAGCAAGATGACCGATGCACTGGGCAAAGTGCCCAACAAGGACGAAATCAAGCAGAAGCTGCTCGACCTCACCGCCAATCCCGATTACGTACTTTACCTCAAGGACCTGAAAAAGCAGGGCCTTGGCCAGGAGGCGCAGAAAGACCTGAGCGACACCCTGTCCTCACTTGCTCTGGTCGATCCAGAAGGTGCCAGCAAGGCGGCACAGTCTATTCAGGCCGATGGTTTGACCAGCGATCTCAACGATCTGGTCGCCGACCCGTCGAAGATAAGCGACGAGAATAACGCCCTCGCCACCAAGGACCTGTTCGGTCTGCTCAAGGCAGAGCTCAAGGGCTTTCTGGTCGATATGCCGCGCTTCCTGCAGCCCACCTTCGAGAAATTCCTTCAGGAAGGTGTCGTTGGCAACGCCAAGCCGGCAGACATCGCCAAAGCGCTCAAGGAGGTCGGTGATGCCTATCAGAAAAACGGCAAGGTCAGCGAAGCAGACATCAAGACAGCCCTTTCCAAACCCTACATTCCGGTCGCTGATCGCGGCAAACTGGGCGAAATCTTCAATACGCTCAATAGCAAAGGCGTCATGGGCTCCGTTGCAGCAGGCGTGTCGCTGTTCTCGGCGATTTATCAACTGGTCGGCAACGGCGGCAAGCTAGGCGAGACACCGATTCAGCGCCTGGGCATTGCCAAGGACTTTCTGAGCTTTGCCGGTGGTGCCAGCCATTTTGTACGTCTGGCTGATCAGGTTGGCGACCTGATGGGCAAAGGCGGCCTGGTGGACATGCTGGGGCTGGACAAGACGTTACCGGAGATCTGGGGCAAGGAAAGCTTTGGCAAGGCCAAGGAAGTCAGGGTCAGCGGCATTTCCGCAAGCAAACTGAGCGAGATCCGCACCGCACTGGATGCGACTGATGAATATCGGCTCAATTCGACGCTGGGCGACATGGCTGGCGGTGCAGAAGCGGAACGCCAGGCCATGGGCGGCATCACCCAGCGGCTGGATGATGCCGTGCAGGCTTCAGGGGCCAAGCTGCCCTCTGGAACTGCCAATAAAATCGCAGGCTCGGTCGTCAAAGTGCTGGGGCCTGCAACGGATCTGGCTGGTGGTTTTGCCGATATCGTACTGGGTGCATTCACCATCAAGGACGGCGTGAAGTCAGGTGACAAGCTGGCTCAGGCCGCAGGCGGCCTGCAAATTGCCGGCGGTGCCTTCGGCGCGTCAGCCGGCGTACTGGGAACCGCGGCGCTGGTGGGTGCAGGCGGCGCGGCGGCCACCGCGCTGGCCGGGCCATTCTTCCTCGTCGGCGTTGTGATTGCTGTCGTCGGCGGGATCATTGGCTATTTCGTCGACCATAACAAAAAGCAGAAAGCATCCGAAAAGGAAAACGACTGGTATCGCGATCTGGCGGCAGACGGTTTGCTGCAGTCCGACTGGGGCGACAAGGTCGAATATGCACACTACTCGATCCACCACTATCGCGAACGCGAAGCGCCTGAAGACGACAGCCTGTTCCGCTTCCAGAGTGCCGAGTGGAAGCATTTCGACGAAACGCCGCAGGAAGGCGGCTCTTCCACCAACCGCCTTGATGACACGTTACACGTTGAATACGGCGAGCCACACAAATCGCCGGATCAACAGAAGCGTGACGAATTGAGAGAAGCACCGCGCTGGAGCGGCTCGAAGGTCTGAGCCATTCATGCATGTTCGACAAGCCGCCGTTCAGGCGGCTTTTCGGTTGATCAGGGAGCGCCGAACAGCATTGTCCAGTACACACCGTAATCCGCGTTGGTAGCCGTCGCGTAGGCCGCGCCGACCTCGGTAAACATCGGGTTCATCAGGTTGGCGCAATGTCCCGGGCTGGCCAGCCAGCTGGCCATTGCCTTGCTGACGGTGCTCTGCCCTGCTGCGATGTTTTCACCGATCTGCCGTCCGCCGTAACCTGCTGCACGGGCGCGATCTGCCGGTGAGTCGTTATCAAAGCCGCGATGCGTGAAGTAATTCTCGCTGGCCATCGACTGGCTGTGCCCCTGTGCAGCCATTTCCAGGGTCGTGTTCCAGCTCAGCGGTCTGGCCGAAGGAAACGGCTGCTTGCCACACATGCGCGGCTTGGCACGCGCGGCATTGACCTGCGCCAGAAGTATGCGGCCAGCCGAACGTGCATCTTCCAGGCTTTCGTCGATCAACGGTTTTGCCAATACCACACGCCAATCGCCCCGCTCGCGAGTGATACCGATGTCGGCGTATTGCGGGTCAAGCAAAGCGCCGCAATAGCGTTTTTCGAGCATGCCGAACGCTTCACCGGCGCCCTGAGCGCCAGCAAGTCGTATGGTCCGGACGGTGACCGCCTGATAACCGGATGCCTTGAGCGCATCGCGTGAACTTCCAGCGAAATTGATCGGCAACGCTACGCTGGCGTTGAGCGTCAGCGCTCTGGAGATTTTTGTCATCCGTGCTTCGCAGCGCTGAGGTTGCCCACGAAAATCGTTGATGGCCTGGACCAGCTGTCGCTCGTCACTGGCACTGGCATGGCTGGCGTACATGGGCAGCAGAAGCACTAAGTACAGGCACATGCGCCAGAAATAACGGTGCGATTCAGGCATGAAGACAGACTCGAAAAGTAAAAGGCATGCCATGAATTTCAAGGCCCGGATAAGACCCTGAAAAAACCTCTTGGTTCATGCTGCACTTTCAAATGCAGGGGGTTATTCAAATACCTGTTCCGGCAAAAAACACCGCTGATCCGGGCCTTTTGCGATCACGTTGAATTTACCCTCACCCTTACGATCTTCCCTTACACAACTCTTATACCTGCCGAGAAAGGATTCTTTCACCATGGCCACTCCTCCCGAAACTCCATCGCTGCGCCGGGCAATCACGGCGCCGATGCTGACACTGTTCATCCTCGGTGACGTGCTGGGGGCCGGCGTCTATGCATTGGCAGGCACTATCGCCGGACGTGTCGGCGGAGCCATCTGGGCACCCCTGCTGATTGCCCTGTGCTTCGCCTTGCTGACCGCTGCGTCCTATGCGGAACTGGTGACCAAATACCCTCGTGCGGGCGGTGCAGCGGTGTATGCCGAAAAAGCCTTCGGCAAACCGCTGCTGTCGTTTCTGGTCGGCTTTTCGATGGTGGCGGCAGGCGTCACCAGTGCTGCCGGGCTGGCAGTCGCGTTTGCCGGCGACTACTTCCAGGCGTTGGTAAGCTGGCCCGCGCAGTGGGTATGTGTGGGCTTTCTGGTGATTGTCGCGCTGTTGAATGCGCGTGGCATCAAGGAGTCGTTGTCGGCCAATCTGGTAATGACCCTGATTGAGCTGAGCGGGCTGGCGATGGTGATTGCGGCCGCAGTCTGGTTCGTCAGTCAGGGCAATGGTGTGCCGCAACGTGTATTCGAACTGGACACGAACTCACCGGCCACCGCGATTCTTGCCGCATCGTTGCTGGCATTTTATTCATTTGTGGGCTTTGAGACGTCTGCCAACCTGGCCGAAGAGATCAAGGATGTGCGTAGGGTTTATCCACGGGCGCTGTTCGGTGCCTTGCTTATTGCAGGCGTGGTTTACATGCTGGTCGGCGTGGGCGCGGCCATGGTGCTGCCCGTCGAACAGTTGAAGGCTTCGCAGGCCCCGTTGATGGACGTGGTCAGTGCGTCGGGGCTGGGGATACCTGCCCCATGGTTCGCGGTGATCGCGCTGATTGCGGTTGCCAATGGCGCACTGCTGACCATGATCATGGCCAGCAGACTGACCTTCGGGATGGCTCGTGAAGGGCTGTTGCCCGCTGTGATGGGCTCGGTTCTGCCTCAACGGCGCACACCCGGCGTGGCCATTTTCGCAACAACAGTGGTTGCCATCGCGCTGTCGTTTACCAGCACCCTGACGACGCTCGCTGAAACCGTGGTGCTGTTGCTGCTGTTCGTGTTTCTCAGCGTCAATATTGCGGTTCTGGTGCTAAAGCGCGACAAGGTCGACGCCGGCCATTTTCAGGTTCATTGGGTGATTCCGCTATTGGCGATCCTTTCCTGCCTGCTTTTGCTGACCCAGTAAGGCCCTGAAACCTGGCTGCGTGCCGGCATGATGCTCGCTGTCGGAGCCGCGCTTTATGGGCTCACCCGGCTAGGCAACTCAGTGCTGGTTTCACACCCACGCTGAACGGCATTTATGATGCATGCCACGCGCGTGATTAAGGCTCTACTTCAGTGTGTAACGACGATGTCTGAAATCGGATTGCGCCACCGCTCTTCGATTCTCGCATCGTCTGCTCGATAGCCAAGAGCGATAACCAGCGGTATGACGGCACCACGTGGCAGCTTGAGAAGTTTGGCAACTTTCGCACCTGAAAATCCTTCCATCGGGCACGTATCGATGCCCTTCGCGGCTGCGCCAAGCATGATGGTTTGAGCTGCGAAGATGGCATTGCGTGCCGCCCATTGCCGACCGCCGATATGGCCGATGGGGAGTAGCGAGAGGGTCGGTCGGATCAGCGCTGCAAGCGCAACGATCGGCGACCATAAAACAGAAGATCCCACTCCGAGAATCTTCTTGAACATACCTATCTGCTTGCGGTAATAGGCCTTTGAATCTGTTCCCAACACAGACGAACCTTCAACGTGGGCAAGGTGTACGTTGGCTGTGCGCAACCCCAGCGCAGGGCTCGCCACTATCACGATGAGCTCGGCCGCTGATGCTGCAGCTTTCTGGCCGTTGCAAGCGACCGCCAAATTCGCTTTGAGCCCAGGATCGCGGACCCAGTGCAGTTGATAAGGCTGCATGTTCCCGCTGGAGGGGGCTTCGACACTGCGCAGGCGTCCCTCCACTACCTGTCTCTGCTGAGAAACTCGACCAGAGCGGGCACCGGGAAAGGCCTGGGGCTTTTTCTGGTGCGGCGCATCTGCGAACGATTTCGGTGGACGCTGACCCTGGAGTCGATGCCGACGCTAGGCACCAGAGCGGAGCTGGATTTCCGGACTCGGCTAGTGCAGTACCGGTAAATTCGACAGCAAGCCTCTATAACTTCAGCGTCATGAATGGCATGAGAAACATCATGAGATTAACGGTGCGACACTATTAATAAGCACGCTAAGTTAAATTTTTTTCACAGGCAAAAAAACAGCCTTACCGTCATAAAAAAAATAGACATTATTCACGTGGCCAACAACCTGCTATTCAGCAACTTTAATGCAGTTATTTGTAGCCACCCCATCATTAAGCCACGCAGAGAAAACATCATGAACCGAGTAACAGCAAAGTCCGCATTGAAAGCTCTCGTTGTGACAACCATTGCAATCATCGGCCTGCAGGGCACGGCATTTGCCGCCACCGGTATACAAACCGCACCAGCTGTCGATGGCAAACACGCGCTCGTGCAAGAGGCCGGCAAGACTGAAGCCACCCGCACCACATCTGCACCACTGCAAGTAGCGACGAGGCTGAAAAACGGCTTCCGTATCAACAACGCCTGTGACGATACCGGCCTCCCTTGCCCGCCTCGCGGCTAAAAGCACCGGTTAAAAACAGCCGCAAAGTAGTCACTTTGCGGCTGCACTGTTATAGAACAATACCGTTGTTACCTGTCCACTCTGCAAGTGATCAGCCCCCTGAACTCAGCCGCTACTTGCATCTCGATCCATGTCGCTCATGCCCTCGCGACTAAACAGCAACGCCATAACAGCGGCCAACAGGTTCAGCGACGTTTCAGTCGGTCAATGATCACCGCCAGCAACAGAATCGTGCCGCGAATCACGTATTGGTAGAACGTATCGATATTCTTCAGGTTCATTGCATTCTCGATGATCGCCAGAATCAGCACACCAGCGATTACATGGCGGATCATGCCGATGCCGCCGCTCAGCGAAACACCGCCCAGTACGCAAGCCGAGATGATGGTCAGCTCGAAACCCTGACCGATCATTGGCTGCCCCGAGGTCATACGCGAAGCCAGCACCACGCCAGCCAGTGCCCCGACAAGCCCGTGAACCGCGAAGATGATGATCTTGGTGCGATCAACATGCACACCCGCCAGCAATGCAGCTTCCTGGTTGCCACCGATGGCCATGGTGTTGCGCCCGTAGGTGGTGTAGTTGAGCAACCAGCCGAAGAATATGAAGCAGGCGATGGTGATCAGGATCGGCACTGGCACGCCATATATCTGGCCGTTGCCGAAGATGAAGAAATCCTCGTTGGAGACGCCGACGGCCTTGCCGTTGGAGAAGATATACGCAAGGCCGCGCACGATCTGCATGGTCGCCAGAGTCGTGATCAGGGCATTGATGCGCAGCTTGGCAATCACGATGCCATTGATCAGGCCAACCACCAGCCCCAGCGCCAGCGCGGCAGAAACACCGAGAAACACGCTGTCGGTGTCGCGGATAACAATCCCGGCGATCACCCCGGAACAGGCCAGCACCGAACCGACCGACAGGTCGAAGTGCCCGGACGCCAGACAGAAGAGCATGGTGCAGGCAGCAATGCCTACGGTGGAAATCGCAAGGCCTAGCCCCCGCATGTTCAGCGGTGACATGAAGTTGTCGATGAACACGGCGCACAGCAGGAAGATTCCCACGGCAGCCAGGAGCATCACCCAGTCATCGGCAAAACGACGCAGGTTCATGCCCTGACGGGGAGCCTGCAGGCTGGATTCGGTAGACATATGCACCTCTTTCTTATTGTTCATGGTCAGGGGACCGGTTATCAGCTGCGCGTACGAGGCAGAGCCAATTGCAGGAGTCGCGATTCATCAGCCTCATCGCGGTTGAGTTCACCGGTGATCGCGCCTTCGCTCATCACCAGAATGCGGTCGGAAATACCCATGACTTCCATCAGGTCACTGGACACCACGATGACCGCAATCCCGTCGGCGGCCAGGTCGTGAATGATCTCGTAGATCTCGGACTTGGCACCGACGTCTATCCCGCGGGTGGGCTCGTCCAGCAACAGGACCTTCATCGGCATCGACAGCCAGCGACCGAGAATCGCCTTCTGCTGATTGCCGCCGGAGAGGAACATGATCTGTTGCTCGGGCGATGGTGTCTTGACGTTCATCGACTTGATCTGGCTGCGCGCGTTTTCGCGCTCCCAGCGGCCCTGGATCAGGCAGCCAAGATTTACATGCCGGGGTCGTGCACCGATGTTGATGTTCTCCGCGACGCTGGACAGCGGCACGATACCTTCCTTTTTGCGGTCCTCCGGGCAGAGCAGAATGCCCGCTTCGATCGAGTCACGCGGGGACTTGAGCGTCAATGGCTTGCCGTCCAGCTGCAACGTGCCTGCCGTGCTGCGTGTCAGACCCGACAGCAGACGGAACAGCTCGGTACGCCCGGCGCCCACCAGCCCAAAGAACCCCAGCACTTCACCCTTCTCTACGGCAAAACTCACCGGTTCGTGCAACCCCGGCCCCAGTAACCCGGTCACTCGCAGGCTGGGCCCTTGATGCTGACGCGGACGGTAGTTGTAGATGTCCTGAATATCCCGGCCGACCATGCAGGTCACCAGCCGGTCATGATCCAGATCGGCCATCTGCTCGAAGGTTTTTACAAACCGACCGTCCTTGAATACCGTTACGGCATCACAGACACGGAAGATTTCTTCCATGCGATGGGATACGTAAAGAATCACCCGCCCCTCGTCGCGCAGCCGCACGATGATCGCCATCAACCGGTCAATTTCACGTGCCGACAGGCTGCTGGTGGGTTCGTCAAAGGCGATGACGTGCGCATTGCGTGACATGGCCTTGGCGATTTCCACCAATTGCCGCTGGCCCAGTGAAAGATCACCCAGGCGAGTGCGCGGGTCGATTTCGTCAGCCAGGCCTTTGAGCAACTCGCCTGCCCGACGGTACATCGCGCCACGATTGATCAAACCGAAACGATTGGGCATGTGCCCAAGCAGCAGGTTCTCGGCGACAGTCATTTCCGGCACCAGATGCAACTCCTGGTGAATCACCGCCACACCCGCCGCAATGCTCTCGGCGGTGGATTTGAACTGGTAGCTCTGCTCACCGATCTGCAAGGTGCCGCTATTGGGCTGATAAGAGCCGCCGAGGATTTTCAGCAGCGTGGATTTACCGGCACCGTTCTCTCCCATCAAGGCGTGAACACTGCCGGGGCGCGCTTCGAAACTGATGTCCGAAAGCGCCTTTACGCCGGGGAAAACCTTGCCGATGCCATTGAAGCGCAAGGCACCGTTTATGGATGTTTGCTCGATAGCCTGTGGCATGAAACCAACCTCCTCGCACGTGTGAGGGGCCTGAACATCAGGCCCCTCAGTCAACTCACTTCCACAGACCGATCTTGGTCAATACTTCCTGGAAGTTGGCGCGGGTGATCAGTGTCACATCGTCCATAGCGGTATATTTAGGCGGTTCGACGCCCTCGGTGACCCACTTATACATATACAGCGCGGTGTTGTAGCCTTCCTTGTCCGGGCTTGGCAGCATGGAGCCAAAGAAGCCACTCTCTTTTTTCTTCAGTTCATCAATGGCATCGGTGCCGTTGATGCCGATCCCGATAACGTTTTTCGCGCTGAAACCATTGCTCGCCGTCGCGCGTACGCCACCCAGCACAGTGTTGTCGTTCATGCCGCCGATGATCAGGTTTTTCGCATCGCCCGGCAGTTTTGGCAGCGCCGAGTTGGTGGCGTCCATGCTGCCCGGTACATCAAGGGTTTTCTGCGCGGTGAACAGGATGTGATCTTTCGGCAAACCGGCCTCTTCAAGCGCCTTCACCGAACCGTCAGTGCGTTTCTTGCCGGTGTCCAGCTCGTTGTAAGTGTTGATGATCGCGTAGGTGCCTTTCCACCCGCCCTCATCCCACTTGCGGTTCTTCGCTTCGGTGGCCATGGCGGCACCTTGCTTCTGGCCCACTTCAAAGGCTGCCATGCCCAGATATGGCACGTCCTCCATGAAGTTGCCTTTGGCGTCGACAAAACGATCGTCCACGGCCATGACTTTCAAACCGAGCGCCTTGGCCTTGGCCACGATTGCAGGGCCCAGAGAGACATCAGGCGGGCAGATCACAAAGCCCTTGGCACCGTTGGCGGCCAGGCTGTCGATAGCGGAAAGAGTCTTTTCACCGTCTGGCACGGCAATCTTGAGCACGGTAAAACCATGCTCCTTGCCTGCCTTTTCAGCAAACGCCCATTCGGTCTGGAACCAAGGCTCTTCAGCCTGCTTGACCAGAAAGCCGATTTTGACTTCATCAGCAGCGGAGGTGATGCCACTCATGCCCAGAATGGCGGTGGTGACGGCGGCACAGCACAGGGAACGAATCCCGTGACGACTCAACATAGCTAACTCCTTATTTTTATTGAATAGCTACAGCGTTCAGCGAGGTGGCGGTTGCAAACGCGGGAGCGTCCGAGAACCGATTAAATAGTCATACCATATAATGAATGACCGCTATGTAACCGAATGTCACTCCTGCATTTCCCATCGCGACGCCGCTGCAGAAAAGGCGACGGCGCGGCACTTTTTTCAAGCGCTGAAGCGCTGACACAGCGTTCCTTTGACGCCGACATGCGCCATCAGTACCGCGCCATCGAACCGCCCATGAGCATCGGCAGGCGCTGCACTGGTGACATACAGCGTCTCCAGGTCAGGACCACCGAACACGCAACTGGTGGGATGGCTGACGGGCAGCTCGATAACCCGGTCGACACTGCCGTCGGGGGCAAAGCGGATCAGGCAACTGCCTCCCCAGCGCGCGTTCCAGACATAACCTTCGGCATCCATTGCCGAGCCGTCGGGCGAACCCTGGCTCTGCTCGGCCGCCCATACCTGACGTGGTCCCAGCAAGCCATCTTCCAGCACAGGGTATTGGTAGATCACTTCGTCGAGGGTATCGGCGCTGTACAGCACGCTGCCGTCGGTATTCCAAAGCAGGGTATTGACGATGCCCTGCCCGTCCAGCAAACGCGTCACGCGGGCGTCGGGTTCAACCCGGAACAGCCCGCCTGAACGACGAACCAAAGGTACGTCTTTGCCTTCGGCATCGATATTGTTTTGCATGCTGCCCAGCCACAGGCGGCCGCGCGCGTCGCAACGGGCCTCGTTGGCGCGATTGCCAGGGGTCGGGTCTGCCACGCAGAACAACGCCAGTGAGGTTTTTTCGGATTTGAGGTCCAGGCGATACACACCGCTGGCCAGAGTCACCAGTGCGTCGCCCTGCTCGGTCGGTATAAACGCAGAGACCGGCTCGGGCATGCGCCATTGGCGATACTCCCCGGCAACCAGCCGACAAGCCAGAAAACCGGCAATGTCGACCCAGTACAAGGCCTGCTCTGCGGCGTCCCAGAAGGAGCCCTCGGCCAGCTTGAAACGGTGCTCGGAAACGGGCAACCAGTTCATGAAAAATGTCCTTTGTTATTGTTGTAAAGGCACTTTTTGGATGTTTGCGTCGCAGTCTTGTCCAACCTGCGTGCCCAGTCGACCTGTTTCGCAGGCACCCAGCGGATCGACCGCCACGGGCACCGCGCCTCAGTGAAGCTGGCACTACTAAATAGTATTACAATTTATTTTTCAAGTGGCATTTTATAGGCTATAAATCCATGCATCGGCTTTAATCCGATCAAATAGTCTTACCAATAACAATAAAAGCAGGCAGATCAGATGAAAACACATGCTCTCCTCAGCACCCTTGGACTGTCCTTGATGATCAGCACCTTGACTGCACAGGCCGCGGCACTCTCCAGCGAACACAGCACTTTCGGCCAACTGCCCGACGGCACTGCCGTCGAGAAATTCACCCTGCGCAACAGTCACGGCGTGCAGGCCAGCATCATCACCTACGGCGCGACGCTGCAGTCGCTGCTGGTGCCTGACAAGGCCGGAAAGGTCGAGGACATCGTCCTGGGCTTCGACGATGTTCAGGGCTACCAGAACAACGGCACGGTTTACTTCGGCGCGACCATAGGCCGATTCGGCAACCGCCTGGCAGGCGGCAAGTTCAGCCTGGATGGCAAGACCTACCAGGTCCCGCTCAACGACAAGACCAATGCCCTGCACGGCGGCACTCAGGGTTTTGACAAACGACTCTGGAAGGCAGAAGAAACCAAGACCGGTGATTCGGTCGGTGTGAAGCTGACCTACGTGTCGCCGGATGGCGAGATGGGCTTTCCGGGCACGTTGAAAACCGAAGTCACTTACAGCCTGAATGAGCAAAACGAGCTGAAGATTGACTACCGCGCCACCACTGACAAGCCGACTGTGCTGAACCTGACCAACCACAGCTATTTCAACCTGGCGGGTGCAGGCAGTGGTGATGTCCTCAAACAGGTCGCCACCCTGCACGCTTCGCACTACACACCGGTCAACGACAAGCTGATCCCGACCGGCGAACTGCCTGCCGTCGCAGGCACGCCGATGGACTTCCTCAAGCCCACCGCGTTCGGCAAGCACATCAAGGATGATCACCAACAGTTGAAATATGCCGAACCCAAGCAAGGCGGCTTTGATTTCAACTGGGTACTCGACACTAAGGGTGATGTGAAGAAACTGGCCGCCGAGGTCAGCGACCCGCAATCAGGCCGCAGGTTGCAGCTGTTCACTACCGAGCCAGGCGTACAACTGTATACCGGCAACTTCCTGGACGGCAGCATTCACGGCAAGGCGGGCAAGGTCTACCCGCACTGGGGTGCCTTTACCCTGGAGACCCAGCACTATCCTGATGCGCCCAATCAGCCGAAATTCCCCAGCACACGACTGGACCCAGGCAAAACCTATACCCAGACCACCGTGTTCAAGTTTCTCAATAACTAGTGACGTTGGTTGAAAGTCGCCCAGCCCCTGAAACCCAGGGGCTGGCGACTCTCAAGGTTACTGATTGCGCTTCATTGCCGCAGTCAGGGTGTCGACGTTGTAACGGAACATCTTGGCGTAGGTCGACGCAGGGCCATCGGCTGGCGACAAGGCTTCAACATACAACTCGCCGCCTGGCTGGGCACCACTGGCTTCGGCAATCTGCTTGACCAGACGCGGGTCGCTGGAGTTTTCGAAGAAGTAGGCACTGACATGCTCGGCCTTGATCTGACGAATCAGTTTCGAGACATCAGCTGCCGACGCTTCCGATTCGGTAGACAAGCCCAACGGTGACAGGAAGGTTACGCCATAGGCATCGCCAAAGTAGCCGAACGCGTCATGAGAGGTGAGGATCTTGCGCTTGGCGGCCGGAATCGACTGAATCTGATCGCGGGCGTAAATGTCCAGTTGCTGCAGCTCGACGATGTAGCGATCGCCATTGGCCTGATACTCGCTGGCCCCGTCCGGGTCGGCTTTCTTCAGCGCGGCGATAATGTTACGCACATAAATCACCCCGTTGGCGGCGCTGTTCCAGGCGTGCGGGTCGACAATGCGCTTGCCGTCTTCGTCCATGCTGCGGGTCTTGATCCCTTCAGAGAGCACTACCGGCTTGCCCTTGTAGCCCGACGCTTTGATGAGACGATCCATCCAGCCTTCCAGATGCAGGCCACTGACAAACGCCAGGTCGGCATTTTTCAACGCCTGGGCATCACCTGGGGTTGGCTCGTAGACATGCGGATCGCCGTTCGGGCCGATCAGGGACTTTACGTGAACACGGTCGCCGCCGACCGTACTGACCATGTCCGCGATGACCGTGAACGACGCGACGGCTTCCAGCGGTTTGGCCTGGGCCAGGCTGGCGAATGCAGACAGCGCCAGTGCAGCTATGGAACTCAACACCATCAATCGTTTCATGACGTACCTTTTCAGTTAGCCAGGTGAGGTTTGGGAAACAGCCGGCGCACGATGCCCGTGCGCCCGAACAACAGGGAAAGGCCGTAGAACGCACTGGCGGTAAGCACGATGGCCGGGCCCGAGGCGACGCCAAGGTGGTAGGAAACGATCAGGCCGATCAGGCCTGACAAGGTCGCCAGGAGTGTCGAAATCACCATCAGGCCACTCAGCGAGTTGGTCCAGAAACGAGCCGCGGTTGCCGGCAGCATCATCATGCCCACGGCCATCAAGGTGCCCAGCGCCTGAAAACCTGCGACCAGGTTCAGCACCACCAGCAGCAGGAACAACACGTGGTACAGCGAGCCGCGTCCGCCGACCGCACGCAGGAAGCCCGGATCGAAGCATTCCAGCACCAATGGGCGATAGATCACTGCCAACAGAATCAGCGTGAAGGAAGCGATGCTGCCGACCATGTAGATAGCCGTGTCATCGATGGCCAGAATGGTGCCGAACAGTACATGCAGCAGGTCGACACTGGAGCCATGCAGCGAAACGATCAGCACCCCGGCCGCCAGAGAGGTCAGGTAAAAGCTGGCAAAGCTGGCGTCTTCACGCAGCGAGGTCAACCGACTCACCAGCCCTGAAAGCAAGGCCACTGCCAGCCCGGCGATCAGCCCGCCGAAGCCCATCGCGGGCAACGACAGCCCGGCGACCATGAAGCCCACCGCCGCGCCGGGCAGCACCGCATGGCTCATGGCATCGCCCACCAGACTCATACGGCGCAGCATCAACAGCACGCCCACCGGCCCGGAACCAATCCCCAGCGCCAGGCACGCCACCAGCGCGCGGCGCATGAAACCGAATTCGATAAAAGGCTCGACGACCAGGCTATAGAGCATCATGAGCGCTCGTCCTCGCTATCACACAGCAAGGCGTCCGGGCTCCAGTACTCGGCCATGTTGCGCGCCTTGCGCAGGTTGGCGGCGCTGAGCACTTGCGAGGTTTCGCCCCAGGCAATGGCTTCGCGGGCCATCAGCAGGGTTTGCGGAAAGTGCTGACGCACCTGTTCGATATCGTGCAGGACCGCGATCACTGTGCGTCCCTGCCCGTGCCAGGCGCGCACCAGTTCCAGCAGATCACGAGTGGTGCGTGCGTCGATGGCGGTGAATGGCTCGTCCAGCAGAATCACCGAAGCGTCCTGTAGCAGCAGTCGGGCAAACAGCACCCGCTGGAACTGGCCGGATGACAACGAACCGACGCTGCGCCCTTCAAAGCCCTCCAGGCCGACCGTGCTCAGCGCTTCCCCGGTCAGTCGTGCATGATTGCGTGTCAGGCTGCGAAACGGCCCGATGCTGTGCCAGGCCCCCATCGAAACGGTATCGGCGACGCTCAGCGGAAAACTGCGATCGATTTCTGCGGCCTGGGGTAAGTAGCCTATCGTGCGGGTCGCCAGGCGGCCACGGTCGACGCGCCCCTGAGCGGGCTTCATGGTGCCGGCGATGGCCTTGATCAAGGTCGATTTACCCGCCCCGTTCGGGCCGACGATGGCCGTCAGGCTGCCCGCTTCGAAACGCCCGCTGATGTGGTGCACCGCCGGGCGGCGCTCATAGGCCACAGTAAGGTTTTCCAGAGCAATGGCTGCACTCATGGAATGGCCACCGACCAGCCGATGGCCAGCCAGAGCAATATCAGCACCGCAAGAGAAAACAGGACCCGCTTCCAGGCCGATTGGGCCAGCACGGAGCCTGCTATCGAGGCAAAAGGAGTTTTCACGCGAAAGTAACCTGCAACTATTTGTTACAGTATTACATACCGATCACGTAAATGTTATTAAATAACATTCATCCTTGAGTGCGCCCGTCCGGACAAGACTTCACTATCGCTGAAAATCGTTAACCCATAGCGATACGTGCAGGCCCGCTGTACGGTACTTGTCGAGCTGCAGCCGACCCTATACTGTACATGCAAACAGTAAAGGGGCACTTCATGCAGCTTATCGACAAGCTCAGCATTCTGGCGGACGCCGCCAAGTACGATGCGTCGTGCGCCAGCAGTGGAGCACCCAAGCGCAGCTCGCAGGACAAATCCGGGCTGGGTTCCACCAACGGCATGGGCATCTGCCATAGCTATACGCCGGATGGGCGTTGCGTGTCGCTGCTGAAAATCCTGTTGACCAATTTCTGCTTTTACGACTGCCAATACTGCGTCAACCGCCGCTCCAGCGACGTGCCTCGTGCGCGCTTCACACCCGAAGAAGTGGTCACCCTGACGCTGGACTTCTACCGTCGCAATTGCGTCAGTGGGCTGTTTTTGAGTTCCGGGATCATCCGCTCTGCGGATTACACCATGGAGCAACTGGTCGAGGTCGCCCGGCTGTTGCGCGAAGTGCACGAGTTTCGCGGTTATATCCACCTCAAGACCATCCCCGACGCCGATCCGGCGCTGATCGAAAAAGCCGGTCGCTATGCCGACCGCCTCAGCGTCAATATCGAGCTGCCGACCGACCTGAGCCTGCAAACCCTTGCACCGGAAAAAGACGTCGCGTCGATCAAACAGGCCATGCAGACCATTTACACCGGCGAGCAAACCGTGCGCAACGAGCCGCGAGCGCCGCGCTTTGCCCCGGCCGGGCAAAGTACGCAAATGATCGTCGGTGCCGACGCTACCGACGACAGCACCATCCTGCACAGCGCGCAATCGCTGTACAGCAACTTCAAACTGCGCCGGGTCTACTATTCAGCGTTCAGCCCGATCCCCAACAGCCCCAACAGCGTTCCCCTGGCGGCACCGCCGCTGATGCGCGAGCACCGGCTGTACCAGGCCGACTTCCTTTTGCGCGGCTACGGTTTTACTGCAGGTGAATTGCTCAGCGGCCCCGGTGACCTGGCGCTGGACATTGACCCCAAGCTGGCCTGGGCGCTGGGCAACCGGCAGGTGTTTCCGCTGGACCTGAACAAGGCCGACGCGGCGCTGATTGCCCGGGTGCCAGGCATCGGCATTCGTACCACCCAGCGGCTGGTCGAGCTGCGCAGGCAGCGGCGTATCCGCTACGAAGACCTCACCCGCATGCGCTGCATACTGGCCAAGGCCAAGCCGTTTATCATTACCAGCGATTACCACCCGCCGCATGCGGAAACCACCAGCGAATTTCTGCATCACCAGTTGCGTGACCGGCCGCAGCCTCAGCAAATGGGGCTGTGGGGATGATCTGTCTGGACTGCGACGACCTGTTCGGCACTTGGCGGCTACAAGCGCGCTGGCTGCTGAGCCATGAGATCGACCCCAGCCAGGTCAGCTGGAAGTCACCGGACGCCGCCGACCTGTTTGGCAGCGAAGAAGAATACCCGCAGGAACAGGGCCCCTTTCAGGCCCGGGTTCCGCTGGAATTGGTGCAACTGCTGGAAAGCGCCTCGCGCTACCGGGGCGATCAGCGCTGGAGCCTGTTGTACGAAGTGCTGTGGCGCGTCACCCACGGTGATCGCACGGCCATGATGGCCGGCGACAAACTCGGCAGCGAGCTGCACCGTCGTCTCAAGTCGGTCAGACGTGAGGCGCATCATCTGCACGCGTTTCTACGTTTTGTCGCCTTGCCGCCTGTCGCTGATGACGTGGCCATCATGCGCCCGCAGTACGTGGCCTGGCATGAGCCAGCGCACGACATTCTGCTCAGTGCCAGTGAGCATTTCATCGGCCGCATGGGCCAGCACCGCTGGATGATCGCGACTCCCCAGGACGGCGTGTATTACGACGGCAAGCAGCTGATCCACGAGCGCCGCTGCCCTGAAGCGTGGCAGACCATGGCCCGGCAGGTCGAAGACCCGCATGGCGAGTTGTGGCTCACCTATTACAGTCACATCTTCAACCCTGCACGTCTGAACCCCAAAGTCATGGAAGGCCACTTCCCTTCGCGCTTCTGGAAGAACCTGCCCGAAGGCCCTTTGATTCCAGCGCTGATCACCCAGGCCCGGACTGGCAAACAACGCGACGGCCAGGCCAGCGATATCGCCGCCCGACGTGGCAAAAAGATTGCGCACAGGGATTGAGTCTTTCGCTCTCGGGCTCTTGTTACCCGGTATTCCGAGCTCTTCAAGTGTTGTTTATGACGATGAGCGCCTAAAGCGAAACGCGCCCTTCAATACAGGTAACCGTAGAGCCGCCCACCCAGATATCTTCACCTACACGCTGAATGGAGACTCGTCCCTTGCGGCTGAGCGCGGCACCCTGGCTGACGATGTAATGGTCCGGTGCCAGCCCCTCTTCCAGAAACCAGCGAGCGATTCCGGCATTGAGGCTGCCGGTCACCGGGTCTTCCACCACGCCGTCGCCCGGTACAAAAGCGCGCACTTCAAACTGCGCCTCATCACCATCGACTGCCGGGTCCCATGGCGCAACGACGCCGAGTTTCAGGCCGCTCAATAGTGTGTAATCCGGCTGCAACCTCAGAACACTGGCGCGATCTGCCAGCCGGAAGGCGACCCAACCCGGGCCGTTATCTACCCAGCGCGCATCCAGAATCTCGCCCGCCCCCAGCTTCATACCGAGGCGGATCTGCTCGATCAATTCAGGGTCTACGGTGCCCGAACGCAACAAAGGCGGCGCAGTGAATGCCAGCCCGCGGCCCTCGCGACGAATGCGCACCAGACCGATCCCGCACTCCTGGATAATTTCCTCACCCTGCGCTGCACCACCGCTTTCGAGCCAGGCATGGCAACTGCCCAGAGTGGGGTGACCTGCAAACGAAAGCTCTCTAAAGGTCGTGAAAATACGAACACGATAGTCGGCGCGCGGGTCTGTCGGTTTGAGCAGAAACGTGGTTTCACTCAGGTTGGTCCAGCGTGCAAAGGCGGCCATCTGTTCATCACTCAGCCCGTCCGCGCCCAGCACCACCGCCAGCGGATTACCGAGCAAAGGCTGATCGCTGAACACATCCAGCTGTTTGAAATGAAACGAGCGCATTTGAGCTTCCTTGGCAAGACGTTAAAGAACCAAGGTTGCCACGTGTGCCCCCAGGTGGACAACGGTCTATTGAACCAACGCCCGCCTTGGCCGCTCACAGCTCGCACCTGCCTGCTAATCTCGCAGGCACAGGTCCGGACAATACGGGTCATTCGAGGTTTGAAGATGCTGGACACTACAACCCACAGTCAGCTCGAAACACTTTGCGAGACAATGACCGACAAGTCCTTTCTGGTCGTCACCGGCGCAGGCATCAGCACTGCGTCCGGCATTCCGGACTATCGCGACAAGGACGGCGTGCGGCGTGGCAAACAGCCGATGATGTATCAGGAGTTTGTCGGCAACCCCGCTGCGCGCCAACGTTACTGGGCGCGGGCGATGCTGGGCTGGCCGCGTATTCGTGCGGCGCAGGCCAATGCCGCGCATCGTGCACTGGCTGCGTTGCAGGCTGAAAATGCCATCAGCGGGCTGATCACCCAGAACGTCGATGCACTGCACAGTCAGGCCGGAAGCCAGGACGTCATCGAACTGCACGGCAGCCTGCACCGCGTGCTGTGCCTGGATTGTCAGCAACGCAGCGAGCGGGCGGATATTCAAGAGCAGATGCTCGAGCAAAACCCCTATCTGCTCGGCGTTGATGCCAAACAGGCACCCGATGGCGACACCCTGCTGGACCCGGCTTTCGAGGCCGGTTTCAGTGTGCCCCGCTGCCCGCATTGCGACGGCGACAGACTCAAGCCGGACGTTGTGTTCTTTGGTGAGAACGTCGCGCCGCAGACCGCTGCCAAGGCAACGTCGAGTGTCGAGCAGGCGGAAGGCTTGCTGGTGGTCGGCACGTCATTGATGGCCTGGTCGGCGTTCCGTCTGTGCAAGGCAATGGTCGAACAGGGCAAACCGGTCTTCGCCATCAACCACGGCAAGACCCGCGCAGACGAATTGCTTGAAATGAAGATCGACGCCTCATGCGAGCAGGTACTGCCGTGGATCGCCGAGCAGCTCGGTGCGCGTTAGAACAAGCCTAATTGCCCGCCGATCAACGTGCTGAAATCGTCGTCGACAAACGGCAGGATCGCATCCGCCAGTGGTTGTAACTGGCGCGTAACGTAATGATCGTAGTCAATCGGCGCGTGACGAATCTCAAGAGGTTCCGGTCCGGCGGTGGTCATCACGTAGCTGATCCAGCCGCCGCTCTGGTATTGACGCGGACGACCCTGCTGATCGTTGTATTCATCGGCGAGCCTCGCGGCGCGCACGTGGGGCGGCACGTTGCGCTGATAATCATCGAGCTTGCGACGCAGGCGCTTGCGGTAGATCAACAGGTCATCCAGCTCGCCTGACAGGGTGCGCTGCACGTAGTCACGAACATAATCCTGATACGGCTGGCGCTTGAAGATGCGCAGGTACAGCTCCTGTTGAAACTGCTGAGCCAGCGGCGACCAGTCGGTGCGCACGGTTTCCAGGCCCTTGTAGACCATCTCCTCGGAACCGTCAGCGCGAGTGACCAGTCCGGCGTAGCGTTTCTTGCTGCCCTCCTCCGCGCCGCGCACGGTTGGCATCAGGAAGCGGCGGAAATGTGTTTCGTATTGCAGCTCCAGCGCACTGTGCAAGCCATATTCATTGTGCAGATGCTCGCGCCACCACTGGTTGACCTCTTGCACCAGCGTCTTGCCGATACTTGCCGCTTCTTCCTGCCCATGAGGACGGCCCAGCCAGACAAACGTCGAGTCGGTGTCGCCATAAATCACGGTATAGCCCTGTGCCTGGATCAGGTCGCGGGTCTTGAGCATGATTTCATGCCCGCGCAAGGTGATTGATGAGGCCAGCCGCGGATCGAAGAACCGGCAGCCGCTCGAACCCAGCACGCCGTAGAAGGCATTCATGATGATTTTCAGAGCCTGGGACAACGGCGCATTCTGCTCGCGCTTGGCGGCCTCACGACCTTGCCACACACGTTCCACTATCGCTGGCAGGCTATGGCGAGTGCGGGAAAAGCGCGCGCCGCGAAAGCCTGGCACCGACGCGCTGTCCTCGGGATGACGCATGCCTTCGATCAACCCCACCGGGTCGATGAGAAAGGTGCGAATGATCGACGGATAAAGGCTCTTGTAGTCCAGCACCAGCACCGATTCATAAAGCCCAGGCTGGGAATCCATCACAAAACCACCAGGGCTTGCCTCCGGCATGCGTTCGCCCAGATTGGGCGCGACGAAGCCCTGGCGGTGCATCAGCGGAATGTACAGATGGCAGAACGCGGCCACCGAACCACCGCTGCGGTCAGCGGGCAGGCCCGTTACGGTGGCGCGTTCGAGCAGAAAGGTCAGCAACTGGGTCTTGGCGAAGATGCGCGTCACCAGCTCGCAATCCTTGATGTTGTAACGCGCCAGCGCAGGCTTGTCCTCGGCGAACATGCGGTTGATTTCGTCCATGCGCTGGTAAGGCGTATCAATGGCCTTGCCCTCGCCCAGCAGGGTCTGCGCGACATTCTCGAGACTGAACGACGGAAAGCTCCAGGTCGCGGAACGCAAGGCCTCGATCCCGTCGATGATCAGCCGCCCGCTGACCTCGGCAAAAAAATGATTGTTACGGCTGCCATGCTCGCGCCAGCCCATTGCTTCACCGCCACGCCCGAGTCGCAACGGCACTTGCAGACGCTGGGCATGTTCATGCAGAACCCGCAGGTCGAACTGCACAACGTTCCAGCCGATGATTGCGTCAGGGTCGTGCAGCGCCAGCCAGCCATTCAGGCACTCCAGCAGCTGCGCGCGGGTATCGCAATAATCGAGCTGAAAATCCAGCACCTCGTCGCCACCATTGGGTGGCCCCAACATGTAAACCTGGCGCTGGCCACAGCCCTCCAGCGCAATCGAATACAGCTCGCCACGCGCCGTGGTTTCGATATCGAGCGACGCCAGCTTCAGGTTGGGACGGTAATCGGGGGCCGGCTTGATCTGCGCGTCGCAAAGCACGCCCTCGGCATTCGGCGTACCGCTGAATTGCACCGGCGCGGTGATGAAGCGCTCCATCAGGTAGCGCTCGGGCGGGCGAATGTCCGCCTCGTAAACGTCGACATTGCCTCTGCGCAGCAGTTTTTCGATGTTCATCAACTGGCGGTGCTGCTGGCAATACACACCAAGCACAGGTCGATGGCGAAAATCGCAAAGCTCCAGCGGACGCAATTGCACCCCGCGCTCGGTACGCAACAGCGAACGCGCACGCTCGCCCTGCTCGGCAGGAATAAAGGCGACAGAGGGCTGGCAAGGCAGGCGAATATGGCGAGGCCCCTGATCGGTGGCCAACCAGAAGTCGACCTCGGTCCCGGCGGGCGTATCTTGCCAGTGCCGACTCAGGATGAAGCCCTGCTGTAAATCCAACGCTGCTACCTCGACCGCATGGCGAAACCGTTGATTCTACTTGGCTGTGAGGTCAAGCGCGCGGTCGGCAGTCGAATTCAGGCCATTTTCAGGTGCCGTCAATTAATTGCGTCTATGCCCCTTATCCCTATTTATTTGTTGCTCGACTCTGCGCGCTGCACGATTCTGTAGTGCGCCTGAAAATGCACTACAGTCTTACAGGTCCCGATCACGGAGAGCAGCATGAAAACCGTCGCCCAACTACTGAAATTGAAAGACCTGCAAAACCAGCAAGTGCATACCATTGGCCCGGACCAAATGGTGCTGGATGCGCTCAAGCTGATGGCGGAAAAGAACATCGGTGCGCTGCCGGTGGTCGAGGGCAACGTGGTGGTCGGCGTCGTCAGTGAGCGCGACTATGCACGCAAGGTAATCCTCAAGGGGCGCTCCTCGGTAGGCACGCCGGTCAGAGAAATCATGAGCAGCAAAGTCATTACCGTCGACTCGCAACAGAGCGTCGAAGCGTGCATGGGGATCATGACCGACAGCCATCTGCGCCATCTGCCGGTCGTGGAAGACGGCCAGTTGCTGGGCCTGCTGTCGATCGGCGACCTGGTGAAGGAAGCCATTGCCGAACAGGCCAGTCTCATTCAGCAGCTTGAGCAGTACATTCGCGGCGAGTGAGCTGAACGGCACACCAGGCGCAGCGCGCGATCACCGCGCGCTGCGCCGGTCACTCAGTCATCCAGCGTCTTGCCAGGTGCCCCGCCCTTGACTGGCTTGGCCGGTTTTTCCGCCGGTGCAGGCTTGGCTTCCGGTTCTGGTGGCGGCGCGGATGCCTCTTTCTCGCGCATTGGCATCTGGTCAACGGTGGCGAAAATCTCTTTCAGGTCTATCGACTCTGACTTGCCGATAGTCTTGTCGATCTTTTTCTCGCCGTCCTTGCCCACCAGAATGACCTTGGTGCCGACACCCGCGCCCAGCTTCAATTCACGAATCAAGGCCATGGTCGACTGGGGGTCCATGCTCTTGCCGTCACGCTCGCCGATGGTGTTCACCACCGTGAACAGCACCATATTGCGCTCTGTGAAGTCTTTATGATTGGCAGACTCCTTCAGCGCGTCCTTGAGGTGGCTCAGCGCCGGATCAGCCGGGCTCGGTGCGATGATGATCAGCGGGCGCGACTTGCCGCGCTCCTGGGCCAAAGGGCCATCGCTGTCAGCGGCAAGCGCTGTACCGGCAGCGACAAGCAGGGTGGCGAGGGTCAGGGACCGGATTAACATGGTGGGCTCCTTTCAAATCCATTGGGTAGCCATCGCGCGCAGACATACGCGATGCTGGACTGTTCTACCGCATATGGGTCATCCCGGTACAGCCCGATGTAGTCCTTTTCCTTAATCCCTTGCTTCAGGCAGAGCGCTCAAGCGATTTGTAAAGGGCGCTGTCGAGGCTCGCCAGCAGGCCTTGAACGATCTGTTCCACCTCGGCAGCGTTCAGCACCAATGGCGGCAGAAGACGGATGACCTTACCGCGCGTGACGTTGATCAACAGGCCGTATTCCTCAGCCGCGATCCGGGTCAACTCGGGTATGGCCTGCCGCAATTCGATACCGATCATCAGCCCCAGCCCACGAATCTCCAGCACCTGCGGGTGAGCACCAAGCACGTTGCGCAGCCGCTCAAGCAAGTGGCGGCCTTGCAGCGCAGCGTTTTTCACCAGTGCCTGCTGTTCGATGATGTCGATCACCGTGCAACCGACCCGACAGGCCAGCGGGTTACCGCCGAACGTACTGCCGTGGCTGCCGGGGGTGAACAATTGCGCCGCCCTGCCCCTTGCCAGACAGGCTCCTATCGGCACACCGTTGCCCAAACCCTTGGCCAGGGTCATGACGTCCGGCACGATGCCTTCGTGCTGAAAGGCAAACCACTTGCCGGTCCGCCCCATGCCGGTCTGGATTTCGTCGAGCATCAACAGCCAGTCACGCCGCGTGCAGCGCTCCCTCAGCGCCTTGAGATACCCGGCTGGCGCGACCTGTGCGCCGCCTTCGCCTTGAATCGGCTCCACCAGTACGGCGGCGATGCGGTGCCCGTAAGTCACGCAGACCTTGTCAAACGCAGCCAGATCGCCAAAGGGTACTTTGATGTAATCCCCCGGCAAGGTACTGAAGCCCAGGCGCACAGCCGGTCCGTCACTGGCCGACAGTGTGCCCAGCGTGCGGCCGTGAAAGGCGTTCTCCATAACCACCACCAAAGGCCGCTCGATGTACTTGTGCCAGCCGTGCAGGCGCGCCAGCTTCAGCGCAGTCTCGTTGGCCTCGGCACCGGAGTTGTTGAAAAACACCCGGTCCAGCCCCGATAAAACGCTCAATTTCTGCGCCAGACGCTGCTGCCAGTCAATGTGGTAAAGATTGGAAGTGTGCAACAGCAAGCCCGCCTGATCCCGAATGGCCTCAACCAGCAGCGGATGCGAGTGGCCGACATTGGTCACTGCCACGCCCGCCACTGCATCCAGGTATTGGCGCCCGTTCTGGTCCCACAGACGCGTACCCAGGCCACGGGTGAAACTCAGGGCCAGAGGTTGGTAAGTGCTCATCAGGCAGGCAGTGGTCATGACGTGAAGCTCCTTGGGTATGTTTCGGTTTTTGCAGTATCGTTAACCACTCCTTATGGATAAACAGCCAAATACTTCAATCATTTTAAAGTAGGGCTTGATAATGGATTTGTTTCAGGCGATGCGTGTGTACGTAAAGGTGGTCGAAGCAGGCAGCCTGACGGCGGCAGCGCAGGCGTGTTCGATTTCTACCACGATGGTTGGCAACCACCTGCGCGCACTGGAACAGCGCCTTGGCGTCAGCCTGTTGCAGCGCACCACCCGCCGTCAGCGCTTGACGGAATTCGGCACCGCATATTACGAGCGTTGTCTTGAAGTACTGGGGCTGGTGGCCGAGTCCGAGCAATTGGCCGAGCAGGCCCAAGGCGATCCCAGCGGCACGTTGCGCATCACCGCGCCGCTGACGTTCGGTTCGGAAGTGCTGGCCCCGGCCCTTGCCGGGTTCTCGCTGCGCTTTCCCGAGGTCAAACTTGATCTGGTGCTGACCAACCAGCGTCTGGACATGATCGACCATGGTTTCGATATCGCCATACGCTTGGGAAACATCCCGCAGTCCTCGCCGCTGATTGCGCGCCCCATGCAGGACTACACCCTGACCATCTGCGCTGCGCCGAGTTATCTGGCTCGCAATGGAGCGCCTGCGCACCCCGAGGACCTTGGTGCGCACAATTGCCTGGCGTTCTCCTACCCGGCAGGAGACGAGTGGCGCACGGCTGGCACCCAATGGCGTATGACCGGCCCCGAAGGCGAAGTGCTGGTGGATGTCGACGGCTCGATGGTTGCCAACACTTCTGCCGGTCTTTATCAGGCGGCGTGCGCTGGAATGGGTGTAGTGATGCTACCGGATGCGCTGGTTCAGCGAGACTTGCAGGAAGGCCGGCTGGTTGCACTGCTGCCGGGCTATCACTTGCCCAGACGACCGATGAACCTGCTGTATGTGCAGGATCGTTATCGGCTGCCTAAAGTGAGAAGTTTTGTGGAGTACGCGATCGGGCTCTGGGGGCGGTAAGCACTTACCGCCCAACTATCATCGAACCGATTCCGGTGCGTGGCATTGCCGACCACACCGGAGGGAGTTTGTCGGGGCTGACAGTCAGACCTTGAAGCGGCTGACCATGCTCTGCAGATGCACACCCAGGCGCGCCAGCTCGACGCTGGAAGCCGCGGTCTCTTCACTGGCGGACGCCGTTTGCTCGGAAATGTCGCGCACGTTCAGAACGCTGCGGTTGATCTCTTCGGCAACCGCACTCTGCTCTTCGGCGGCAGCGGCAATCTGGTGATTCATCGTCTCGATGGTCGAGATCGCCTGGGTCATGTTATTGATGGAAACGCCAGCATTGCGCGTCAGCTCGACACTGTTTTCAGTCAGGGCCTGGCTGTTGTCGAGGATCGTAGCCACCTGCGATGTACGGCTGTGCAGGCCACTGATCAACGCGGCGATTTCTTCCGTCGATGTCTGGGTGCGCTGGGCCAGGCTTCTGACTTCGTCAGCCACCACCGCAAAGCCTCGTCCGGCTTCACCTGCACGCGCCGCTTCAATGGCCGCATTGAGGGCCAACAGATTGGTCTGCTCGGCAACCGCCTTGATCACGTCCAGAACGCCGCCAATTTTGTTGCTTTCGCTCTTGAGCTCGTCCATTGCAGATTTGGAGTGTTTGACTTCAGTCGCGAGTTTCTCGATCTGGGCAACCGCCTTGGAAACCACACCTTCGCCATCACGGGCTTCCTTCGAAGCATTAACCGCCGCATGGGAAGCCTGCTCTGCGTTGCGCGCGACCTCCTGAACAGTCGCAGACATTTCGTGCATTGCAGTGGCAACCTGATCCGTTTCGCTCTTCTGGCTGTTCACCCCGGCACTGGTCTGCTCTGTGACGGCCGAAAGCTGTTCGGCAGCGCTGGCGATTTGTGTCACGCCATCGCGCAGGCCGCCAATCAGCTCGCGCAGGTTGCTGGTCATGCGCAGCATGCTGCCTTGCAACAAGCCCAGTTCATCCTTGCGCGTGACCGGCTGGTTGTACGTCAAATCGCCATCCGCCACACGCTCGGCCAGCTTCAGTGTGTCCAGCAACGGGCCGACGATCAGGCGAGTGATCACCCAGGCCGCCAAGGCGCTCATGATCAATGCTGCAATCAGCCAGACAGACAGAAGGGTCTTGGCCTCGCCCACGTCTTCTATTCTCAGGTTGACCTGATTTGCCGACAGCTTGTCGGCGGAATCAAACAGAATGGCGATAGTTTTAGTGATCCCCGCCTGTGCCTGATCGATCTTCTCCTGCGCCGCGGTGAACTGAGTCAACGTGTTCTGATAGCCGAGCAGCGCGTCCACAAGGTGCTTGATCGTCGCTGCCTGGCCGTCGAAGCCTTTCAGATTTTTAACAAAATTAATCACCGCGTTCATCGACGCTTCCGCCGGTGCCCGGTTCTCGGTTTTCAGGGAATAGGTGTAACCACGCAAGTCGAAGCGCATTTTCTGAAACAACGTCATCGCCTGAATAATGTCGTCGCGCTGCGAGGCACTGCCGTCATCGGATCGGGCAATGGCGTTCAGCTTTTGCAAATCATCGGCGGCTGCATCAGCGTACTGGCCAAACACTGAACGGGTCGCCTCGCGGGCGGCAGTGGCCTGCATCAGATTGTCGTAGTGGACACGATAATCTTTCATCCCTTCAGCAGAAGCATTTACCAGAGGGGTGTTGAGCGGAGAGTCGAAAACCTTCTGCGCATATTTCACATGGTTTTCGAGACTATCGATAGCTTTCAGCCAGTTGCTGGCGCGCTCGGCATCGTAGTTGAGCGTATAAGCCAGGCGGGCTATACGGACATCACGGGTCAGCGTGCTCAGCTTGCCGATATCGGCAATCCTCTCGCTTCGTTCGCTCAGCGAACTGATCCCCGACCAGCCTGTGAGTGCAATCAGCACGGTCAGCACAATGACCAAGGCAAACCCGAGCACAAGCTTGGACCTTACAGAAATATTGTTCAGCATAGTGTTCACCGTAAATTGCTCTTGTCTGGTCATTGTGGGGGTTATAAGCGGCTTGTCCTTGCCATTGATACAACCCACAGTTGTCGGCGGGGCAGCTTCAAACTTTAAAAGTTGGCGTCAAAATTCATGCTCGAAAATAAACATCGGCTCGTCAAATAACCCGTATGGCCTTTCACGCCAGTCGGTTAGCATGGGCCGCTGTACCTACACATCGAGTATTTCGGAGAATTGCATGAGTCTGGAGTTGACAGCTTCTCGAGACGGCCTGACCACAGAGGAACGTTCTGCGATTGCCGAAATAGAGGCAACGACCAACATTTTAAGGCTGGTCACCCGACTGACAGGCATGCGCTTTGCAAGTATCGCAAAGTTCACCGACGCGGACTGGATCGCCTGTTCTGTATACGACCCGACTGACCTGGGCATCGACGATGGGGACGTGTTCAAACTGGAGACCACGCTGTGCAGTGAGTTTTGCGTCAACCCCGAAGCGTTGTTCGTACCGCAGATCAGCAAAAACGGCCGCTACGCGAACCGGCCGGTAGTAAAGCGCTACGCCATCGAGAGTTATGCAGGCGTGCCGATCCATCTTCCGAACGGACAGTTGTACGGAGCGCTATGTGCGCTCGACTCCGACGTGACGTTGTTTGACGACCCCGATCTGGCGGAAACACTGACTCTGTTTGCCAGATTGATCGGCTGTATTTTCTTCGCCAACATCAGCGAAACAGACTGATGTAGCTGCCGCTTGATGCGGGTGAAAAACACGTTTCATGCGGACGAAGCGTTGATTTTGCAGGAAAGGATGAAGCCGCTCGACTGAAAAATCTCTTCGCCCTGTGTGAAGTTTCCGAGAAGACTTCAGTTGCTTGCGCGGGCTGTATCGAGGATTTAAGGTGCGCCGTCGCTGCAAAATCAGCGGCCGGATTTAGCGATCCGAATACCTCACAGCTAGCTTATGTATGCTTCCAGCCTCAGTGCATTTGAAGCAACTGTTATGGCGGCTGTGCGTCGGAGACTCCAGGGTCTGCCGGCGTTGTGAGGTGCCGGTTCGCTAACCTTCGCACAGCCGCCACCCATTTCGTCCAGTGATGTGCAGGCGGCTCACTTTCATGAAAGGAGCTTTGCCGCGATGGATCTCCCATTCCCCCTTCTTCCCTGCACCGAAAACCACGAACCCACCCTCTTCCTGCGCCACCGTCGCATGTTGCGCGCTGTTGTCATGCAAGCAGAAGCCTGGTTCCCGCTGGAAGATATCGCCCGCCTGATGGGCAAGCGTCTGGACGAGCGCAACACCCGCAAGCTCGACGCCGATCAACGCCGCACCGCATGGTTGTTGACCCACGGCGAATGGCAAAAATGCCTGCTGATCAGCGAGTCTGCGGTATTCGCCCTGTTGATTCACCATTACATCCCGGAAAACCGCGCCCTGCGACGCTGGCTGACACAAGACGTGCTGCCCGCACTGAGCGCCCGCGCCTTTGATATCAATAACGACGGCCCCACTCACTGCCAAATGCAGTGGCAGGGCACAACCCTGGGTACGCTGCAATGGCGTGGGGATATCTGGGTGAAGTTGCGCGACATGCCGGAAATCGTTCAGGTCCGGACGACCGGCAAGAAAGATGGCTGGCTGAAACGCCTGAAGTTGCTGGGCAAACGGGCGGCCTGAGCGCTTCAAGCAGGCTCTGTACAAAAAGTGGCCTCGCTGGCCGACTTTTCGTACACAGCCTTAGGATTACTCTACGGTCGCATACATCGGCACGAGTTCAAGCATGGCGCTACTGAACTGGCTTTCATCAAATTGCGTTCGGTGTCGGGGCGACACAGGTTTGACCGGGCGCTCCCCTTCCAATAACGCCTCGGCAGGCAGATCAATCCCGAAATGAGGAAATGGCTCCTGAGCCACCCAGCCTCCAGCAGCCAGAACCAACAGTAGAAATACGCCCGCAATGGGCTCTTTAGGTCTGCACATTCTCGTTTCTCCAATCCGGCAAAACGATTCAGCTCACAATGAGCAACTCGATATAACAGCTACGGCGTCACCCGTGTGTCGGGCCCGGCAGATCACTCGAAAGGCTCTTCGCCCTGCAACTTGGTGCGGTGCATCATTCGCCCGCACGCGGGGTCGTAAGCTTCCGCACGGTGCATGGTGCCGGTGTTGTCCCATATCACCAGATCACCTGCCTTCCACGCATGGCTATAACTGAACGCCTCGGCTGTGGCCCACTCGCGAAGACCGACCAGAATCTGCGCGCTTTGCGCCAGGCTGACGCCAACGACCTGCTGCGCAGTGCATCCCAGAATCAGCGACTTGCGACCGGACCGGTGCCTCCAGACCAGCGGCAACTCCTTCTCGCCGATAGCCTGCATGGCCTTGAGCATCGCAAGGCCAGGCTCGGGATTGTAATAGAGTAACGATGCCCATGGCGCGTGAATTACTCGTAAGCTTTCGTAACGTTGTTTATCAGCGCTCGATAACGCTTCGTAAGCCGCATAGGTATTACAGAAACCGGTGTTGCCTCCCCAACTGGCGGGCACCTTGCAAGACAGCAACGATGCCAGGATGGGCACATCGCTGCTCGTACCGTCGATATGCCAGTAGAGCGAGCCCTTGAGAAACTCAGCGCCTGCCGGGTTCTCTTTGACATCAAGGCTGATCTTGGTGATGTTCTGGCCATCACTGGCTTCCGGACAGAAAGTGCCCAGCGTGCGGGTGAAAGCGATCTGCTCTGTATCGGAAAAATCAATCTGCGGAAACACCAGCACACCTCGCTGCTCCAGCAGTTCCCGGATTTCCCCGGCGAATTGACCCGACAGCAGCTCCTGCTTGCTGTTGAAAATACGCGTGCCAATACCTGGCTTGATGGGCTCCTGGGACAGCTGAACGACCGAAGTGGCTAACATGATGCGACCCTCTTCATAAGTGAACACAACGGTACACTTATGGAAAAATCTGCGCAACACCTTATTGAGCAGACTGGCCGCACACCTTGCCTGCGCCTTACACTGGCCAGCCACTGACAGTTCAAGGAATGAATCAACGTGCACGCCCCTGCCCCGCAAATCCTCATTCAGCGCATGGCCGAAACCCACCTTGAAGGCGTCACTGCGCTCTACAGCGAGCCTGCAGTCTGTCGTCAGGTGCTGCAAATGCCTTATCAATCCATCGAAGTGTGGCGCAAACGCCTGGCAGCCAGCACAGAGCGACATGTGAAGCTGGTCGCGCTCAGTGGCGGCGAAGTGATCGGCAGCCTCGGCCTGGAACAATACTCGCGCAGCCGACAAAGCCATGTCGGCGCTATAGGCATGGGCGTAGCGTCTGCCTGGCAAGGCAAGGGCATCGGCTCGAAACTGCTGGCGGCGGCGCTGGACATCGCAGACAACTGGATGAACCTGCACCGGGTAGAACTGACCGTGTTTGCCGACAATGAGGCAGCACAAGGCCTTTATCGCAAGTACGGTTTTGAACAGGAAGGACGCCTGCGCAACTACGCCGTGCGCGATGGCGTATTCGTCGATGCCTTGAGCATGGCGCGGCTGAGGTGAGCCGTGCCCCTGAAGCTACTGATTGAGCGATAGCTGAAAGCATGCAAGGATCAGCCATGAATCAATTTCCTGGCAGTAACCGACATAACCCTCACGGCCCCACCTCAGGTGCCGCGGTTGCTTGTGCTCATCGATTGGCCAGACATAGACCCACGTTCTGACCCATCAGTGAAACAGACCAAGGCGCCCACGGCGCCTTTTTTGTTGCCTGTCTATTACCCGCCTGCAAACCAAATACCTGGAAAACAACGGAGATCACCACCATGACCATGACCATGCTACGCGGAACCCGCATCGTGACCGGAACAGAAGCCGCAACCCTGCGTGAAACAGAAAACCGCTTCCGGAGCTATCTTCAGCTGAGGAAGCGATAGTGCCCGCGTTATGGGGTCAATTGCATGGACTTGACCAGTGCACATGATGCTTACGTAAACCGTGGACAGGATGCGTAGGTGTATTTGCTCAGGTCTTGCTCGCCTTGTTCAGCGAGGCGATACACGGCGAGACGAACAAGTTGCCGCGATAGGCACCCGCCAGCGTTTTGGCCGCGACGATCATCCACATGACTGTCAGCATCAACACCAGCACCACACCAAAGAAGCTAAAGAACGTGAGGTGCAGCATAGAGCCCAATTTGAGGGTTGTTACGGCGTACACCCCCAACGGAAAGGTGAAGCCCCACCAGCCGAGGTTGAAGGGGATACCCTCCCTGAAGTAGCGCCCGGTAATTAGCAGCGCCAATACCATCCACCACAATCCCAGCCCCCAGAACAGCACACCACCGATCAAACCAATGCCCTCGGCTACACCGCCGATGCTTGCCATTCCATGAGCAGCAAAGATCGCTGGAGCATCGTTGCCCAGCACCAACATCCCCAAAGCCCCGGTACCGATCGGCCCTAAAGACAGCCAGCTCGATGCTGCCATGCTTTCATGAGGTAGTTTGTGCAGCGCCATGCGCAGTAACAGGATCACCAGGATACTCAAGGCTACGGGGACCGAGTAGGCCCACAGCACGTAGCTGGTGATGAGCATGGTGAATTGTGCGCTCGCGTCAGCGAGGTGCGGAGCCAATAGACCGCCACTGGCGGCAGCTACCTCAGCCGCAACTACTGGTAGCAGCCATACCGCTGTCATCTGATCGATGCTGTGCTGCTGGCGAGTAAACATCATGTACGGGATCAGCACCCCGCAGGCCAATGCCATGGCGACATCGATCCACCACAACACTTCGGCTAAAGCAACTACCCCATCCCCCCAACGTGGCAAACCATAAAGGAGAAAACCGTTGATGATGGTCGCCAATCCCATGGGGATGGTTCCAAAAAACATCGATACAGTAGAGTGGCCGAAAATCTGTTTGGCCTCATCGAAGAACAACACCCAACGGCTCGCGTACATCAGCGTAAACAGGCAAAACAGCACGATATTAAAAAACCACAAGGCTTCCCCTAACGCTTTGGGCCACTGCGCAATGAAGGGCAGTTGGCCCAGAGCCAGAGCAAGAATCCCGGTGCCCATCGTGGCGGCGAACCAGTTGGGTGTGAACTGCCGGATCGCTTCTCGTGGATTGGACAAAGCCGCCAGTGGATGGCTGCCGCCCATTATAGATGCGAGTCGTGTATCACTCATTTTCGCGCTCCCGCGTCAGTGTGCGTTCAATATGACATGGTTGGAGTGTAGCTTGATGGGCATAGCGCTAAAAACGGATAGTATAGGTTTATATTACCTATTAAGAAGGTAGATCCCTTGAAGCTTAGCCTACGTCAGCTACAAATTTTCTGCGCTGTCGCGCAGCACGGTAGCACCACCAGCGCAGCCATTTCGGTGTCACTGTCCCAATCTGCAACCAGCGCCGCACTCAACGAGTTGGAAAACGCCTTGGATACCAGGCTGTTCGACCGTGTGGGCAAGCGTTTAGTGCTGAACGATAACGGCCATGCCTTACTGCCTCAAGCCAGAAGGATGCTTGAGAATGCACAACAGATAGAGGCCAGTTTCTTACCAGGCCATGCCGGGCTGAAAACACGCTTGCGGGTAGGATGCAGTACCACGATAGGCAATTATGTTCTGCCATTGATTCTCGGTGAGCTGCGTCAATCAGCATCACATTTGAGGGTCGATGTCGACATGGCCAACAGCATGGCTATCGCAAGAAGAGTCGCTGATTTCGAGATTGATATGGGCCTGATCGAGGGGCCTTGCCACCTCCCCGAACTCAGTGCCGAGCCTTGGCTTGTTGATGAGCTGCTTATTGTCGCAGGCCAACGGCACCCATTGGCACTAAAGCAGCAGGTCACACTTGATGACCTTCGTACTGCTGAATGGCTACTGCGCGAGCCAGGTTCTGGTACCCGCGAAGAAGTCGAGCAATTGCTGCTGCGTCATCTGCACGATCTCTCTGAAACGCGCCAGATCGGCAGTTCAGAGTCTATCAAGCATACCCTCGCACAAGGCATCGGCATCAGTTGCCTATCCCGCTGGGTCGTCCGGGATCTACTGGCCTCTGAAGTCCTGGTTGAGCTGCCGCACGCCTTGCCTGCACTGACCCGACGTTTTTTTCTGATCCGCCACCGGGCCAAATACATCTCGCCTGGGCTTGAGCGATTCTGGGAAAACTGCAGTCAATTCGTGAGCCAGAAATAGCCAGATCTATTTATAAAACAGGTAAGAGCTACCAAAACAAGTTGTTTCCGGAATTTATAAAAGACGCATAAGGTCAACTCATCGTCCTGCAGCGATGAACGAGTTGTATCTGCCAAGGCGCGAGTGGATGCCTTGCTTACCCTTATGAGGAAACCCTGATGAATGTGATAAAGAAAACCGTCACAGCCCTGACGTTGGGTGTTGCGTTGGCCACAACGATGAGCGCGTTGGCCGCGGAAGATCGCTGGACGTTCGACGGCGATATTCACAACAACTCGCTGGCTGTCAGCCCTGATGAAACGACGGCGGTGGTCTCTTACAGTCAGCGTCCAGATGTAGTGGTTTATGATTTGAAAACCGGTAAGGTTCGCCAGGTTCTCACCGGCTACGTCACGCCGCGAAATATTGTGTTTTCGCCAACTGGCGATGTGTTCTACCTCTCCGACAGCAGTTTGGGGGTCGTGCGCAAGATTGACACCAAGACTTTGAAAGTGATCGCAGATATTCCGTTGGGCGCAGGTGCTTTTGGTACCACACTCAGCAAGGACGGAAGCCTGCTGTACGTCAACAATGAGGCGGCCAGCACGCTGTCGGTCATAGACCTTGATCACCAGCGACCAGTAGCTGTAGTACCTGGCTTCTCCCAACCGCGCCAAGGCATCCGAGTAAGCCCTGACGGCAAAACCGTCTATGTCACCAACTTTCTTGGCGACAAGATTACCCTGGTCGACAGCAAGACCAATACGATCGAAGGTGAGATCACTGGCTTCAACAAGTTGCGCGCCATCTCCATATCGGCGGACGGCAATACGCTGTACGCGGCTAACAGCGGCAGTAACAGCATCGCAGTTGTCGACACTCAAAAACGCGCCATCACAACCACCGTCATGGTGGGCAAAGACCCCTACGGCGCAGCCCTGACTCCAGACGGGCTGCACGTCTACTCGGGTAACCTCGGTGACAACAGCCTTTCAGTGATCGACACCAAAACACTGAAAGTGACCACCACTGTGACCGGTTTGAAGGCACCCCGCCAGGCCATTGTCTTCACCAAAGACAAGTCGAAAGCGTATGTCCTCAATGAGGACTTGAGTATCTCCACAGTCGATCTCGCCAGCAACAAGGTGGTGTCGACGCTAAAGCCCGACTGATTGAACAGCGCAGGTCTTCATGGAGGCCTGCTGATACTCCACGACCAAGTGAATAATAATGCGTGAACGCGATGAGTTCTGGATGATGAATCGCCGTCGCTCATTGAGATGAGCTAGTGATGCTTGACCGTGAGCGTCGCTTTACTAAATTGAGTAAAGCACAGGGTCGGGGGAGCTCAGGATTCCAGCAAAAAAATGATATCGGGACGTTTTTTCTACGGAGTCGAATAAAACTGTTTGTGGCTCGTCTACTGTCTGATCGCTTGCTGTTTCCAATAGCAGGTGAGTCTTCTAAAAATTAAAAAACCAAAGGAAATACGTATGTTCAAAAAGATGATTCTCACCGTCGCTGTTGCCGCCTGCTGCATGTCGGGTTCGGCGTTCGCTGATGCGCCAGTCAAGGTTGCTGAAACGGATAAGGGAAAAGTACTCGTAGATGCGAAAGGCATGACTCTTTATACCTTCGGTAAGGACACCTCGGGCAAGTCGGTCTGCAATGGGCCATGCGCTGCAAACTGGCCACCTTTACCGGTATCCGCAGATGCGAAAGCGGGTCATGATTACTCTGTCGTCACTCGAGACGATGGCACAAAACAATGGGCATACAAAGGCATGCCCCTTTACAGCTGGGTCAAAGATACCAAGCCAGGGGATACAACCGGTGACGGCGTCAACCAAGTCTGGTACGTTGCCAAGCCGTAACGTCAAATAATTAATAGGCTGGCTTGCGCCACTGGCTTTGTCAGTGGCGCAAACCAGAAGAGTACACACCTGATATTTTCGCCAACCTACAGCCGCCGCGTCTCATAAAGCCCTGATGGATCAGGTCAACGTAAAATGGGGCCGAGGCACCGTACACCCTGGACATATTCCCGTAACTCCAGACTGAGGTATGAAGCATCCAGAGGCTAAGCCCCATCTACACAACCCGTCTGGATCATCTCTGGGCTGTTAGATTCCAATGCCTTTCAGTTCGATGATGTGGGACTTGTGAGCGATACGGTCAAGCATTGCATCGGCAATCGCGAGGTCAGAGAACAGGTCATACCATTTTCCCATAGGGTACTGACTTGCGATCAACAATGAACCGTTCTGTTACTGCTGGTCGATAGCATCCAGGAGGAACGGGCCGAGCTGGGCGCCAATGCCACCGATGCCCAAATCATCTATGATTAATAACTCTGCGCGGATAAATTGCCGACGTAGTTTGGGCATGGTGTGGTCAGCGTAAGAAAGTGACGTCTCTTCAAAAAGCTTCGTGGCAGTGCGATTCAGCTTCGCTCGCACAAGGCGGCAGGCTTCGTTTCTGAGTGCGCAAGCGAGCCAAGTCATGAACGTATTCCGGTCTATGCCCCGAGACGCCTTGAATTCAATGCTGTCTATTGTGGCTTCATTCTCACGACGCCGCGCGTTCTTTAGCAAACGCCCAACCTTTCTGTTCTCACGCTCGCTATTTTCGACATCCATCATCAAACCAAGCCATGTATCGAATGGTTCTTTCAGCAGCGCCGGCGTTTCAAGCTGACGCTCTTAGGGTGCGGCTCACCTAGCGGCTTGTCCTACGGTTTACGCGGTCTGGCGGGGTAAATTTGAAATCCGTAGTACTCAGAAACTCGGCGTAGGCACGATTTAGGGTCACCACATCTCTCGTGTTTTTCGTCACTGCTGACTTCACATTATCAGGCACAACGAACCGTGGAACCCGTCGAAGAAACATCAGGGCCAGAACGTTGCATCTGAGCCAGTCTGGGATAGTTTGACTGCTCACGGCGGTGGCAAAAATGTATCCCGAGGCACCACCCCTGAAGCTACTGCTTGAGCGATAGCTGAAAGCATGCAAGGATCAGCCATGAATCAATTTTCTCAAAGCAACCGACATCACCCTCACGGCCCCACCTCAGGTGCCGCGGTTGCTCGTGCTCATCGATTGGCCAGACATAGACCCACGTTCTGACCCATCAGTGAAACAGACCAAGGCGCCCAAGGCGCCTTTTTTGTTGCCTGTCTATTACCTGCCCACAAACCAAATACCTGGAAAACAACGGAGATCACCACCATGACCATACTACGCGGAACCCGCATCGTGACCGGAACAGAAGCCGCAACCCTGCGTGAAACAGAAAGCCGCTTCCGGAGCTATCTTCATCGAAGCGGGCGCTGAGGAAGCGATAGTCCCCGCGTTATGGGGTCAGGACACTTTTATCGAAAAAGCAGGCGGCAGCGAGATTATCAGCCAGATGTGGGCGTTCAACGACAAGGCCGGACGCGCCTGTTGCCTGATCCCGGAAGCAACGGCTCTGTTTCAGGAGCGCAGTGAAGCTCTGCTCAACGGGCGACGCGAAGCACTGTTTTTCTACGTCGCGCGTTGTTATCGCTATGAGCGACCGCAAGCCGGACGCTACCGCGAGTTCACCCAGTTGGGGCTGGAAATTCTCGGCCCGTCACCGCAGCAAGCCTCGCAACGCAGCCAAGCCATCTGCACCGGTTTTCTGGATTCGCTGGGCCTGGACTATGAACTCAATACCGCCGTCAAACGCGGCCTGAGTTACTACCTGAACGGCAACGGCTTCGAGGTACGTTGCTCACGCCTGGGCGCACAGCAACAGGTGGTTGGCGGCGGAGCCTATAGGGAAGGTGCCGGGTTCGGCATCGGGCTGGAGCGGCTGGTGTTGGCGCTTGAGCGTAATTAATCCCGCTTGGCCAGGAGCGCCTTTGCAAGGAGGCGCTTCTCTACTCTGCTACACGTATTTAGCGAACTTCAAACCAACGAGGATGAAGTTTCGGAAAATGCTTTTTCAGCCAGGTGACGAATGCCTGCACCTGCGGCGCAAGGTGTGTACGGCTCGGGTACAGCACAGAAACCGGGCGCGGCAACGGGCGAAACGCTTCAAGCACTTCGACCAGCTCTCCGCTGGCCAGAAACGACTCAACGGTAATGCCCGGAGCCTGAAGAATACCGAACCCTGCAAGGCCGCACTGCACATAAGCGTTGGACTCGTTGACAGTAATGCCACCACGCGGCGGAACAGGAAAGTCGTCGCCATTCAACGAGAAATGCCAGGGTAACGGCCGGTTGCTCTGACCAGACAGAAAGCTGACACCGCAATGACCTGCCAGCTCGTCCAGCGTTTCCGGCGTGCCGAAGGCTTGCAGGTAGGACGGCGCGGCGCAGGTGACCATCGTGGCCTTGCCAATTTCCCGGACCACCAGACTTGAATCGGGCAGCTCCCCGATGCGCAGCGCGCAGTCGATACCCTCTGCGACCAGGTCCACCGTGCGGTCCGTTACTCCCAGTGCCAGCTCGATGTCGGGGAATGCCTGGGTAAAGCCTTTCAGGCTCTCCATGAAACTACGCTGGCTGAATGCCGCCGGGATATCAATCCGAAGCCGCCCCCTCAGGGTCGAGCCGTTTCGGTCGAACATGGAAGTAGTTTCGGCAAGATCAGCCAGATTGTTCTTCACGCGCTCGTAAAAACGCTGACCTTCCGCAGTGAGTTTTACGCTGCGGGTCGTACGTTGAAACAGCCGGACATCCAGCGACGCTTCAAGATCCTGAATGATCCGGGTCACATGGGGACGCCCTATCTGCGTGGCCTCCGCCACTTTAGTAAAACTGCCCAGCTCGGCAAGTTTCGCGAACACCTGCATTGACTGTAAAAGGTCCACCGACGAATCCCCCGGAACATATACCGAGCCATTGTTGCCTGACAGGATAACAATCCTGTCGATTTGCGCCCATTTATCTGCACCAGCGTTTTACCAACAATGACTTCAGCGCCCACAAGGCAATCGCCTCTGTGAGCCCACACATGATTGCTGGAGACATTGAATGAAAGCGTGGCTGTTAAAAGACTTCGGGCTCGACAATCTGGTGCTCGGAGAAGCTGAAACGCCGGTTCCCAAAGCAGGTGAACTGCTAGTGAAAGTCGGTGCGGTATCCCTCAACTTTCGCGACAAGGCCATCGTCGACGGTATCTACGAACCGCATCGCGTACCCAAGCCATTGATTCCGGTCAGCGATGCAGCCGGTACTGTCGTGGCGGTAGGCGAAGGCGTCAGTCGCTTTGCAGTAGGTGATCGCGTGAACTCGCACCTCTACTCGCGCTGGATCGACGGCCCGCCAGGCCCGGACGAACCGGATTACTGCTTCGGCTCGCCTTTGCCGGGCGGCCTGGCTGAATACATGATCATCCATGAAGACAGTGCCGTACGTGCACCGGATGCCATGTCAGATGAAGAAGCCGCCACATTGCCGATTGCCGCATTGACGGCCTGGTACGCACTGGTTGACTTCGGTCAGATCGAAGCCGGGCAAACTGTCCTTGTACAGGGCTCAGGCGGCGTATCGATCTTCGCTGTGCAGATCGCGACAGCCCTGGGTGCCAAGGTCATCGCGACTTCCAGCAAGGACGATAATCTGCAAGCGGTGAAGAAGCTGGGCGCTGTCGCCGGAGTGAACTATCGAACCCATCCCGAGTGGGCAGACGAAGTAGTGAAGCTCACCGACGGCAAGGGTGTGGACCTGTTACTGGACGTAGCCGGTGGCGACGGCATCAATCAGTCAATTGCGGCCACCAAAGCGGGCGGGCGCATCGCGCAGATCGGTTTTCTGACCGGCCAGACTTCGGCGCTGAACCTGATGCCGATGATTTTCCGCCAGACTACCTTTCGCGGTATCGCCGTAGCACCTCGCTCGTCGTTTGACCGGATGAACGCCTTTCTTAACGAGCACAAGATTCGTCCGGTAATCGATCACGCTTACCCGTTTGAGCAAGCTCGCGAGGCATATGAGCATTTGGCCAGAGGCGCGTTTGGCAAGGTGGTGATCAAGGTTGGTCAGGCCTGACAAGGTATTGAGGTTGCGACGCGCGGGTACTTCCTGAGCGTCGCAGGCCACAGTCCCCCATCAACCATTCGAACTCAAAGGGTTACACTGCCTCCCTACCCCGCTCCTGACCCGAGGCCCCTGATGAAAGTTGGCGTGATTTCCGACACCCACGGACTGCTTCGTCCTGAAGCCATTACGGCGCTTGAGGGCTGCGAAGCCATCATCCATGCCGGTGACATTGGCAGCCAGGACATCGTCGACCAACTCAGCGCCATCGCCCCGCTGCACATCGTGCGCGGCAACAACGACGTGAACGCCGAGTGGGCAAAAAACATCGCCGATCACCTGCGCTTCGACATCGAAGGCTGGCAAACCCTGCTGGTCCACGACATCGCTGACGTTCCGGCGCTGCTGGATGAAAGCGTGAAGCTGGTCGTTACCGGCCACTCACATAAACCCCTTATCGATTGGCGCGGCGACACGCTGTATCTGAACCCGGGCAGCGCCGGGCGGCGGCGTTTCAAGTTGCCGGTGACGCTGGCGCTGCTTGAGATGGGCGCGAATTCGATGGAGCCTGAGCTGGTGCAATTGGTTGACTGACAGGTCAGATCGGCGTCGAGTGCGAGTTCGCTTTCGGATGTCATCAAAGCTGAGCAGGCATACGAAAATCACGTAATACACTCATATCGAACGGATTGGGCGCACGCTGGCTCGACAACAGATAGTTCGCACGCATGCCACCGACATCGGCCTTGAGCACAAGAACATCACGGCCCTTCAGGGGCTCGGTCTGCATCAGGTCAAAGAGGCGGAACAATGACCATGGGCCGCTATTCTTTTCGATGCCCAGCGGCCGGCCGACCATGCCTTCCATCACCAGACTTGTACGTCCATCCTCAGTATCAGCGGGCCACCTGAATAGCATCGGTACGATGGGGCCGTGACGATACTCAAGTGACTGATCACCCAAGCGGAACTCGGCGCGGCGTACAGCAGGGTCGAGGGTGTGAGGTTCAAGAGTGAATTGCACCTGCGGTTCCTGCGTTCGGTGAGCAAAGAAGCTACTGCGGATTTTATAAACACCCGCCATCTGATCCAGATAGGCACGACTCATCGGCAGACTGTGGCCGTCAATCGTGCGCAGTCGATAACGGCCAGGATCGCCACTGACGAAGGGCTTCAGGTAGCTATCGAAGAAGCGCTCGGCTATGCCCTGCGCGCCGAAGAACTCGCGAAAATCATTAAGCGCCACATCACTGCTGCTGTGCGCATGGAACGGATAGCGTTTGGCGAGAGACTGTTCATAGAAACTGTAAAGCTCTGCCTTGTAGCGTTGGTTGAGGTAATGGTGAGACTGATACAGCACAAAGCTCCAGGTATCCTCAGCCAACGCGTTCAACCAGCCGCCCAGAGGCTGGGGTAACACAGTCGCGGCATTGCGCAGATTGCTCAAGGCGTCTCGCTGCCCGGACATTCGTCCCTTTGCCACCTCGTAGGCCGCCAGTTCAGGCTGACCGGAGCGAGCCAATGCGGCCATTTGCATCTGCAATTCATTGATGGCGTTCAATGCTGTAATCAGATCGGCGGCAGGACCATTTTCGGCATCCAGCAAGCGGTGCAAAGGATCGAAGCGACGCTGCAATGATTGCTTCGCCGTTGTGGGCAGGCTATCGGTCACCGTCTGCTGCAACGTATCGCCAATCGCGGCAACCTGGGTGAGCGCCACAGGGCCCGGTGCAATCTTTTCAGCCTCGGTTTTCATAGCACCGAGACTGTCTGCAAGGACCGGGAAAAGTGTGTTGTCACGCACCTCGACAAGCAACTGCAGCAAAGGCGAATGCGCTGCCGTCAGCCCGGCCAGTTGCACGGCAGCCTGGCTGGCTCCTTCAAAGGGCTGCAGCGAAACCCGACCGATCGCTTCGGCCCAATGATCGGCATAATCACGAAAGTACAATTTTTCCAGTTCGACCATCAATGCTCGCAACTGATGTGCGTTGTACTGTTCACTTTCACCCAGGACCCAGTTGTCACGCATGATTTCAGTTACCACGGCTGTACCACGGGTAACGAAATACTGCTCGTAGCCCTGGCGTGTATAGAGCCCGGGAATCCGATAGTCAGTACCAGCCAAATGCTTTGCCTGAGGGCCGGTGTGGTGGCCAAGGCTGTAGTCCGGAAGTACACGCGCTTTTTCACGCAATACCCGATAAACCACGTTGGCGAAGGATTCGTTACGCAGCACCTGCCGAGCCTGCGCCACTAATGCGTCGTTTAGCGGATAGGCAAAAGACTGTTCGAGCAAACGCCCAAAATGCTGATTCAACTCGTCCTGAGCCTGTGCATGCCCGACATAACGAATTGACCAGTCGGTCGCCACCCGCTCCTTCAGCGCAGAAGGTATCCGGTGTTCACGCTGAACCAGCATCAGATAGGCGCGCAAGTTGTCCAGTAACTGCTCGCGATCCTGCAGGCTGGCCATTATGCGGGCTTCAAACATCCGCGCCACTCGAGGCAGCAACTGACCCTGCAACTGGGCATGATAAGCGCGTAAAAGCACATCATTTGCAGGCTCGCCCTGATAAAGACCGTTGCGCTCATACAGAGTGACATCACTGCGGTCCGGAAAGACTTGAGCGGCCTGATAAAGGGTGTTCAGGCTATCAAGGACTGTCAGTAGATCATCCTCGGCGGTGAGCGATGAACGTTGTTGCGCCCACTGCTCACCCAGAATACGAAGCCGTTCCAGCCGGTCGTGGTTAGCACTGAAACCGGTCGCCCATAGCACACCAAACCCAGACAAAAACAATAGCGCAGCGCAATACACTGCCCTCTGACGCCAAAGAATCTTTCCGCGTGCTTCCTTGTTGAGCACAGCGAGATCGGACTCAGGGAAAATCACATGTCGCAACAGATCGTGAATGAACCGTGCTTTTCCAGGTTGTGGAACCTGTAATCCGGTACCACCCTCCCCATCAGCTCTTTGGGAGCTCTGAGCAAGTTGCGGCGCACGGGTCAGATAGAACCCACGAAGGTGACTGGCGCGCTGATAGCGATTTCCGGAGAACGCGAGTTCGACAAAAACACCCAGTCTGTGTGCGATACCTCCAAGCAAGTTGGGGAATTCAAGCATTTTGCCGCGGCGCTGGCTGTCTCGTTCCTGATGAATGCGGGTAATGACCTGGCTGCCAAGCCGTTGCAGCAACGTTTCAAACTCCTGAATGAGAACACCGCTATCAGTGCCACTCTGACCGTTTTGAAATGTGCCCCCAAGGACCTGCTCACTTTCCTCGCGGGACAGTTGATCAAAAAAATCATCGAAACCTGCTATCGAATCGGCCTTGGTCAGTATCAGATAAACCGGTACATCAACATGCAGCTGCTGAAAAACTTCGTCCAGGCGCGCGCGCACATCTTCAGCCATTTTCTCCAGACGCTTGTCACGCTCGTCAACCAAAATGTCCACTGGCAATGTCACCAGCACACCGCTGAGCGGCTGTACGCGGTGACGGCCCCGTAACAACCCCAGAAGGGTCATCCAGGCGCTGCCGTCGACCTCGGGTACAGGCTGGTCAAGATAGCGGCCCGATGTATCCAGCAAAATAGCCTGCTCGGTAAAATACCAGCCACAACTGCTGGTGCTGCTCGTGTCGTGCGTCAGTTTTCGCCCGACCCTGTCGAGGGGAAAGTCGAGTCCGGAAAAATCCAGCAGGCTGGTCTTGCCGCTGCCCTGCGGGCCGATCAGTGCATACCAGGGCAGCTCGACTCGACCCCGGGCACCCAATTCGCCATACAGCGCAGAATCCTTGAGCACGCGCAGGGCATCCTTGAAACGACTGACAAGCTCCAGGTGCTCTTTTTCAACGGCGACAGACTTACGCAGAAGTTCTTGACCTGCATGACTGCCTTGCGCTTGTTTTTTCTGCAAACCAACGCGCCAGTTGTTGAAGACAATCCCGAGCCCCCAAACCAGAAACAACACACTGATCGATACGAGACGCGCAATGGGGCTCTCCCAAAACCTGTTATCCGCCACCGCCAGCAGTGGCCCGAATATCCAGATACAGACAGCCAGCACAAGCACCAACAGCAGCGACCAGGCCCAGGTACTGCACAGCAGCGCGATGAATTTTTTGAGCAGGGTTTTCATTGCATTTCTCATTTCAAGATCGGAGCTCAAGCGCTGCCAGATATGCTGACTGATAGGATTTGAGTACGACCTCACGCTGCTCGCCGAGTACCCAGGTAAATCCGCAATACAGCACAGCCAGGCTGATAACGGTGAACAGCACGACCAGCCATACCGGTACGACACGCAGCCGTTCAGAAGCCCTGGATGGTGCGCCCTGCCAGCGAGGTGAAAGCGTTCGGGACACGTCGCCTCTCACATGCCTTATCTGCCGATAAAGGCTGTCGCGGATGTCTTCCAGTTCATGGCCATTAAGGCGGTGCGAGCGGTATTTCCCCTCGAACCCGAGCGCCAGACACAGGTACATCAGCTCGAGCATGGGCAGATGCTTGAACGGATTGGCAGAAAGCTTTTCGAGGAGTTGAAAGAATTTTTCGCCGCCAAATGTCTCCTTGTGAAAACGGCTCAGCAGACTGATCTTCGACCAGTCACTCTTGCTGCCCCAGGGCGTGTTCAACACAGCTTCATCCACGACCGTACACAGCACATAGCGCGCAGCCAACAGCTGATCATTTTCTATAGCGTTTCGCCGGCCCACGGCCTCGAACAGCTTGATCTGGTCCGACAGCTGTACGTTCAGCAGTGCAATATCGCCAAAGCCTTCGGCTGCAGACAGCCTGGACACCTGAGCCAGCAGTTCGCTCGCGGCAGCAACCAGTGGATTGACATGGATACTGACCCGCTTTTCGGATACCTGCCGGGGGTTGTTGATCAACCGTTCCTGCAGACCTTCGAAAAGATTCGCATCGTGGGGACTCGTGAACATGTCATCACCCGGCCAGACATTGTCCCGGCCATAGGTAACGGCATGGTCTTCGCGACTGCTTTGCATATCCATCACCCTGCTCAATTTCTGATCGCCCAGAACTGCAACTCAAGCCCCGGAAATTCACCTGATACATGGAAAGCAAATCCCCCTGACTTATTAATTCCGCTTTGGTCCCGGTCATCGATATCGAGAATGAAATAGGCTTTTGCAGCGTGAAACGGTATTTGCCGCGGAGCCACAGGCAGCGGCCTGAGCCGCATACCCGGCAAGTGCAGACTCACCAGTTCGCGAATACTTTCCACAGAGCCTACTTTGAGGTGCGAAGGCAGTCGCCCACGCAGCTCTTCGGTATCGCAATCAGCACGAGCGGCAATGACAAATGAGGCATCCCCCAGCAACTCACGATCCACCCGAGGCGATACCAGAACGCCGTACTGTCTGGGCTGCAACTCAAGCTCCTGCGCGTGCTGCTCGATAACCATCGACAGCATTTGTCGAATGGCAAACATTAAACGTTTGAACGTTGCGCCCTGATCACTGTGCTGATAGCTGCCCTCCAGTCGAGGACGTCTGCTTTCATCGCCGAACGTCGACAACTCGCCAAAAAGAGACAATAGCGCCCGATACAGTTCTTCGGGGTGCACCTGCCGGGTATCGAGATAGTGTTGAAGTACCAACGCATTGCGGTTGATCAGTTGCAACATCATGAAATCGCCCGTCTCTGCACCACGCGCCTGGCCGTATGTACCGATGCGCTCGGCGATGATGTCGCCTCGATGCTGCAGCAGACCTACAACCTCCTTGAGGCACGACATCAAGTAGCGTGAACCACTGGCGCTGATGAAAGCCGGTGAAAAACCGGTGTCCAGCGTTATTGCCTTGTCAGGGCTGCAGATAAGAATATGACCCAACTTGAGCAGGGTGTAGGCGTGCTCTCCCCGAGGCTCTCCCACTAACAGACGAAATTCCGGGCGCGCGCAAAACACCGAAGTGGAACAGTCTGCTCCGGCGTTCGAATCCAGGACATCCGTTGCGTAGGCTGTAAAGCGTGCGATCACTTCCGCCTGTTCATGGCTGCGTGCCTCAATGCAATTGCCCGCCATTGTCGGCAGCGCTATGTACACCGGCATGTTTGAAGTGTTTGCAGGAATATCCAGCGCCAATGGACTGTTACGGTCGCGTATGTCGAACACGCTACCGTCCGGCAGGATGCCCGAGGCCTGAGCAAGTACGATCTGTCCCGAGCCCAAAAAGTGCGGATCAATTTCAAGGGCTGTGAACCCCCAGTTGTAGGTGCCCGCCAACTGAGTGCGAACCCGCAATTGATGGTCGTAGTAACGATCGTTATGTTGAAAGTGCTGCGGCCGCAGCAACATGCCTTCCTGCCAGATAACCTTGTGCGCGTTCATGTCGGATTTCCTGTGCCTGTCTGGCTATCTGCCCGTTGAAGGCCGGATTCACCCAGTACGAAAACGGCTCGATTCTGCTGTTCGGGGTGAACCTTGATCACGTGACGCCATTGGGTTTCCGGCAAATTTCGATAGGCAGCCAGTACACCGATGTAACGACTGCCTTGATCCAGTTTCAGCTTCAGTTCAATACTCTCGCCTGGACGAAGTTCAAACTCTTCGCTTGCAATCAGGTCTTGCCCGAGTGCCTGAGCAGTCCGTTGGTAAAGCGAAAAGAAATCCATATTCTCGAAGGTCACCGGACGCCTGAGTTCCAGGACCTTGAGAACAATCGGCGAGGGCCTGCCATTGACATCAGGGTTAAGCTGATTGTCTGCATTCAGTCGAATATCCATACGGGTTTGCGTTGAGTACGGTGAGAGAGCTGAACAACCGTTGAGCATGAGTAACAGCAGTAACAACAGTGACCGTTTGACTCGGCTAACGTGAAGACTCATTGAATTCAGCCCTGTAAATCCTGATGGAGGCAGCGATACAACCGAACGGCGGCTCATAACAGCTCACGCCCATAGAATGCGCTGACACGGGGGTGGGCAATGTCCAGGAGCCCCACACTCGATTCGTCTGCTACTTCGTTTCGGCTGGTGGGTTCTGGGCTGCCCAAAGCCCGGTATTGATCATCGCTGAACTTGAAATGGCCAGTGCACCCTCCAAGGCAAATCATCGCAGCGAGCATAAAAGGCGCAGAGCGCCGACAATGAACGTTCATTGGAAAAAGGTCCCAGATAATGAGTTAGGCAATCGTGGTGATTCAGCAGTTAATCAGGCCGTCCGTGAGCAGCACCGATCTTCAAATGCGCCAGGCGATAAAGCAGCGTGCGTCGTGACACCCCGAGAGTGCGTGCTGCACGACTCCGGTTGCCGTTACAATCGCGCAAACACTCAAGCAGTACGTCGCGTTCGAACTGTTCGATGCGCTCACGTAGCGAAAGGCAAGTCGGATTGCTTATCGGGTTGGCGGGGATGGGAAAGTGTTCCGGTTTCAACTCACCGTCTTCGCATAACAACACTGCCCGCTCGACGAACCCCTTCAACTGTCGAACGTTGCCCGGAAAGGCGTATCCCGATAAAGCAGTCACGGCAGCCCGCGACCATTGCACCGGATCTCGTTGTGAGTGCTGGCATGCCTTATCGGAAAAATGCCGGGCCAATATTTCTGTATCACCCACGCGTTGACGTAACGGAGGAAGCTCAATGGGAAACTGTGCCAGACGGTAGTAAAGGTCTTCACGAAAACGCCCTTCTGCAATGAGCGTTGGCAAATCGCGATGAGTAGCGGCAATGATTCGCACATCGACCTTGCGAACCTTGTTGGCGCCCAGCGGCCGAATCTCTCCTTCCTGTAACACTCGCAGTAGCTTTGCTTGCAGCAGCATCGGCATATCGCCAATTTCGTCGAGTAGAAGCGTGCCGCCATGAGCAACATCGAACAGGCCAGGTCGATCACGATCAGCGCCGGTAAACGCCCCTTTGCAATAGCCAAACAGCTCGCTTTCCAGAAGAGCTTCGGGAAACGCAGCGCAATTCTGTACAACAAATGCGTTGGAACGGCGAGGTCCATACTCGTGGATAGCACGAGACACGACCTCCTTGCCCGTTCCGGTCTCGCCAGTAAGCAATACAGTGCAGGTGCTGTCGAGAATCTTGCCCAGAAGATGGGTTGTTCGGCCCAGGGCAGCGCTACGTCCTGTAAGCCCATAGTTATTCGAATTCACAGACAACTCCGCCTGAGCTGTCCAGCGTCGCATGAACTCTGCACAAGGCTTTACCGCTGCTCATGGCGCTGAGCAAACGGTCCGCTATCAACGGGGTCAGGGAGGACTCGAGTAACTGATCGATCAGTCGGGCGCCGCTGTGGCTTTGTGTGCAATGCTCCAGTAGATGACAAACCAGACTCTGCGAGTAGCTGAAGGTGAGGCCACGGGATTCAACTCTCTCTCCAAGGCGACTCAGCTTTAGTTCGACCAGTTCACGAAGCGCTACACCCGTGATGGGGTAGTAAGGCACAACGCGCATTCTGGCCAGCAATGCCGGTTTGAAATGTGCGCTGAGTACTGGCTCTAGGCGCATCGCCAGCTGTTTGGCATCAGGGAGTGTGCTCTCGTGGCAGTTGGCATGGATCACCTCGGCGCCGAGGTTGGAGGTCATCAGAATGAGTGTGTTGCGAAAATTGATTTCCCGGCCCTCTCCGTCGTTGGCTACGCCTTTATCGAAGATCTGATAGAACAGATTCAGTACATCCGGGTCCGCCTTCTCCACCTCATCAAGCAGAATCACCGAGTAAGGCTTCTGTCGAACAGCGTCAGTCAACATGCCTCCCTCGCCATAACCGACGTAGCCCGGCGGTGCGCCGATCAAACGGGAAACGGTATGTTTTTCCTGAAACTCGGACATGTTGATCGTCGTGAGAAAACGCTCGCCGCCATACAGCAGGTCAGCCAGAACAATAGCTGTTTCGGTCTTGCCGACGCCGCTGGGCCCTACCAGAAGAAATACTCCGGTTGGGGCACCGGGTGTATTCAAACCGGCAGCCGATGCCCTCACCGATTTCTCGATGGTCTGCATCGCCTGCTCCTGGCCCCTGATGCGCAAACGTAGTTCTGAAGAGAAACGGTCAATCCGTTCACTGTGTTCCTGAGCCAATCGCGACACCGGAATTCCAGTCCAGGCACTCACCACTTCTGCGATCAGTCTGGGGCACACTTCAAAGCTCACCAGACGCTCATTCACTTGCGTATCGATCAGGGCCTGTCGGACCTCAGTCAACTCGGACTCCAGCGCCTGCGTGTATTGAGAGTCGCTACCCTCGCCTGCCTGCTGTACTTTTCGGTCGGCCAGTTGACTGCGCAGATCAATGAGCCGCTTGACGGCTGCGAGTTGATCAACCCACCTGCGCTCAAGCGCATCCGCGTCGCTCTGCATTAGTGACAGGTCAGAAACCAGCGTATTCAGCAAGCTTTCATCAACCGACAACCCGGCATTGGCATCACGCTGTATTGCCTCGAAATGCCTTCGTTGCCGAGCAAGTTCAGCTCGCAGATGCTCAAGACGTTCAGGCACGGCAACCAGACCGATTCGCACACGAGCACACGCTGTATCGAGCAGGTCAACTGCCTTATCCGGCAACTGACGCCCGGAAAGGTAGCGGGCCGAAAGCCGGGCAGCGGCAACCACAGCGTCATCGCGCAGATAGACGCCATGACTGCGTTCATATAACGGCGCGAGCCCACGCAGAATGGTGATGGCCTGCTCCACCGTGGGTTCCATTACGCGGACCGGTTGAAAGCGACGTGCAAGCGCCGGATCCTTTTCGAAATATTGTCTGTATTCGGCCCACGTTGTCGCTGCAATGGTACGCAGCTCCCCGCGTGCCAGCGCAGGCTTCAACAGGTTGGCCGCATCCGACCCTCCGGCCTGAACACCGGCCCCGATGAGCGTGTGGGCTTCGTCAATGAACAGAATGACAGGCCTGAGTGAAGACTGGACTTCCTCAATGACCCCCTTCAAACGACGCTCGAACTCACCCTTGATACTGGCGCCCGCCTGGAGCAACCCCATATCCAGCGACAGTAGCTCGACATTCTTCAACAGATCAGGCACTTCACCATGAACGATCCGCAGCGCCAGTCCCTCGACAACTGCGGTTTTGCCGACACCCGCCTCGCCCACCACAATCGGATTGTTCTTGCGTCGACGAGCCAGTATGTCGACCATCTGGCGCAAGCAGTCATCACGACATAGTACGGGATCCAGCAAACCCTCTCGGGCCTGCTGCGTCAGGTTATGAGTGAAACGTGCAAGTAGCGATTCACTTTGATTCAGGGCTGGCTTTGCTACGTCCGGTGATTGCTGGGCAAGGGCGTAATCGCGAAAGCGTTCAATGTTGATCCTGCCCAATAACGGCTGGTATGGACGGTCCGCATAGCGCGAAGGATTGCGCAGCAAGGCAAGAATCAACGCAGCCTGGTCAATGAGGCTTTCGCCCAAATCCAGATTGGAAATCAACAGTGCGTCTTGAAGCCACTGAACAAGCTCGGCAGAGAATACCGGGTTACGGATTGCACTTTGCTCGATCGGCTGGCGAAGGAAGCCTGCAAATTCGTCAGCTGCAACATCGGCCTCCAGCAGCGCACGCGCAAGCATTCCATCAGGCCGTTCCAGCAGGGCAACCAGCAGATCCTCAACCGAAATTTTACTACTGCCTCTGGAAACACAACGTTCGGCGGCCCCCTCAAGCTCGCTGCGTGTAGGGGCATCAAGGGCTCTGACGAGCTGCTGCAGGTCTACATCGATCATGAATAGTCCTTATTAGTCGGTCTGTTGAACGTCACAAGCCCTTGGGCATGCTCGCGCCCGAGCCAACTGGTCCAACCCAGGTGGCAGGTGTTCGATTGGCCAATGCGCAGATCCCTGATATCCGAATTAAGAAGCTCGAGACAAACGTCGTAATCCAGTGGATCGCGCAACGTGAACCGCACAAGTGCGCCCAACGGTTGGTAGCTCCGGCCGGCGGGTAGAAATTCGTGGAAGCGCTCCCAATCAAGCTGTTTTATATGAATGCGAAACTTGCCACTCCGATCTGGAACACGAACACCCAGCACCATATTCCGCCCTGGCTCGTTGTTGGCTTTGCCAAGGCAATTGAGCTCAGCACGACTGATCTCAACCGTTCGCTCGACACATTGTTCGATGAACATCCGGGCATGCTTGAAGTAGTAACGAAGCACCGACTCGATCAACGCGGCAGAATGAGCACGCAGACTCAAGAGCCCCAGATAGGGCAACAGCCGCTTCCAGTTCAACTCGGTTGTTTCTCGAATGCGCGCGCCATGTAAACCGATCAATGCAAAGAGATGTTCGGAAAAAGGATCGGTTGCGCCACTGGCAAACACCGCGTGATAGCGGTACTTGCGCCAGACAGGCAACATCAGTTTTTGCAGGCGATGATTAAAAATATCCAGGAAATCCCGAGTGGCATTAGGCTTGTCCCGTTCCCCCAACGCCTGCTCGGCATAGAAAGCCGGCAGCGGTGAACCGGACCCGACCAGGCTCATCACGTTGAGGTACAACCGGACATACAGATCAGTGTGCTCATGAAAAAAATCCAGACGTTCTATGTCGCTACAGGGAAATCCAAGACTGGGATTTGCCCTTAATTCAAGAAAAGCATGCAGTTGCTCATCATCAGCATCCGGGTGAACTTCACGTAAAACCCCGAGGATCAAAGGTATCGCCTGATACACGGAATATTCCCGTATATGCTGGCTGAGCGTAGTCAGAGCAGCGGCTGCTGCCCCATGCGTGGCGTCCATTCGTAACCACCTCCCTGAGCGGTTTTTACATGCAGTTCATGGAAAGAATTCAAACTGGCATAAAGCGCAAAGAATTCGTTTAGGACTGACGCAAACAGAAACAGACTGGCTTCGTCTGCAAGCGCGCCAGGGGCAATGAGCAGCTCGGTTTTAATGCCTCGCACCGGCCGGCCATCATGCAAGCGATCAACGTGCTGGTGACGTATCGATTTCAGCCCACTTAACAAATGCTGACTGACCTTCTCCGCTTGCTTGTCGTAATAACGCGGCAAGTCGTAGGTCTCGATAATGACCTTTAAAGCTTCGATACTTGCCAGAGACAGATAATTCAGCGACATGTTACTAATGACGCGCCATAGAAAGTCACGTCCAATCGGCGGCGCATAGCTTTTAGTTGCTGGTGTAATATTTCTGAACCGCAGGAAGTCTGGAGTGCCTTCGCACGGCTTGCATATCCCGCCGGCCCTGATCTGCTGTGGAAGATTATGGTTGGTGCAGGTCAATCCAATCGAGATCGTTTCGTTGTCTCGGTCGCCACGCGTATCGAAACTCAGGTAAGTATCCAGCCCTCCATGCGCTACGGAGTCACGATGACGCACGCTGTAATAAGGGGCGTTGCTCTGCACATCGACGGCCGGATCATGTTCGAAGGACTCAAAGGGCACATAGTTCTGATATCCCCTGCCTCCTGGCTGCCATCCGGTGACGCTATCAACCGAGTAAACCCCGCACTTGCCATGACCGCAGTGCGCAGGAATCAGCAGATACTCATCCTGTCGTGCGTCGGCCAAAATGGGGAGTGCATCCTGTTTGAACAAGTTGACCACGGGTGTGCAATATAATTTTATATGTTCAACCTTCGGCCGAAGGTGCAGCATATCCTCGCCATGCATTTCAAAGATTAGCTGAAAGCCACGAGCAACTTTCAATAGATCTTCACCCACTGATGTGATGATCTGAAGACCGCCAATATCAGAAAAAAGGAATTTTTCCGGAAAGCAAAAGTACTCTTGCAGGTAGCGATAACCGCGAAAAGTGTTCAGCGGATAAGGGATCAATGACTCATCTTCCGCAAAACCCACTGGCCGTACTTGATCTGCAGAAATGCTCAGTTCATGTGATTTGCCATCCCCATTCAGAAGCGGCTTGCCCTGTTCATCCAACAGTAATAACTTAACGCTTTTCAGTTTGCGCATGAGGCCAAGATACAGCGCTTGGCTAATAGCGCGATCGCCTGCAAAGTGCAGGCGTAGCTTATTCAGCTCCAGCGCCCCCAGGTGCCCGTCACCTGTCATCTCCAGAGACAACGTCAATGTCGCCGCCTCCGCGCTGGCCGAGTAGGAAACATGCGCCAACTTCAGTGGAAGAATGTCGGTTGGAAAACAGGTACGAAATTGACAGACCTGCCCCTTCACGGGCTCACTTTCTACCGGGGTATCGCGCTCGACCCTTATGCCAGGCCCTACAGCCATCAACGGATCGAATTGCAACATGCTCACTGCCGGCATCGGTCGCATATAATTAGGCCATAACAACTGCATAAGCGAATGAGTCAACTCAGGCAGATCATCATCGAGTTTTTGACGCAAACGACCCGTCAGGAAAGCAAACCCTTCAAGCAACCGTTCCACGTCAGGATCCTGACCTGCCTGCCCCAAAAAAGAAGCCAATGCCGGATTGCGATCAGAAAACTGCCGGCCCGACTGACGCAGGGCCATCAGTTCCTCTTGATAGTAATGGTTAAATGACAATGTTCACCCGCCGGATCTTGTTTTATGAATGAATAACGGAGTTTAGGTAAAGAAACAGAAAGCAACTGATTCGCGAGAATAACTTGGCATACTCAACTCACCCTCACCTTCCCGAATTCGCTGACAGTTGCGGAAAACCGAACAGCCTTTTTAATGCCGTCAGCTTTTAAAGTTGCGTCAATAAAAAATTGCAGTGTCAGCCTATTTTCCGAGTGCCCTTCAGACATAACGTAAACCTCTGACAAGCGTGGCTCATAGAGCCTGACAGCTTTCTCGATTGCCACTCGGGACTGCCTCAATATATCGTGAGCGCTCATGCTCATGTCATTCAAGTCAGGCAAGCCATAATCAGGTAGCATTTTCACGCTTCCTGCACGAGCGCCAAGCATGTTCGACAAATGTGTCGCTATCGATGCCGTTAACTGTTCTTCCTCAGAAAAGCCTGGCGGCTGTAACCTCACTTCGGCAAGGCGTTCAAAAAGACTACCGAGGCCTCTCATGGCATTACCTATTCCTTTTCCATTTTCCCGACCAGCGACAGAGTAAAATCAGCACCCATATATTTGAAATGAGGACGGATATTCAAACTGACACGGTACCAGCCAGGATCACCTTCAACGTCGCTAACAATAATTTGCGCTGAGCGTAACGGGCGTCTTCCTCGCACTTCCGCGCTCGGGTTTTCCTGATCTGCAATGTACTGGCGAATCCATTTATTAAGTTGACTCTCCAGATCCGCTCGCTCTTTCCAGGACCCGATCTGCTCTCGCTGCAACACCTTGAGGTAGTGCGCGAGGCGGTTGACAATCATCATGTAGGGCAGCTGGGTCCCCAGCCTGTAATTAAGCTCGGCTATTTTGCCTTCCGAATGGTTGCCAAAGAACTTGGGCTTTTGCACCGAACTTGCGGAAAAGAACGCGGCGTTATCGCTTCCTTTGCGCATGGTCAGCGCGATAAACCCCTCTTCTGCGAGTTCATACTCTCGGCGATCAGAGACCAGGACCTCCGTCGGAATCTTTGTCTCGATTTCACCCATGCTGTGGAATCGGTGCAAGGGAAGGTCTTCCACCGCACCACCACTCAGTGGCCCGATGATGTTGGGACACCAACGAAATTTGGCAAAACTGTCTGTCAGCTTCGTCGCAAATGCATAGGCCGTATTTCCCCATAGATAGTGCTCGTGGCTATTAGCAACGTTTTCCTTGTAGGCAAACGTTTTTACCGGGTTTTCCTCTGGCTCGTAAGGACTGCGCAGCAGGAAACGCGGCACGGTCAAGGCAAGATACCGAGCGTCTTCTTGCTGCCGGAAGCTCTGCCATTTGGCGAACTGCGGCCCTTCGAAATGATCGCTCAGATCCTTGAGGTCAGGCAGACCGGTGAACTGCTCAAGCCCGAAAAAATTGGCACCCGCAGCAGCGATGAAAGGTGCATGCGCCATACAGGCAACGCTTGAAACGTATTGCATGGTTTTGACATCAGGGGCGCTTGGCGAGAAGAAATAATTGGCGATGATTGCGCCAACGGGATTACCGCCAAACTGGCCGTACTCAGCGGTATAGACGTGTTTATAGAGGCCCGACTGAACCACTTCAGGTGAATCTTCGAAATCCTCTAGAAGATCCTGTTTGGAAACGCTTAATAACTCGATTTTTATATTTTCACGAAAATCGGTTCGATCAATCAGTAACTGCAACCCACGCCATGAAGCTTCCAACGCCTGAAATTCTACATGATGGATGATCTCGTCCATCTGGCGACTCAGCTTGACGTCAATCTCGGTAATCATCCGATCAACCAGCGCTTTTTTGACAGGCTCGTTGTTATTACGCGGCTTCAGCAACTCTTCAATAAATGCTGCCACCCCTCGTTTGGCAATGCCATAGGCGTCGTCACAAGGCTCTAATCGGGTATGCGCAATAATCTGATCGAGAATTCCATGGTGAAGCTCATTTGCGTCGCGCTGCGGTATGGCTTTTGTGTTCATATATTAATTCCTGACAATAAATCCGACATTACCGTTGCGACGCGACATCCAGGCCAAGCTCATCCAGCACGTTCTTACGCGATGTTTCATCCGTAATGACATGCTCGATGGCCTTGCGAAAAGAAGGCATGTTCCCCAGCGGCCCCTTGAGCGCCATTAGGGCGTTGCGGAGCTCCATCAGCTTTTTAAGCTCCGGAATCTGTTCGACGAGACTGGCAGGGTTGAAGTCTTTCATCGAAGAGACCTTGATGCTGACAGTCAGCTCGTCAGCTCCGCTATCACACTGCAAGCGGTCAGGCACATTCAGTACCAGTTCAAGCTCCTGTTTCGCCAATACATCATCGAAATTATTCTTGTCGATACTGATTGATTTACGCTCTTCAAGCTTTCGCTCGTCCGCGCGTTGTATGAAATCGCCAAGAACCAGCAACTTCAGCGGCAGCTCTATTTCTTCCTGCGCGTCACCAACAGCAGGCTTGAACGTCACGTTAATCCTTTCTTTGGGCGCTACAGAGCCTTCTCTGGCCATTTTATTTCCCCTCAATTCATTCAACTGTACATTAGCTATCAATAAATCGTTCAAGGTCGTAATGACACAGCCTCTGGTAAATTAATTCTTTGCGCGCTGCTGCCTTATCGTTCAGAGCAATTCGCTCATAACAGCTATATAACAAGCGCGATACATCCAGGAAGACCGTGGGTTCCCATACCGGCAAGCGTGCTATTTTAAGTTCTTGATCAAGGTACTCAAGTTGAACCTTCGCCAACTCGTATTTTTTTGCATCTATACAGAGACGTGCGATGCATAGTTTGCAGAAAAATCGCTCTCGCCCACCCTCTACGCCGTTCAAATGATCATTCACCAATCGCACAGCGGCCTTAAGCCCTTTTTTCTGCAAAACAGGCAGGACGTCTTGGTACAACGAACTTTGTTCTGACACGTCATTCTGAATTTCGCTGCTATGTGCGTTACTGACATGGACCTCGGGAAGCAGAATATAAGCGGCGATCCACTGTAACGTCTCCACGTCTGCAAACGGCACACCATCGTGAAAGCGAAGTTCAACAAGGTCTGGAACGCGATTTAAAAGCAAAGCAAATTGAACCTCCACCTCGCGCATTGCCGCTTCGCCACCTAAAGCTTTCAGACAGCTCCAGACCATTCGCTGACCATCAAACCAAAAAGGCGAGCCTGCAAGACTTGCTTCAATATCTACAATAAGGTCTGCGTAAAGACCCTGTTCGAATCGCTCTTGGTAATTACTCAGCTTGTCAGCCGGCAATCTCCTTAACTGCGTTATTTTCTCACTGTTTCTCTCAGGAAGACTGTCCACCGCGTACCAGACCTGCGAACGACCAAGGCGAAAAGCCCGTGGGTCTGTAGTTTTTTGCTTGAGCCACCATCTGCAAAGGCTGCGTACGGTACTCTCTTGCAGACTTAAAGTTCGCTGAGCATCTCTCTCGTTGTCAATGTCGGAGTCACTTGAAAATAACTGAACCGCAGCCTGCTTGACTCGCTCCACCACCTTGACAGGCTCTTTCTCAACCTGCTCAGCGCGCAGAATCATACGGGCGAGCCGTCTTCTCAACGGCAGCAACAACGGGGCATCACTTCCCAGATACAGATTGAATATTTCATCCAATCCATCAAGCTGTCTGAGCAGTTGCTGGAATTCAGGAAGCTGGTGAGTAATGGAAATATCTTCTCCCAGTGCCTTTTCAAGTTTTAGCAAGAGCCATTGCATGCTCGCCGAACGTGTTCGTAACTTTCTGGGATGAAAAAGCAGCCAATGCTCTTTGCACAAATAATGAATCAATCCCAGGCCCGCAGATAACCCAATAACAGACTCGCATTCATATAGAGCCCAGGCCAGCCAGCTGGCGACGCGTAAGTCTTTGGAGTGGTTTGAAAGAATATGTTCACAGCCCTCTCTGATCCGCAGCCAGTCTACGTTCACCTCCCCGAAAATAGCCTGCGCACCGCCCAACTCACGCTCCAGGACTTCAAATGCCGTAGAAAAACGAATGTCTTCGCCTGCGTAATCGCCCGTCGCGACAGGGTGCCGAGCCAGATCCAGATATAGAATGGAGAGCTTGTCTTTACTGGCCACTGCTCACACCCCCACATAGCGTGCACTTCATTGTGAAAAACTTTTCCAGCCACTCATAAAACCAGGCAGACTTTATCGCCATAAAAACCAGCAAGCAAGTAGACACCCGAAAGATATTAAACTTTCGGAAAATTCTTACACCCGAGCAGAGCAAATATGTAGGAAGCAATTAATTTATGTACCAAAATATTTATAGCTTTAATCATCCGTTGACCGGATACGCTGCCACATGCCTGTCAGAACTCACAGATGTATTCGATCTAAAATTCACCGAAAGGGACTACTGAACGGCCAACAACCTTGTCAGGAGAACGTGCGAAAAATGTGACCCTCCACACAGAAAGACCACATATGAAAATATTAATATTTTTAGATAGCCGCTTGGAAAACTGCGCAAAAAAATGATAACGGTGCGCAAAAGCTTGCACAATTTACTTGAAGAAAACTCACTACAAGCGTCTTCTGCATATCCTGTAAATGGCCAAACCAGCTGACATTACTGACTTAAGAGATACCTGGCACGTAACTTGTTATAGCAATGCTTCGATCTCCAAGCCGATTCGCTTGTGAGGCGCCATCGACTGCAAGGAAGGACGTTAATGCCTACACCCGCCTATATGACTGTCATAGACGCCAATCAAAAAACGCTGACAGCAGGAGCTTTCACAGCAGACTCTGTCGGCAACGTCTATCAGGAAGGCCATGAAGATGAAGCGATAATCCAGGCATTCAGCCATAACATTATTACACCCTGTGATACGCAGTCAGGTCAGCCTGCTGGCCAACGCATTCATGGGCCTGCTTGTGTCACAAAAATTTTTGACAAAACCTCGCCATTGCTTCTGGAGGCCCTTTGTTCGGGCTCAACACTGAGCAAAGTCGAAATCAAGTGGTACCGGACGTCTATCGATGGCAAGCAGGAACACTATTACACCACCACCCTTGAGGATGCGGTCATCGTCAACATCAAGTCTTACATGCACAACTGCCAGGATCCAAAGAACTCGCACTTTGGACACCTCGAGGACGTTCAATTCAGCTATCGCAAAATAACCTGGGATCACGTAAAGGCGACTACTACCGGATCTGATGACTGGAGAAGTCCAAAGTCGGCTTAACTCCACTGCCCCGTCAGTCCGACAGGATCGGCGGGGTTTTCATAAACCGGCTAGGCACGGTGGTCCATATGACGCTGAACCCCGCTGATCGACCTTACTTCAGCCTGAGCGTCGACGGCCTTGAGCATGACTTTCAAATCCTTTCATTTACCGGACATGAGGCCATCAACCAGCCCTTCTGCTTTACGCTTGAGCTGGTCAGCGAGCGCATGTCGCTCGACCTTGAAGACCTGCTGAATCGTCCTGCATTTCTGCAGTTCGCGCCAGATGCTGGCGGCATTCATGGCTTGATTGATCAGGTATCCCAAGGCGACTCCGGCACACGCCTCACGCACTACTCGATCACCCTGCGCCCGCATCTGGCCCGGCTCAGGCATCGCACCAATCAGCGTATTTTCCAGAATCGCACCGTGCGGCAGATCATTGCGCAGGTACTGAAAGAACATCACCTGCTGACCAATGACTACCGCTTCAAACTCGGCACCAAATACGCCAAACGGGAATACTGCGTGCAGTACAACGAGTCGGATCTGCATTTCGTCCAGAGACTGTGTGAAGAGGAAGGTCTGCACTATCACTTCGAACACAGCCCCACAGCGCACCAACTGGTGTTTGGCGATAACCAGATGGTATTTCCTAAACTCGATTCGGTGATCTATCGCCGGGACAATGGCCTGGTGGCCGATAAGCCGGTCATAAAGCGTTTCAAGCTGCGCCTGGAAACCCGCGTCAACCGCACCACTCGACGCGATTACCACTTTGAAAAACCCCTTCTGAAGATGGAAGGTTCGGCGGATATCACTACGCAGCCTGATCTTGAGGACTATGACTACCCCGGCGGTTTCACCCACCGTGATCAGGGTCTGCAACGGGCGAATCGAGCCCTTGAACGCCACCGCCATGATTACCGGCTGGGCGAAGGTCAAAGCGATCAGTCTCGCTTGGTCAGCGGTCATTTTCTGCCATTGTATGGACACCCCAACGAGGACTGGAATGATCGGTGGTTGCTCACTGAGGTGCGTCACGAGGGTCGCCAGCCTCAGGTTCTTGAAGAGTCCGCACATAAAATCCAGAGCCCTGACAACTTTCAACAGGGCTATCGCAATACCTTTTTCGCTACTCCCTGGCAGGCCTTGTATCGCCCGCCTCTGCATCATCCCAAACCGAGAATATTCGGCAGTCAGACTGCAGTGGTTACTGGCCCGAAAGATCAGGAAATTCACTGCGACCGGCATGGCCGGGTCAAGGTGCAGTTTCATTGGGACCGTGAAGGCGGCGGCGATGACAAGAGCAGTTGCTGGCTGCGCGTGTCGTCCAGCTGGGCTGGTAATCGCTACGGTGGCATGACCATTCCGCGGGTCGGCATGGAAGTGCTGGTGACGTTTCTGGAGGGCGACCCTGACCAGCCATTGATCAGCGGTTGCCTGTACCACGCCGAACACATCCCGCCCTACGACTTGCCTGCGCATCAGACGCGCAGCGTGTTCAGAACCCTGAGCAGCCCCGGCGGCAATGGCTCCAACGAACTACGCATCGAAGACCGGGCTGGTCAGGAGCATATCTACATCCATGCACAGCGCGACTGGGACCAAAACATCGAGCACGAGCAGAAAATAAGAGTCGGTCATGAGCGACACGACCGGGTCGAGGGCAACAGCTACAGCGAGTTCAAGGCTGAGGAGCATTGCACTGTCGATGGCAACCGGCTGACCGAAGTCAAAGCGGACGATCACCTGACGGTGAGTGGAACACAGCACATCAGAGTAAGTGATGGATTACTGGCACACGCCGGGCAGGAAATTCATCTCAAGGCCGGTAACAAGCTGATCATCGAAGCAGGGCTGGAGATCACCTTCAAAGCCGGTGGCTCCTTTATCAAAATCGACGCCGGCGGCGTGACGGTCAACGGCTCGCAGGTGAAGCTCAACTCAGGAGGCAGTCCTGGGAAAGGCTCGGAGGCGGCCCCGCTCTTGCCAGATTTGGCAGTACAGCCAGATGGGGGCGATTCAGGTGAAATGCTGGTTCCCGCACAGACACAGGCGATAAAACGCACGCCATTTTGTGAGGAATGCGCACAAGCAGCCGAGAAGGCAAACAAATGAATCATGCCAATTATCTGTTGGTTGATGGCATGTTGCGGTCTGGGGCCGTAAAGCAGCTTTATCGGCGTGACGAGCATCTTGAGATCGTTCCGCTGTATCTGGGCACACGTTGGGCTGGAGTCATGGATCTAGGGCCGATACTTGTACACGCACCTTATCCATCCAGACTGATAGAAGAGTGGCACCAACATCCTGAACAGCGGGCCGACGGCTGCATTTTTTTCAGCGATGCGCCTTTGAAAATCGTCTCGGCGCATTTGCAGCAGTTTCTGAACCCGGTCGATTACCTGGGTAACTCAAGTCTGCTGCGTTTTGCAGATCCGCTGGTGATGCATTACTGGCTATCCAGCTACGGAGCTGAACAGTTAAGCCCGACGCTCGGGCCTATAGATCAACTGTGGGTCCAATCCCCTTTACGCAGTTGGCAGCGTAGTCTCGGCTCAACCATCACCACATTTGTTAATCAACGTCCGCAACAAACCTCTCAGCAGGGCTTCACTCTGCTGTGCGATCCGCAGTTGAAAGCCTTTGAAAGCTGTTATCGATGGCTGTTCGAAGAACGCATTCATGACTGGGTCAAGGCTCACGATCCGCAAGCCTTCGTGAAGCAAAGTGATGATCAGATCGAAAGCTGGCTGAATCAAGCTTTGGACAGCGGGCTCGCGTGGGGACTTATCAGTGAATACGCATTAGCCACATGGGCCGACATCTGCCACGACTGGGGTCTGGATTTCATCAACTCGCCACAAGGTCACTACACCTCCTGGCAGACTTTATACCCCGAGCATCAGCACCTGGCCCCGGAACTGCGCATAGCCGCGCTTGATGAACACCGTCAAAAAGTCCGTAACGACAGGGATGCCCCGCATGACAGATAAACACGGCACACACCAGCAACGACGCGCCGCACTGTTCCCCAAAACCCCGGCGACAGCCACCAGCCTTTGCCCGTTCAGAGGACCCAACGTCGCCATCGTGCCGGTGCGCTACGCGCTGGATCGCTCCCGCTACGACGTCACGCCGGAGCAACTGAAGCCGTTGCCGAAACAGGGCAAATGGGCGCTGATGCCGACACTGAAAACACGCAGCTACACCCTTCGCCAGCTGTATGACGGCTACGTCTATGTGTTCGACGAAACGGCCGGGACGCTGCATGAATATGTCGCCTCAGCAAACAACGGCCATCTGAGCCGCATTGTCTGGACGGACGCGCAGATCGGCAGTGACAAGCGAAGTGGCGCCAGTGATGGCAAGCCCTTTCTGCTCTACCCGAGACGCAACACACTGCACATCGCCTTTTCCCCGCAGCAATGGACATGGCGAGTTTGCGAGCACATGCGCTCCAGCGCCCCAAGCCGCGCGCTGTGGATGAAAGCGCTGGATCTGGCCAGCTACTGCATCACCATGGCCGAGCCGGACACGCTGCCGTTGAACCGTATCGCCGAGGCGGTGGCGGACATCGACAAGGGCCATGTCACTGACGACGGCCGTTTCGCTGACTCGGCAATCCCCACTGCTCGCCCGCTGGCGGAAGATGCAGAAACCAATCCGTTATGGACACCGCTGGGTGCTGACGTTTTCTGGCAAGGCAGCGTCGATGATCAGGACAGTTCCCTGCTCATCGCCCTTGATGACCCGCTGGCCGTTTTCAATGATCTGGGCATGCAACTGGCCGCTGATCAGGCGGCTTTTCGCGACTGGCAAGCCAGGCACGAACACAAAATCCAGATCGCCCAGACCGTCTCCGGACTGTGTGGTGCCGAGAGCGACCCGCAAAAACTACCAGCGTCGGTGCGCGGCAATGCGGCTCGCACGCACCGGTACCTGAGCGAGGTCGAAGCGTACTTCGAGCAATGCATCCTTGAAGAGGCACAGATCAGCAGCAGCAACGTTCCCGGAGATTTTCTGCTGCTGCCGGACATGTTCAAGAGCCTGGACATGCGCAAATCGATCGAAGCACGTTACGGCAGCGTCCCTACCGAAAAGGCCGCGCAGGCCTGGAAAGATCGCCACAAATGGCGGCGCGAAGTCGATCTGGCCAGCGCGCGTCAGTATCTTCAACAGCATCTGCCAAGCGGAGATGCACTGCTGCAGCAGGTGCGTGATACGCAACGCGATTTTCAGCTCTGGGCAACACATATCGGCACAGACCCGCTCAAGCTGTTTATCGATACGACCCGCCCAACACAGCTGCTGTACCTGCAAACGATCATGCTCAACCTGCAGATCATTTACGCCCAGGACAGCGCAGCCACCACCTGGCTGGCCGAGCAGGAAGCCAACGCCAGCACGCTGTTTGGCAGCTTGCGCTACGGCTTCTCACCCGCGCTCAAACAGGCGTTGCACCAAGAGGCCGACGCGCTATTAAACGGTCTCGGCGACGTCACCAACCTCGCCACACGCATTGGCGAACTCAATGGCGCCCTCAATCACCAGGGCTTTGCCGACAAGCCGTGGATGAAGGCGCTTAAGCAACCTGTTCAAGGTACCTTCAAGGCTCTCGGCGAACTGGCCAGCGGCGCAGGCAAGGCAACGCTCGAGAGTATCCTGCTGGCCTGGGTACCCATCGACAGCCGCATGGCTCTGGGCAAACAGCAGAACATCGTAGCATTGCTTCGCACCCTGTTGATTGGCCAGATTTTGCTTGATTCGAAGGCGCGTATTGCAGTCGATCAACAGGTATTCACCAAGCTCAAACAGTGGATACGCGAGTGGCAGGTCCTCAACAAGCAGATCAGCGATACCCGTCGCCGGTGGCTATATCCGAATGCCTACAACACACGCCAAAGCACCGCTCGCAACCTGCACGCCCATAAACAGAAACTGCGCGTCCACGAACTGAGCATTCCCGCTCTGCTCGACTTCCAGAACAACGAATACGCCAAATTACTGCAGGACGAGATTCGCCAGTACTTCCAGTCCGGCAAAACCCTGGCCAAGGACTGGCTGGCCCAAGCCAAACGCTGGACCGACCGACTCGGCGGCACTGCGGGCTCGATCACTTGGGGTGTGATCATGTTCAATTTCATCAATACCGCGCTCACTTACCGGGACGTTACTCGTGATGGAGACTTCAGTGCCAAGGATATTGGCAAGGTTACGTATGGACTGGGGTACAGCTTCAATCTGTTGATGGCGGTGTTTGTTGAAGCACCATGGAGCGTCATCAGGGATGCGACGCCGGTGCTGATTGACGGCAAGAATGTAGGGGTTCTGGACAGGTCCAGTGCGTATTGGAAAGCCAAGGGAAATGTAACCTGGGCTGATGCAATACGAGGGTTCAGGGTTTCGATGGTGGCAATGGGTGGGTTTGGGGTAGCGGCTGCTGCTTTAGAAGTCTTGGATATCCAAAATGACCTAACGCAAGCCAAGACTTCCGAAGAGAGGATAGCGATGCAGGTAAAATTTGCATCAGTGCTCATGATGGGAGCAGGCAGTGCCATTCAATTAATTGCGGGGCTTTTTCCATCAATCACCATCACTGCTGTGGCGATGAGTCCGTGGTTTAGTCTGACTTTACTGCTTATAGGTGCAGTGTACCTATTCGCTACAACGGCCTTAAACTACTTCAAGCAGGATAGTATAGGTTGGTGGTTGCGAAGATGCTGCTGGTCCAAATCGATTGACTCCCGATACTCAACGGACGCAGGAGGCCAGCACGAAGAAAGGCTTGCCCTCCTCACAATCCAGTTAAGCCCTCAGGTTCACGTAAAAACCACCACGCGCATTGAAAGTCGTTATCTTGGCAAAGGTGACTGCTACAGCACCCCCGTGCAAGACGGCGCTGGCGTGCAGATTCTTTTGCCAAGCGCGGTACGCGGACAATCAGTGCACTTCAATATCATCAGTAGCAAACGCCCATGGGGTGTGCTTCCCGTGGAAAAAATAGATTCTCCGGTGCAGCAGCCATTCCTGGAGCGAGGGCAGTTCAAGCAATCTGGCCATTTTGGAAAACTTGACAATCAAGCGGCCCGAAACGCTTACGAGGATTTTACCTTTCCGCTTATGCCCCCGGAAGGTGAAGACTTGATCTGGGAAACCTGGATTCCCCTTGAGGAAGAAGCTACCTATCTGGAACTACAAATATGGTATTCCGACAGCCTGATTAAATTTAGCCAGCAGGACATCGGCTACCTGTATCAACTCGAGCTAAATAGCGAGGGCGATACCAAGGTCGACGGCTTGGCCAGTGCGGAACTGGGAGTAAAATTGCTCGACCGAAGCCGCGCCTTGACACTTGAAATAGCGGAGTAAGGTATGACAAAGAAACTACCCCACCCAATCAATCCAAAAAAAATCAACAACATCACGTGCCAATCAGAAGCTTGTGAAATATCCAAACATTATCAAAATGGTAAGGAAATCTTGAAGTGGTCAATAAAAACCATCGCAAGGCCGCCAAAAGAAATACTTCTTGCTGAGTTGGCAATGGTTTTTATCTATGCGACGACACTGAGCTTTGGCCTATGGGCAAGTTGGGAATTTTATTCAAAAAATCCATTCCAAGCAATTTATATTGTAGCGAGTACCAGCGGCGGAGCAGTTTACTTTATTCTCCTAGGTGTCCGCCAAAAAACCATCTACAACTACACTATAAAAACCAACTGTGCCGACCTGGAGTATTACCTCCACTACCCCGACTTCGCCTCACTACTTTTCAAAGGCATCGCCATAGCCGTCATCTTGCTATTTCTGTTCGTAGCCATCTTCACCGGTTCAATACTCTTCCTAATCGGCCCTGTGGCCATGGCCTGTATCGCAGCCCTCAAGCTGCTGAGCTGGGAAAACCCCATTCATCACGAACAAAGCCTGCCCTGGGATGAGTACAACTTTGTAACCGTCGACCGTAAACGCCTGATGATCGTCACGCACCGCACGGATGTCACACTGGGCTTTGAGGCCCGATTCCAGCATGAGGTGCTGTTCAACAAATACCTCGCGTTTCTCTACACCGCGCTACCCCCGACAACTGAGTTCTCGGAGAAAGCCTGGAAATGGTAGTCACATTGGCGACATCAATAAGCACTCCCTTTAGGCCGAACCACGAGATCTCTGGTATTCACCCTATCTGGCTGCTCGATTGCATAAACCAGCGCCTGCTTAATCGCACCCAGTATCACTACAGCGTAGCGGTACAAAATGGCGCTGGAGTACAAGTGCGCTTGCCCAACCTAGTGCGCGGGCAGTCCGTGCACTTCAATGTCATTAGCAGCAAGCGCCCATGGGGAGTGCTACCGGTAGAAAAAATAGACGACCCTCTGCATGAAGCTTTTCTGGCCCACGGGCAATTCAGGAAGGCCGAACAGTTCGGAACGCTAACCAACAAGCCTGCTGGCAAGGCGAGTGAAGACTTCACCTACCCGTTGATGCCGCCCGAAAACGAAGACCTCATCTGGGAAACCTGGGTGCCGCTCGACAAGGACGCAACCTATCTTGAGCTGCAAATCTGGTACCCCAGCAATCTGATACATCCTGGCGAGGAAGATCAAGGCTATCTGTTTCAGATGGAGCTTGGCACAAGAGGCGATACAGCTATCGATGGTTTGGCTGCTGTGGAGCTTGAAGTAAAGACATCAAGCAGTGTCGGCACGCTGACCCTAGAAGTAGCAGAGGGTACACCTGTATGAACCAGCAAGAAAAAGCCTTGTATCTGCCAAAAAACAAAGACGTTCTGAACTGGAAGATCAAAACACTTGCGAGATCGCCTAGAGAAATGATGATAACTCAGTCCATATTCATTGCCGTCTACGTGATAGGAAGCACACTTTACATGTGGGGAGGCTGGATAATGTTCTCAGACAGTCTTTACTCATTAGTGGGCACTATACTCGCGCTTGCTGGAATTCTTGCGTATTTCATATGCCTGCTCATCCGTCAAAAAACCATCTACAACTACACCATAAAAACCAACTGCGCCCACCTGGAGTACTACCTCCATTACCCCGACTTCGCCTCGTCCTTCTTCAAGGGCATTGCCATAGCCGTCATCCTGATATTCATCTTCATAGCCGCCCTCACCGGCTCACTGCTCTTCCTGATCGGCCCGGCAGCCATGGCCTGTATCGCAGCCCTCAAGCTACTAAACTGGGAAAACCCCATTCACCATGAACAAAGCCTGCCCTGGGATGAGTACAACTTTGTAACCGTCGACCGTAAACGCCTCATGATCATCACGCACCGCACTGACGTCACGCTAGGCTTTGAGGCCCGTTTCCAGCACGAAGTACTGTTCAACAAATACCTGAGCTTTCTCCACACCGTGCTCCCCCCAACAACCGAGTTCACGGAAAAAGCCTGGAAATGGTAGTCCCGTTGCCGATCTCAATAAGCACTCCATTAAGGCCGCACAATGAGATCACTGATATTCATCCTATATGGCTACTCGCTTGCATAAACCAGCGGTTGCAGGACGAGATTCATCTGCGCTTCAAGTCCGGCAAAGCCATCGCCAAGCGCTGGATCGATGGACTGGGAGGGATTGCCGGGTCAATCACCTGGGGCGTGGTCATGCTCAATTTCATCAATACCGCACTCACTTACCGGGACCTTACGCAGGATGGAGACTTCAGTGCCAAGGACATTGGCAAGGTTAGGTATGAACTGGGGTATAGCTTCAATCTGTTGATGGCGGTATTTGTTGAAGCGCCATGGAGCTTGATAAGGGATGCGGCGCCAGTGCTGATCGATGATCACCTTAAGGAGCCGGATCAGCAGAAGGCCGGCTACTTATTTCAGCTTGAACTGAACAGCAAGGGCCGGACGGCCGCCGACGCACTTAATACCATCGAGCTGGAAGTAAAATTGACAAGCCGGATCGACACCTTAACTATTTTAGTTGCGGAATAATACGACATGAGCAAGTATGAAGAACCAGAAACCCACATAAAGAAAAATGAAAATACAACAAGCAAGCTTCAGAAAGCTCAAGATAATACGCCGTATTTCATGGACAAAGAGAGCTTGAGCTGGTCAATAAAAACCATCGCAAGATCGCCAAAAGAAACCTTGCTGGCTGAGCTTGGGGTAATTTTCTTATGCGCCACAATGCTGATTTTTATTTTATGGGCAGGCTGGTGCTATTACTCAAAAGAACCAATGCATTCGTTATACCAAATAGTTACACTAACGGGCGCTGCAATTTACATTATAGCTCTGGGTGTTCGCCAAAAAACCATCTACAACTACACCATAAAAACCAACTGCGCCCACCTGGAGTACTACCTCCATTACCCCGACTTCGCCTCGTCCTTCTTCAAGGGCATTGCCATAGCCGTCATCCTGATATTCGTCTTCATAGCCGCCCTCACCGGCTCACTGCTCTTCCTGATCGGCCCGGCAGCCATGGCCTGTATCGCAGCCGTCAAGCTACTAAACTGGGAAAACCCCATTCACCATGAACAAAGCCTGCCCTGGGATGAGTACAACTTTGTAACCGTCGACCGTAAACGCCTCATGATCATCACGCACCGCACTGACGTCACGCTAGGCTTTGAGGCCCGTTTCCAGCACGAAGTACTGTTCAACAAATACCTGAATTTTCTCCACACAGTGCTCCCCTCTACCGCCGAGTTCACCGAAAAAGCCTGGAAGTGGTAGCACACCCAAGCTAACGTACACGCCGGAATTCAAGCCATACCCACCAAGGCCTCACCATGATCCAGATCCGCCCCATGACCCCGGAAGACTTCGAGCGCTTCTGGCCCACCTTTCAGGCTGTCGTCACCGCTCAGGAAACCTACGCCTACGACCCTGCCGTCACTCAGGAGCAGGCCCGCAGTCTGTGGATGGAGCTGCCGTTGCACACGCTGATTGCAGAGGAAGACGGCCAGCTGCTGGGCAGTTACTACTTGAAGGCCAATGCAGCAGGTCCGGGGAATCATGTCTGCAATTGCGGCTATATGGTGACGGATGCGGCGCGGGGTCGTGGTGTAGCGCGGTTGATGTGCGAGCATTCGCAGCAACTGGCGCGCGACAGCGGGTTTTTGGCGATGCAGTTCAATTCGGTGGTGGCCAGCAATGACGTAGCTGTCGCGCTGTGGGCCAAGCTGGGTTTCGAGACAGTCGGGCGTTTGCCCAAGGCTTATCGTCACGCCCGATTGGGGCTGGTGGATTGTCTGGTGATGTTCAAGTGGCTGGCTGATGCGCCGATGGCCAAAGAGCCTGCGCAGCCCAAGCTGATCGGCCGCAAGAATATCGAATCTGTGGTGTCGCGTCCGCGTCGCAAATAAGCGCGACGCACACATGAAAACGGGGCCTGCTCACCATGAGAAGGCCCCGTTTTTTTATTACAGCTCCGTGCTTATTTGCCAGCCCCGACCTCAGGCTGTTTCTGCAACAACACCCGAGTTACCCGGCGCTCTTCCACGCCGACAACCTGAAGGTTCCAGCCCTGCCAGTCCAGGCTATCGCCGGTGGACGGCAGGCGATCCAGCAGGCTCATGACCAGTCCGGCGAGGGTCTGATAATCCTCAGTGGCCTTGGCCTGGAAGCCGGTGCGTTCGCGAATCAGGCTCAGGTTCAAGGCACCCGATACCACGAAGTCCTCGCCCTGCTTGACGATGTCCGGGCCTTCCACTTCGCTGGCGTCCGGCAGCTGGCCAGCGATGGACTCCAGAATGTCGGTCATGCTCAACACGCCGATGAAATCACCGAATTCGTTGACCACAAAGGCGATGTGCGTCGACTCCTTGCGCATCTGTTCCAGGGCATTGAGGATGCTGAAGCTTTCCAGCAGGTTGATTGCCTTGCGCGACATCAGCTTCAGGTCGGGCTCGTTGCCGGACAACAACTCCTTGAACAGCTCTTTCTTGTGCACGAAGCCCAGCGGCTCATCGATGCCTCGCTCGCCAATCAACGGCAGACGCGAGTAGGACGAGTGCATCAGTTTCAGGCGGATTTTCTCGGCATCGTCTTTCAGGTCGATGTAGTCGATTTCGGCCCTTGGCGTCATCACCGTGCGAATCGGACGCTCAGCCAGTTGCAGTACGCCGCTGATCATCACCCGCTCACGACGGTCAAACACCGGCTCGCTGCTTTCGCCTTCCAGCATGTCGGTGATTTCCTCATCGACATCGCCAGACTCCAGCTTGCGACCGCCCAGCAGACGCATCACCGCATGGGCAGCCCGCTCGCGACGCGGCAGGTGGCCATGAGCAGACTTCTTGCTGCGCTTGCGAGCGATCTGGTTGAACACCTCGATGAGGATCGAGAAACCGATGGCCGCGTACAGATAGCCCTTGGGAATGTGGAAACCAAGGCCCTCGGCGGTCAGGCTGAAACCAATCATCATCAGGAAGCCCAGACACAGCATGATCACTGTCGGGCGGCTGTTGACGAATTTGGTCAGCGGCTTGCTGGCAATCATCATCAGGCCGATGGAGAAGATCACAGCAATCATCATCACCGACAGGTGCTCAACCATGCCGACGGCCGTGATTACGGCGTCCAGCGAGAACACCGCGTCGAGTACCACAATCTGCGCAACGATGGGCCAGAACAACGCATAGCCTGCGTTACCGGCGCGCTGGGCAACATGGCCTTCCAGCCGTTCGTGCAGTTCCATGGTGGCCTTGAACAACAGGAACACACCACCAAACAGCATGATCAGGTCACGACCGGAGAACGTCTTGTCGAAGATCTCGAACAACGGCTCGGTCAGCGTCACCATCCAGGAGATGCTCGCCAGCAAGCCCAGGCGCATGATCAGTGCCAGCGACAGGCCGATGACGCGCGCCTTGTCGCGTTGTTCGGGGGGCAGTTTGTCCGCCAGAATGGCAATAAACACCAGGTTATCGATACCCAGCACCAGTTCCAGCACGATGAGGGTCAGCAGGCCAAGCCATGCCGTGGGGTCAGCGATCCATTCCATGGTAGTTATGCAGCCTCACGAGAAAAATGGCGGGAAAACTCATCGTTGGCCACAGCTGGCCACGCACTGCAATGAATTGCCATGCGTAAAGGTGCCTTGCGACCATGCACAGGCATGTCGGGGCCATTGCAACAAGAGAGAGAGGGTAAACCGGCGTTCGAATCAAACGGCCTGCCTGGTGAATGGGATATCACTGGCCAGCCATCAGCGGTGAAGGGAAGGCAACTCGGAGGCTCCTGGAGGGTATTCATACGGTCCTGAAAATCAATACGGGCGTTGATCGTACAATACACACAACTGTTTCGTATTTTGTATAAGTATTACAAGACTTGACCAAAAGCACGGCGTATTCCTAAGCCTCGCTCAACCCGGAGCGACGTTTTGCCGCACCTCCAGGTACGACCAGTTGTCTGACAACGGCAGTGTCCGGGTAGATCACCCAAATCATTTGTTTTAAAATGTTGCAATAACGTCAGGCCTGCGCAGTGTCCAACGCGACTTGTGTGAATGCACGATCCCCTGCCCTCTGACCAGAATCATAAAAAGAAAGCCCGTCATAGACGGGCTTTTTTCGTTTTCAGCTTTTGCACCCCGACGCCGGTGACCGGCATCGCGGACGACCCGTTTCTTTTAACCTTTGAGGTGATTTCCCATGCTGCGTATCGTTGTCGTTCATTTGTTCCAGTGGCTCAAGCGCCTATCGTCCGCGCTGTTCTTCCGCAGCGCCGAGGACAACTATTCCCGTAGCTTCACTCGGGAAAACGATGACGAAGGCCGCTGGACCTTTGTTTCAATCGTCATCGTTCTGACCCTTAGCCTTTACTGCCTGGCTGGCCTGGGTTACTACGCCAAGACCAATATCTGGGACGGTTTCACCCAGGAGCAGAAAGAGAATATCGCCCAGGCCATGGTGGTCAGTTCGCAGAATCTCTGACGAACGACACAATCGGAATACGACGGGGAAGCGAAAGCTTCCCCGTTTTCGTTTCGCCCGCTTGTCACAGGCATGCTTTTCTGCGAGAAAGCGCTGCGAAAATGCACGCTCGCGCCATTCATTGAGCGCGCTATAAACGGAAGCCTTGTAATGAGCAAAGAATTACAGATTACCGACCTGCATCCCGGCGAAGGCAAGGAAGCGGTCAAAGGTGCGCTGATCACCACGCATTACACCGGAACCCTCGAAGACGGCACTGTCTTTGATTCCTCTCACCAGCGTGGCAAGCCGTTTCAGTGCGTGATCGGCACCGGACGCGTTATCAAGGGCTGGGATCAGGGCCTTATGGGGATGAAGGTGGGCGGCAAACGCAAACTGTTCGTCCCTGCCCATCTGGCCTATGGCGACAGAACGATGGGCGCGCACATCAAGCCGGGTGCCGACCTGACGTTTGAAATAGAGCTGCTGGAAGTGCTGACCCGCGACGATTGAGCGAGCTGCCTTGCAGATCGCCTTGAATCGGCCGATAACCCTGGCTGACAGGCATAAGCCTGATTGCTTGTTATCGCGGAAAAAGCCATGCTCCGGGTATGGAATTCAAGGTCTTGGCACAGGAACACGTATGGCGCTCAATAAGTCGACTCAGGAGCTGAAGCGGCACTTGAAAGGGACAGCAACCAATCTGGAAAACACGGCGGAAGAAATTCTCAAACTCGCCTCACAAATGAAAGATGTCGACGTTACGGCAGTGCTGCAGATGGTCAACCGCCTTTACAGCGATGCCGATCAGCTCAAGGCCTATGCCGATGAGGTAAGGGCCAAGCGAATCGTACGCGCCAAGCCACTATGAACCGCTGAACCAACGATCAGACGCGCTTCCATCGGTCCAGAGGGCCTTCGATGCTGCCACAGCCCGCCAGAATCAGCGCCAGCCCCAGGCACCTGCACATGCAGAAATGGCGTGGACGGGTTGGCATGTGTCTGGTCGCAAGCCTGTCGGTACTGGCCGGCATGACCGATGCCATCGGTTTCATGGCGACCGGCGACTTCGTTTCGTTCATGAGTGGCAACACCACCCGGCTTGCCGTCGCGATCAGTGCCGGCGACCTGAGCGTGACCCTTCGCCTGGCGCTGGTTATCTTCGCCTTTATTGCCGGCAATGCGTTGGGCGTCGTCGTTGCACGGCTTGGCGGTCGGCGCGCCCTGCCCCTGCTGCTGGGGATCGCCACGCTGCTGTGTGCCGCAGCCGCATGGCCGCTGGAAAGCAATATGCTCGCACTGATCTGGGCCATTCTGGCGATGGGCATGCTTAACGCCGCCGTGGAACAGGTCAACGGACTGCCGGTCGGCCTGACCTACGTAACCGGCGCGCTGTCGCGTTTCGGGCGTGGCCTGGGCCGCTGGATACTGGGCGAGCGCCGGGATGGCTGGCGCGTGCAACTGGTGCCGTGGGTTGGCATGTTCATCGGGGCGGTCATCGGCGCAATGCTTGAACAACGCCTGGGGCTCAATGCCCTGTTGGTCAGCGGCAGCCTGTCGGCATTGCTGGGGCTGGTTTCATTGAAAATCCCGCATCGCTGGCAACGCCAATACATGCCACGCTGAACCCTGCGATTCCCATCTGCTGAAATACGTTTACCATACGCCGCCTTTCATAACCGACCTTCGTCATGACCCCTGAAGCACTCGCCATCCTGCAACAGCATCTACTCGCCGCCCTGAACAACGTTCCGACTGAAACCCGCCGCCTGTTTCATGGCCGTGGTCGCGTATGGCCGGGGCTGGAGCACATTACCGTCGACTGGATGCAGGGCGTGGTGCTGGTCTCGCTGTTCAAAGAGCCTCTTGAGCCCGAACTGGCAGCTCTGACGCAGCTGTTGAACGAGTTGATCGAAACGCCGCAGTGGCAACAAAGTCAGGCCCATACCCTGTTGTTGCAACACCGCTATTTGCCGCAAAGCACTACGCAATGGCTGACCGGCGAGGTCGTCGATGAATGGGTGATCACCGAAAATGGCCTGCGTTATAAAGTCGATTTCGGCAAGAAGCAGAACAGCGGTCTGTTTCTGGACATGCGCTATGGCCGCGAATGGGTGCAGGCGCAAGCAAAGGGCAAGCGCATCCTGAACCTGTTCGCCTACACCTGCGGCTTCTCGGTCGCCGCCCTTGCCGGTGGTGCAGACCATGTAGTGAACCTGGACATGGCCCGCGCGGCATTGAATCGCGGTCGTGAGAATCACCGGCTCAATGATCAGGATCTGGGCCGGGTGACCTTTCTCGGGCATGACCTGTTCAAGTCATGGGCCAAAGTCACCCGCTCCGGCCCTTACGACCTGATCATCATTGACCCGCCGTCTTTCCAGAAAGGCAGCTTCATGCTCGACAAGGACTACCAGCGAGTCCTGCGCCGTCTGCCAGAGTTGCTGGATGAAGACGGTTCGGTGCTGGCATGCATGAACGATCCGGCACTGGGGCCGGACTTTCTGATTCAGCACACGGCAATCGAGGCACCGTGCCTGCGCTTCGAGCAACGCCTGGAGAACCCGCCGGAATTCCCGGATGCGCGGGTCGATGGCGGCCTGAAGGCTTTGGTGTTCAAGGCTGAAGGCTTGAGTCGCACAGGGTGGGCGTGAACACCGTAACGACTTTCAATCAAGCCTTCAAAACAGTGGCCCGTGCTCGGACCGAGTTTGGATCAGACTGAAAACCTCGATACCAGGCGACTAAGATCCACAGCCAGGCGGGACAGCTCCTGACTGGCTGTGGAGGTCTGGCTGGAGGCAGAAGAGCTCTGGACTGACAAATCGCGAATGCTCACCAGGTTCTCATCGACAGAGCGGGCAACATGCGCTTGCTGCTCCGAAGCCGTTGCAATCATCAGGTTGCGCTCATTGATGTGGCTGATCGATGTGGTGATCTCCTTGATTGCAACACCAGCCTGCTGAGCGATCAGCAACGTCGCGTCGGTTTCCGCATTGCTCTGCTTCATCGACTGGACGGCACCGCTGGAGTTTTTCTGTATACCCTGGATCATCTGTTCTATTTCCTGGGTAGACGTCTGAGTACGATGGGCCAGCGCCCTGACCTCATCGGCGACCACGGCAAATCCACGACCCTGCTCACCCGCGCGGGCGGCTTCGATAGCGGCGTTGAGCGCCAGCAGATTGGTCTGCTCGGCAATCGCGCGGATGACATCGACCACCTTGGCGATATCCTGCGCCTGATGGGCCAGTCCTTCTACTTCAACTCCAGTCTTGTCCACTGTGGTACTGAGTTTTTCCAGCGCAGCGATGGTCTGGCCGACGCAATCCTGGCCGGTCTGCGCAGACTTTTCGCAGGCTTGCGTGGAGGTCGAAGCAGCGACCGCATTGCGTGCAACTTCTTCAATGGCTGCGGTCATCTGGTTGACCGCCGTGGCGGCCTGCTCGGTTTCCATTGTCTGGCGTTGGATACCTTGTGTGGAGTCCTGAGTGATGGAGCTCATTTCTTCAGCAGCCGACGCCAGCAGGCCCGAAGCATCGGAAATGTGCTGAATGGTGCCCTTGAGGCTAGAGAGCATGGTTGCGGTGGCTTTTTGCAGTTCGGTCAGCTCATCGGCCCCGTTGACTTCCACCGTGGTACGCAAGTCGCCCTCGGCGATTTTGCGTGTCGAGTCGAGCAATGCCTGAACGGGTCTGGCGATGCTGCGGGTGAATAAAGTGGCAACAATCAAGGTAATAATCACGGCCAGAACAACAAGTGTAAGGGTGACGGTTAGTCCACTTTCATAGTTTTTGTCTGCTATGGCCCCTGATTGTTCTGCACCCTTGACGTTGACTTCGATCAATTGTTCTATAGATGATTGCAAGGCCTTCGCCTGCGGGCTGGTAACATCACGGATAAATACGAATAGTTCGCTGTCGGATTTGCTTTTGCTAAGTTCAACCAGCTGGTCGATCTTGTCGCTGTAGGCCAGTGCATCGGCTTTGACTTGTTTCCAGACCTGTTCTTCCTGTGGGCTCGACACCAGCGAGCCGTAAGTGTCGGCTGTTTGCAGTAAGGCGTTCTTCAATCCGTTCAGCTTATTGACAGACTCCGGCGACTGCCGCTGGTCATCCATCACAAAACGTCGCGCGTCGAGGCGATACAACAGGCCCGCCGTCTCTATGCGTCCAGCCTGTCTGACGCTGGGCAGCCAGTCTGTCTGCAACTGGTCGGCGGACTGGTGTAACCCGTTCATTTTAAAGACTGCGTTCGTGCCAACCCCGGCAAGCAGCAGGCAAATAATGCCGAAGCTGAGAAGCGCCCTCAAGTTCAAACCTATATTTCTTATTGGCATTTTATAGATCCCCTTGCTGTCACAACGGTAGGGCGGGAACCATGCAAAAATGATGGCGACCCGACATCACTTTAATGATTTTAAAAATAAAAAACTACTGTTTAGTGCAAAAACTCCTGACGCCACATAACGCCTTTAATAGTGCTTTAAACCCACCAATAGTCAGACTTTTCAGTTGAGACTATACTTTTAGTATTACTACCTCATCAGGGTAAATCCCGTAACGCTTGATGCTCTGTTTATACTGACAAATAACACCTGCAGTGTTACCTCTCTCCATGACCGGAGAGCGGTAACACTGTTAAGCGGATCACGCGCTCAAGCGCGAGATCACATCGTTAAGGCCAGTTGAAAGGCCTTTCAGTTCATGGCTGGCGTTCTGGGTACGTTTGACGTTGTCCTGATTGGTCACCGCGATTGCGGTGATTTCAGTCAGGTTGCGCGAGATGTCCTCTGCTACAGAAGTCTGCTCTTCGGCAGCAGTCGCTATCTGGCGATTCATGTCGCGAATATTCTCGACTGCCACGGTAATGCGCTGCAGTGTCGCGCCGGCATGCGTAACCTGCTCGACACTCTCTTCGCTGCGCGCCTGACCGCCCTGAATAGCCTGCACCGCGTCGCTTGCGCCGGTCTGCACCGAATTAATGATCTGATTGATCTCGGCCGTGGACACGGCGGTACGTTGTGCCAATGTCCGGACTTCGTCAGCCACCACGGCAAAACCGCGCCCGGCTTCACCTGCCCGCGCAGCCTCGATGGCGGCATTGAGCGCCAGTAGATTGGTCTGATCAGCGATCCCGCGAATCACCTCAAGCACCTTGCCGATACGACCACTGTCTGTTTCAAGGCGCTGAATGACATTGGCCGTCGAGGAAATCTCACTGCGCATCCGGGTGATGGTGGCGATGGTCGACTGCATGACTTTCTCACCGTCCTGCGCGCTTTGGTCAGCCTCATCCGCAGCCCGTGCAGCATGTGCCGCATGGCGGGCAACTTCCTGGGCAGTAGCGGACATTTCGGTCATCGCGGTAGCGACCTGATCGGTACGCTCAAATTGCTCGTGAGTGCCCTGAGCCATTAACTCAGCAATGGCATTCAGCTCGCCGCCAGCTGTATCGAGGTCGGTGGTACTGCGCTTGAGGCGGCTGAAAGTATCTGCCAGAAAATCACGCAGCGTGTTCGCTGCGACGGCCAGACGGCCGAGTTCGTCCTGGCGCGTCACGTCAACGCGTGCAGCAAACTTGCCTTCACTCAACTGGGCGACGTATTCGATAAGCATGCGAATCGGCGCAACCAGATTGCGATTGACAATCCACAGGGCAAGCAGGCCTACAAGCAGCGCAGAAACGAGCATTACAACGGCACCAGTCAGGATCGTGCGGTCGGCTTGCTGACTGATTGCAACCGACTGGGCATCGCTGGACTTGTGCAGTTGATCAACCAGGATGGCCATCTGCTCGCTCGTCGGACGGTCTACGCCTTTGACTGCGGCGTCGCCAGCAGAAGCATCGTTGCCCGCCGCAATGAATGCATCACGGCCAGTGCGATAGGCAGTGCCCAATGTGCGGTGCGCCTGCTGCAGTGCCTGCACCTGGCTTTTCAACGATTGATCGGTGCCTTCCATTTCTGCCAGCAGGCCCAACGTACTTTGTACCTTGCGTTCCTGCTCTTCGAATTGCCCCCAGAATTTGTCGCGGTCTGCCGATGCCTTGCCGCGCAACAGAACGTTTTTCCACTCCTGGACCTGAACCTTGAATTGCAGGTTGGCCTCATCAACCAACTGCGAGGCACGGACCGGACCTTCAAGAAGACTGCGATAGGACTGCACGTTACCGGACAGGAAGTTGAAACAGGCCAGCGCAATGATCAGCACCAGTACAAGACTGCCGCCAAGCAAGCCAAGGATTTGGAGCCTCAGGGATTTCGACATCATGATGATCTCTGGAGAAAAGCGGGTCTGCGTCAGCACGCAGAATATGACGAGCCTCATCCCTTACGACCGAGCCAGACAGCCCGGCACGTGTGCTCTATGAGATCATCATCGGCTTGCGCCAATTTTTCTTTAAAAACAGCGACAGTCGGTATAAATGTCAGAAATACGTCAAAAAAACGCCAAAAAGAGAGTAAAAGATCTAATCCGCCTGCCCGAATACCTGACTGGGCCGTCGTAGCGAAGGGTCGAAGGGATTGATTCTGGCACTGATGGCCGTGGCTTCGCGCTTGAGCAGTTCGACCACGGTCATCAGGCGATCTGATCCCAGCCGGTCGGAAATGGTCGCCACGCTGAGCGCAGCCACTGCACGACCATTGCGGTCCAGGATCGGCACGGCCAGCCCGGCCATGCCCGGTAACGCGCCGGTGTTGCGGCCGGCGTAGCCGAGGCGGCGCACGTTTTCGACCTCTGAACGCAGAAACACTTCGTCATACAGGTGAAAATCCTTGAGCCGTGGCAGGTTGTAGGCAATCACCGTTTCCCGCTCGTCCTCGGGGAGAAACGCGAGAATCGCCAGGCTGCCCTGCCCCACACCCAACGCAACGCGGCCGCCAATGTCGCCGGTGAACGTGCGGATCGGGTACGGGCCTTCGCTGCGGTCCAGACAGATCGCATCAAAACCACTGCGTGCCAGCAGAAACAGCGAGTCGCCCAGCGATGCAGACAGGCGTAACAGACTGGGGCGCACGACGTCGCGCAGATTGCCGGTGTTACCCGCCTTGGCAGCCAGCGCAAAGAATTCGATGCTCAACCGATAGCGCTTGCTGAGCAGGTCCTGCTCGACCATGCCTTCATCCATCAGGCTGCGCAGCAAGCGGTGCGTGGTGGGTTGCGAGAGCCCGACACGCTGGGCGAGTTGCGTGACCCGCTCGCCGCCTTCGTCGCAATCGCCCAGGCAACGCAATACGGCGAACAGACGCGACACAGCGCCGACGCCCACTTCTGCAGAAGCAGTATTCCGATCAGTGGAATTATTCATGAATATATCTCGCTATTTTTCCACTAAAAGAATTAATTCAAAGAAAGATGTTATTCAGTGAAATTCCTAGTTGAGCCCATCCTAGCCTTCGCCCTACTCTCAGTCCACAGGGGCGATTTGAACAATCATCGGTAGCCGACTCAGAGCGAGCACCAACGTCCACAGAACTGCATGACTTCATTTCGCATCTGCCCATGACAAACGCGTGCCTCGGCGCGCATGCACAAAGGTGGAAGCAGGCATGGCATTTCTGCAGCTCGAAGGTCTCTCCAAACGTTACGGCTCCATAGACGCGGTCGTTGCCACCAACCTGGCCGTCGACAAGGGCGAATTCGTTTCACTGCTCGGCCCTTCCGGCTGTGGCAAGACCACCACTCTGCAAATGATCGCCGGCTTCGTTGAAGTCAGTGACGGGCGCATAGTGCTCGACGGCCGCGACATTACCCATGCCAAGCCCAGCAGCCGGGGTCTGGGCGTTGTATTTCAGAGCTATGCATTGTTTCCGCACATGACCGTGGCCAACAACGTTGCGTTTGGCCTGCGCATGCGCAAGGTGCCTGCTGCCGAGCTGCAACAGCGTGTCACCCGGGTGCTGGAGCTGGTTCGTCTCGCTCAGCATGCCGAGCGCTACCCGCGCGAGCTGTCTGGTGGGCAACGGCAGCGGGTCGCGCTGGCCAGAGCCTTGGTGATCGAGCCGCCGGTGCTGCTTCTGGATGAACCGCTGTCCAACCTGGACGCCAACCTGCGCGAAGAGATGCAGTTCGAAATTCGCCGTATTCAGAATGAAGTGGGCATCACCACGCTGATGGTTACCCACGATCAGGCCGAAGCCCTGTCGATCAGTGATCGGGTAGTGGTCATGCAGGCCGGGCATATCACGCAGATCGACGAGCCCTACACACTCTACGAACACCCGCGCACGCGCTTTATCTCGGGGTTTGTCGGCAAAGCCAATATGCTGCAGGGTGACCCGGACAGCAGCGGCAACCCGCAGATCCGCCTGCTACCCGGCGATGGCACGCTGACCCTCAGCCTGCGTCCAGAAAAAATTGATCTGGTCGAACCCGGCTGCGGACGGCTGTCGGGACGTATCGTCACGCGTTACTTTCTCGGCAGCCAGTGGCTGTATCGCATTCAGACCGGCATCGGCGAAATAACCGTAGTGCGTCGCAACGACGGCCAGGCACCGCTGGAACAAGGTGCTGCGGTCGGCATGGATTGGCCAGCCGAATTGCTGCGCGTGCTGGACGCCGACGAGGTGCGCGCATGAGTCTGATGAGCGAAATGCGCCAGGGTAGCCGCGGCTATTGGCTGTCAGCCCCGGCACTGGCGTTGTATATCGGCTTGCTGGTGCTGCCTCTGGGCCTGACGCTGCTGCTGTCGTTCAACGTGTTCGACTATCAGGTCGGGGTGAAAAGCGACAGCTATACGCTGGCCAATTACACGGCCGTGGTCACCGACTCGTATTTCTATGAAATCTTCCTGCGCACCTTCTGGATCAGCGCGCTGGTGACGTTGCTCTGCGTGCTGATCGGCGTGCCGGAGGCCTACATTCTGAGCCGCATGGGCACACCGTGGCGCTCGATCTTCCTGATTTTGATCCTCACGCCGCTGCTGATCTCGGTAGTGGTCCGGGCCTTCGGCTGGAGCCTGCTGCTGGGGGCGGATGGCCTGATCAATCAGGCCATCCAGTTCATGGGCGGTCGACCGGTGAAACTGCTGTACACCCCGTTCGCCGTGATCATCGCGCTGGTCCACGTGATGTTGCCGTTCATGATCATTCCGGTCTGGACATCGTTGCAAAAGCTCGACCCCACCGCAGAACAGGCCGCGCTGTCGCTGGGTGCCAGTCAGGCGAAAGTCATGCGCCTGATCGTCCTGCCGCAGGTCATGCCGGGCGTGCTGTCCGGCTCGCTGATTGTCTTTGGTCTGGCCGCCAGTTCGTTTGCCATTCCCGGCCTGCTCGGTGGTCGACGTTTGAAGATGGTCGCCACGGTGATCTACGACCAGTACCTCTCGGAGCTCAACTGGCCGATGGGCGCGACCCTGGCGGTGGCGCTGCTGCTGGTCAACCTGCTGGTCATGCTGTCCTGGAACCGCATGATCGAAGGCCGCTACAAAAAAACTCTGGGGGAATGATCCATGTCCAAGAACGGTCCTTTGGCCCTGTCGTTTCATGCGCTGGTAGTGATCTTCATGATGGCCCCGCTGGTGGTGGTGTGCCTGGTGGCGTTTACCCCGGAAAACACCCTGAGCCTGCCCACTACCGACTTCTCGCTGCGCTGGTTCAGGGCGGTGTTCGAACGCGCCGACTTTATCGACTCGTTCTACAACAGTCTGATTCTGGCGTTTGTATCCGCAACGCTGGCGACGTTGATCGCGGTGCCTGCTGCGCTGGCGATCACCCGCCATACATTTCCGGGCCGCAACTTTTTCAATGCGCTGTTTCTTTCGCCGATCATCATTCCGCACCTGGTGCTGGGGGTGGCGATGCTGCGCCTGTTTGCGCTGATGGGCGTAAACGGCAGCTTCACCTGGCTGATCTTCGCCCATGTGCTGGTCATCACGCCTTACGTACTGCGCCTGGTGCTGGCGGCGGCGATCGGTATCGACCGCAGCGCCGAACACGCCGCCGAGTCATTGGGCGCAAACCGTTTCACCCTGTTTCGGCAGATCACCCTGCCGATGATCCTGCCCGGCGTGGCAGGCGGCTGGTTGCTGGCGTTCATCAACAGCTTCGATGAAGTCACGCTGTCGATCTTCGTCACCTCGCCTGCTACCCAGACTCTGCCGGTGCGCATGTACGTTTACGCCACCGAATCCATCGACCCGATGATGGCCGCCGTATCGGCACTGGTCATCGCCCTCACCGCCGCCACCATGATCCTGCTCGACCGGGTCTATGGGCTGGACCGGGTGCTGGTCGGCAAACACTGATCCGGAGCTTTCACGTTATGGCATTGTTGAAACGACTGGCTGAACATGACCGCCCCGTCCTGCCCTTCACCCTCGATGGGCAACCGGCCAATGGTCTGTTGGGCGACACCGTGCTGACCGCGGTATTGACCGCCAGCGAGCACCTGCGCGGCAGTGACTTCAGTGCCGAACCGCGCGCCGGGTTCTGCATGATGGGCGCCTGCCAGGACTGCTGGGTAAGACTGGGCAACGGCCAGCGGGTGCGTGCCTGTTCGACGCTGCTGGAAGCTGGCCAGGCGATTATTCGTGAACCGGGGCGACGGCCATGAGCAATGACCGTGTTGCCATTATCGGCGCCGGACCAGCCGGGATTCGCGCCGCCCAGACGCTGCTGGAGCACGGTGTCAAAGCCTGCCTGATCGACGAAGGTCTGCGCGGCGGCGGGCAGATCTATCGTCGCCAGCCAGAGAATTTCCAGCGTTCGGCCAAGGCGCTTTACGGCTTTGAAAGCGGCAAGGCCGTTGCGCTGCATCAGACACTCGATGCACTGACAACACAGATCGACTACCGGCCGCAGACGCTGGTGTGGAACGTCGAAGGCAATCAACTCGATACACTGCAAAACGGAACCGTCGCAACCCTGGACTTCACCAGACTGATTGTCGCCACAGGTGCCACCGACCGCATTCTGCCAGTGCCCGGCTGGACACTGCCCGGCGTGTATAGCCTGGGTGCAGCGCAGATCGCACTTAAATATCAGGGTTGTGCGATTGGCGAACGCGTGGTGTTTTGCGGCAGCGGCCCCTTGCTGTATCTGGTTGCCTATCAATATGCCAAGGCTGGCGCGAACGTGCTGGCGGTGCTCGACAGCGCGCCGTTTTCAGCCCAATGCAAAGCGCTGCCTGCGCTGCTTGGCCAACCGGCAACCCTTGCCAAGGGCCTGTATTACCGCGCATGGCTGAGTGCGCATGGCATTCCCGTGCATCAGGGCGCACACCTCACACGCATCAACGGTGACAAGCGCGTAGACGGCATTCACTGGCAACGCAACGGCCAACCGGGCCACCTGGCCTGCGACGCAGTAGCCTTTGCCCATGCGCTGCGCAGCGAGACACAACTGGCCGACCTGCTCGGCTGTGAGTTCGCTTGGAGCCCGCTTAACCGAGCGTGGCTGCCCACTCGCGATGACTGTGGGCGCAGCAGCGTGCCAGGCGTGTATCTGGCAGGCGACGGTGCTGGAATCATGGGCGCAGATGCGGCGGAAATGGCCGGGGAACTGGCCGCGCTCGGGCTGCTGCACGACAGCGGTGTCACCGTCGACGCCGTGCGTATCAGTGACCTGCAAACCGCACTGCAACGCATCGAACGCTTCCGCCACGGGCTGGAAACCGCTTTCCCGTTCCCCGAAGACTGGGCCGCCAATGTAGCGGATGACACTGTTGTCTGCCGCTGTGAAGAAGTCTCTGCGGGCGATATTCGCACCACCGTGCAGGACGGTCATTGGGAGATCAACCGGGTCAAGGCCATGTGCCGGGTTGGCATGGGCCGCTGTCAGGGCCGGATGTGCGGCCTGGCAGCCGCCGAGATCATCGCCCGCGAGAGCGGCCGACCCCTTGAGCAGGTCGGCCGCTTACGCGGCCAGGCTCCGATCAAGCCACTGCCGTTCGGCCTGGAGATGCTGCCCGTGGACAAGCAATCAGCGGAGACACAACCATGAGCACGCTGATTGAAAGCGATGCGATTGTCATCGGCGGCGGCATTGTCGGCTCGTCGGCAGCCTTGGCGCTCGCACTGAAGGGCAAGCGTGTGGCTCTGCTGGAGCGCGACTTTTGCGGCTCACACTCCAGCGGCGTCAATTATGGCGGTGTGCGCCGTCAAGGCCGGCCCTTGTCGCAACTGCCCTTGTCGCAACGGGCGCATCAGATCTGGAGCGGCCTGCGTGAGCTGATCGGTATCGACGGCGAATACCAACGCTCCGGCCACCTCAAACTGGCGCGCAGCGAGCTGGACATGGATGCGCTGCGCAGCTACGCCGAAGCCAGCCAGGGGTTCGGGCTGGATTTGCAACTGCTGGATCGAGAGCAACTGCGCGCCCGTTACCCTTGGGCGGGCGATGTCGCCGTCGGTGCATCGCTGTGCGCCGACGACGGGCACGCCAATCCGCGTCTGGTATCGCCCGCCTTTGCCAGCGCAGCTCGCCGAGCGAACGCTCAGGTATTCGAGCAGGCGCCGGTCAGCGAAGTCAGTCACGACGGCAACGCCTTCATCGTCACGACCGACAGCGGCCTGACACTGCGAGCCCCCTGGCTGCTTAATTGCGCGGGCGCCTGGGCCGGAGCGCTGGCGGCACAATTCAACGAACCGGTGCCGATGTATTCAGGGCATCCGGCGATGCTGGTGACAGAACCACTGCCGATGTTCATGGACGTCAGCACCGGTGTCGAAGGCGGCGGCATCTATGCCCGGCAGGTGGCACGCGGCAATTGCGTGCTGGGCGGCGGACAAGGCTTTGCCCTCGGCCCGGCACACGCCAGACCAGGACAGGCGGCAGTGCTCGACATCCTGCGCAACGCCGTCGAACTCTACCCGCCACTGGCCGGGGCCCAGGCCATTCGCACCTGGAGCGGCACTGAAGGCTACCTGCCTGATCGCGAACCGGTGCTGGGCCCGAGCCTGACAAGACCAGGCCTGCTGCACGGCTTCGGCTTTGCCGGGGCAGGCTTTCAGATCGGCCCGGCCGCGGGCGAAGCGCTGGCCGAATGGGTCTGCGGCGGTGCCTCAACGATCTCGCTCGAGGCCTTTTCCATCGGCCGCTTCCGCCAGGCAGCTACCCAACCCACTGCGATAGAACCCGCTACGAACGTCATCCCATTGCACAGAGGAAGGTCGTCCCTATGAAAAGCACCAAACGTCTCGCCCTCACCGGCCTGTCATGCCTGCCCTTGGCTGCCGCACTCGTGTCGTTGCCTGCCCAGGCCGAAACCACGCTGTACCTGGGCATGAACGGCGGAACCATGGAGCGCCTGTATGCCGATCAGGTGCTGCCCGCTTTCGAGAAGGCCAACAACGTCAAGGTGGTGATCGTGCCCGGCACCTCGGCCGACATCCTCGCCAAGGTGCAGGCGAGTAAAGACAACCCGCAGATGCACGTCATCTTTCTCGATGACGGCATCATGTACCGAGCCATTTCCATGGGCCTGTGCGACACCCTGCAGCCCAGCGCCAGCCTGGCTGACCTGCCTGCCAAGGCGAAAATCAAGGAGCAGGCAGCAGCCGTCAGCCTGGGTGTGACCGGCCTGGCCTACAACACGCGGATGTTCAAGGAAAAGGGCTGGAGCGCGCCCACCTCATGGATGGACCTGGCCGACAAACGCTTCAAGGACAAAGTGGTGTTCCAGTCACTGGCCTCCTCGACCTTCGGCCTGCATGGCTTTCTGATGTTCAACCGTATCCAGGGCGGCAGCGAGAAAGACGTCGAGCCAGGCTTCAAGGCCTGGCCGAAGACCATTGGACCGAACGTGCTGGAATACATCGCCAGTTCGGCGAAGATCTCGGAAATGGTACAGACCGACGAAGCCGCGCTGTTCCCGCTGACGCCGACGCAAGTGACCGCCTTGAAGATCAAGGGCGTGCCTGTGGAATACGCCTCGCCCAAGGAAGGCGGCGTGGTGTTGAACGTGGCTGAATGTGCAATCGCCAATAACAACCAGCCAAAGCTGGCCCAGAAGCTGGCGGCCTACCTGCTGACACCGGAAGCACAGGCACCTGCGCTGGAGTTCGGCGATCAGATACCGTCAAACCCGAAAACCCCGACCTCCGAGAAGACGCGCGCGCAGGTCGAGGCCATGGAGAAGTACCTGGAAACAGCGGTGACCATCGACTGGGATCAAGTCAACCAGATCCGCCCCGAGTGGAACGCACGCTGGAGCCGCAGTATCGAGCGCTAGCTGCAAGCGGCAAGGTCGAAAGGCCGTGCCGTTTACAGGCAAGCACAGGCTGATCACCGCCCGGCAAATTATTTCAACTTATTACCGCACAAGAGAGTCCCACCGTTACGCCCTCTTCTTCGGGCGCATTTAACGGTGGTTCTTTCTTTATGAGTTTTATTGTCTGCATGGGCGTGCTTGGCGTGCTCTTGATGCTATTGGCGCTCACGTCCTCGTACCTGCGCTGGATGCCGGTCACCACGTCAGCGGTGTGCCTGGGATTTGGCTTTGGCATCGGGCCGATGGGCCTGGATATCGTCAATCTGGATTTCGAAAAATCCTACGAATGGCTGGAGCGCCTGACCGAGGTGGCGGTGCTGTTTTCCCTGTTCGGGACGGGCATCAAGTTGCGCCTGCCCCTGCGCGGCAAAGCCTGGCACTCTGCCTACTGGCTGGCCGGGCCAGTGATGCTGGCGACCATTGCTGGCGTGACGGTCGCGGGGCACTACATTATCGGCCTGGACTGGGGCGTGTCGTTGTTGCTCGGTGCCATGCTGTCGCCGACCGACCCGGTACTGGCCGGGATGGTCCAGGTGAACAACGCCCAGGACCAGGATCGCCTGCGGTTTGGTCTGTCCGGCGAAGCGGGCCTCAACGACGGGACGGCGTTTCCGTTCGTGATCTTTGCCTTGCTGTACCTGAGTTCCGGGGGCGCAATGAGCGACTGGGTCCAGGGATGGCTGATCAAGGACCTGATCTGGGCGGTTCCGGCCGGTTTGTTGATTGGTTACGGCATGGGCCGCGGCGTTGGCCATCTGATGATCTTTCTGCGCATCAAGAACGCCGACAGCACCACATCACCCAATGACTTTCTGGCGCTGGCATTGATCGCCCTGGCCTACGTGGTCGCGCAAGGTGTGGGAGCCTTCGGTTTTCTTTCGGTCTTTGCCGCCGGATTCGGGCTGCGTCAGGCTGAAGTACGTGTCACGCGCTCAGAGCTGCCATCGGAGCATGTCGCGCAACCGGTCCTGGGGCATATGACTGCGTCCCTCGAACAGGGCACAGTAGCGCAGGGCGAAGACATGAGCGACTCGCAACTGGCTGCCGGGGTAATGATGGGCGATATGCTCGCGTTCGGCAGCCTGGTGGAACGCGCGATGGAAGTGTTGCTGATCACCCTGCTGGGCGCTGCGCTGGCAATGTACTGGGACTGGCGCGCGATTGGTCTGGGGATCGCGCTGTTCTGCGTGATTCGTCCTGCCAGCGTTTGGTTGCTGGTGAGTCGTCGCCTGCTCAACGTCCGACAAAAAGCACTGGTTGGATGGTTCGGTATTCGTGGGATCGGCAGTCTTTATTACCTGTGTTTTGCGTTGTCACACGGTCTGGCACACGATGTCGGCCACGTTGTGATCGGCATGACACTTTCGGTCGTAGCGCTGAGCATTCTGGTACACGGCATCAGCATCCAGCCTTTACTGGAACGCTACGAGCGCAGCGCCGCCGCAAACCCTGATTAACAGGCCTGCTACGGCAAAGGGCCATAGATGAGGTCGATGAGGGTATTGGAAGAAGCAATTGGACTGCGGCATTTCGACTCGGTAGCGTGGCGGCCATGTAGCAGGTGCATAGCCGCCAGTGCAAAGCTTGAGGCGTGCAGCTAATATGTGAGCAGGCTTGGGCACTTTGCCAGCCTGCGCCGAGGCCCGGATACTGCACCCTGCAAAAAGAGCTGAACCCCTGTAGCACGCTGGCCTCCAAACCTGGAATACAGCTCTCTCGATCATTTAGAAGGTGAAATGTCAGAACCCGTCCTGATGGACCGCTTTGCACGTAAAGTCGATTATTTGCGCATGTCGGTTACCGACCGGTGCGATTTCCGCTGCGTGTACTGCATGGCCGAAGAGATGACGTTTTTGCCTCGGCAACAGATTCTGTCGCTGGAGGAAATTCTGCAGGTAGCCGAGCGCTTCGTGGCGCTGGGTACGCGTAAAATTCGTCTTACCGGTGGTGAGCCACTGGTACGCTCGGGTGTCGTGGGTCTGTGTGAAAAGATCGCCGCCCTGCCCGGCCTGCGTGAACTGTGCATGACCACCAACGGTTCACAACTGGACAAACTGGCCGCCCCGCTGTTCAAGGCCGGCGTCACGCGCTTGAACATCAGCCTGGATAGCCTCGACCCGCAACGTTTTCGCGAGCTGACCCGCACGGGTGATCTGCACAAGGTCATTGCCGGTATCGACGCCGCCAATGCCGCCGGTTTTGTGCACACCAAGCTCAACTGCGTGGTAATGCATGGTCGCAATGATCACGAGATCAACGACCTGCTGGCGTTCGCCATCGATCGCAACCTGGATGTCTCGTTCATCGAAGAGATGCCGCTGGGCATCATCAGCGAGCACAGCCGTGCCGAGTCCTTTTACTCCAGCGATCAGGTTCGCGAGCGCATTGCCGAACGTTACACGCTGGTGCCTTCCACCGACTCGACCCAGGGGCCGTCGCGCTACTGGCGTCTGGCCGAAGCGCCGGGCATTCGCATTGGCTTCATCTCACCGCACAGCCATAACTTCTGCGGCACCTGCAATCGCGTGCGTCTGACGGTCGAAGGTCGCTTGCTGCTGTGCCTGGGCAACGAGCATTCCGTGGATTTGAAGGCGGTATTGCGCGCCAATCCAGGCCAGCCGGAAAAACTCGAAAAAGCCATCATCGACGCCATGCAGCTCAAGCCGTGGAGCCACAACTTCACCCACGACGATGGCGTGCAGGTGGTGCGCTTCATGAACATGACGGGCGGCTGACAGCCGCCCTGGTGGATAACGCCTCAGCTCATGAGGCGCGGTTTATTTGCCCGACTTGCGAAAGAACAAAGTGATCTGCCCGACTTCCACGCCCAGTTTGGTCATGGAAGAACGATTGGCCATGGTCTGCTTGTCGATCAGGTACATCCAGTCATCCAGGCTCACGTCATACTCGGTGCCATCCACCGGCAACCTGAGCACATAGTTCCAGTGGAAGCTGTTGCCTGACACTTCGCCATAGGCCTCGCCAACCACGTCACCTGCCGTGCCCTTCCAGCGCCCCGGACCATCGGGACGCAAGCGCCACTCCCGGACCTGTTTGGTGCCATCGCTGTAGCTGAAGGCCTCGTGCATGACCAGCACTTCGCCTTCGCTGTGCCCGTCGATCACCACGGTAAAGCGCTTGGTGACTTCACCGGAGCGCTTTTGAAACATTCCCCAGGCCTCGACACGCCCGGTGAAGTACTGGCGCAGATCGAGCTTGGGCTCTTCCTGACTGTAACGGGTTACCGGGACACCGCCGCAGCCGCTCAGTACAAGCCCCGCAAACAACATCAACATCCACTTTCTCAGCATGCGCCCTCCTTGATGGGTCATGAGCCTGTACTGCCGAGCAACTGCTCGCGAAGTTCGGGGTTACGGGTTTTCGGGTCAAGCCAGATAGAAAAGAAAGCCTTGGCAAACTGCTCGTCGGGCACCACATGCTGGAGCTTGTCGCCAACATAAAACCGCGCTTCGCGGCCAGGCAGGTACACACCGGTAATCTTCATGCCCGGCTTAACATCGACAAATGACTGGTTCATTTGCTGACGCCATTGCGCCAGTTGCTGTTCGTTCACCTTCGACCCGGAAATACGCTTGATCTCATCGATACTGGCATCGACCAGATCTTCGCGGTCAATATCGCGATGGTAAGTCAGCTCAAGGGCCAGCGGCGCATCCGCTACAAAGGGCTTGGCGGGACTAAGCAACCTGGCCGTGTAGACACGAAAGCCGAACAGGCTGAGATCACCGCCACCGACAACCTGGGCATTGGGCAATGCCTCCCGCCAATCCGCCGAAGCGCCAGCGCTGAGCAACATCACCAACCATAGCCATCGTGGCGCACGCATCGGCAACCTCTGTGTATGTCAGGTGCAGGCGCTGCCATGAAAGCATCGGCAGGCCGGGAATGAGAGAAGCCAGATAACTGACTCATGGCCGGAATCTATACCAGCAAAAACACTTTGTACAACCAATAAGGCAATTACCCTTTCGGGCGCTGAAAATAAAAAAGCCTGTTCCCGATCAGGTTCGGGAACAGGCTTCAGGGCTCAATACTCATCGCACCTTGAATTCAGGCGACCTGAGAGTGCGCCTGCCGACGGCTCTTCTGCCATTCGCCTTTCAGCGTCTGCAACGTATTTTCCACATACGTGCGGTCGGCCGCCGCTTTTTTGCCGACATAACCCTGACCGCGACGAAACATCTTCAGCGCAGTGCGCATCTGTGGATGAGCGTCACGGAATTCGTCTTCCTGGGTGAATGGCGACATGGCGTCGACATGGACCTCACCCGAATCGGCAATCCATACAATGTGGTTGTCCAGCGTGTCTTTGCATGCTGCAAACAGACGAGCCAGTTCATCAATAGTCGGTTGCTTGTTGATATTCATGTTGATGCTCCTTCGCTCGTAGACTGTTCAATAATTGATACATCAAGTTCATGCGCCAGAGCGTCATCAATGCAACACACGTAAGTGTTGGTCGAATACCGCTCCAGCCCCTCAAGGACATGCAGGTAGCCTTGATGAAGAGCCGCTACACAGCGGCATCAGCGTAGAGAGAAGAAGTCACGAAACCCAAAGACCTGACCCAGGATCAGCAATCGATCCATTACAAGCATCATGAGGACGTTTCGCCAGCTTCTCGCCCATATCGACGACAAATGCCAGTTCAGCTCCATCAATCTGCCTTGTGGGCAGCCTACATCCGGGAACATCTCGACGGCTTGCCGAGCCTGTTCAGTACACCTTTTGCAGCGCTCCCGATCGGGGAGACAGCTGCATAATGCAAAAGGAAAACGGGTACGTCAACGATTATGTAGTGAATATTTTATAGCACTACATAATTGTATAAGGGGCTTGTAGTTACGTTAAAACCTGACTGAATAGTCACTGCTCCAGGCAGATATTACGGATGTTCAAGGCTCTTGCTCAGCCTGCAATCCCGCCTCACTCCTCCCACCGCAACACCGTATAGGCCTTGCCTCGCCCCTCCATCGAATTCAACAACACCGTCACCTGCAGCCGCGCCATAGACCCCTCTGCCCTCTGCGCCCGGCTCTCGATCACCAGCACCTCCCCAGGATCGACGCCTACCGCGTTTCCTGCTGGCAGATTGAGTGCCATGCGCATCAGCGGGCTTGCGAAGGCCGGATCAGGCCGATCGAAGCCGCTCCACAGCGTGATTTCAGGCAACAGCCTGCTGTACAGCGCTTGCGTCATGCTCGGCAGTTGCCGAACTTCTTCAAGCAAGCGAAACGGCGGCTGGCCGTTATTTCGCCGAACTTCGAGTTCACCGGCTATTTGACTGGCTTGCGCCTGACTCGCGCCGCATGCCATTGCCAGACGGGAAAAGTCTTCCGCTTGAGCGTTGTTCAGGTAGAGCTTGCCGTTCTCGCTGTGCAGGCTGACGTAGAGCTGCGTGTCGTCGAATGTCAGGGCTATTTCACGTCCGTCGGCGACCCACTTTTTGCGCTGCACAGGGTCAGCCAGGGCCTGCACCGCCAGCTCGACGCCAGCCTCTGCGGCCAGCAGTGCCTGGCTGTGCTGGCGAAGATGCAGCGCCTGGCGATTCTCCAGTTGCACCCAGCCGGCCAGTGACCCCAGCAGCAGGCTGAGCAAGGCCATGACCCAAAGCACCACCAACAATGCAATGCCACGCTGCTGCATCATGCACACACGCCATCGTTGGGGATTCACAGGTGCACCTGATCAGTCGCCGGACGCAGTCTCAAGGTACTGAAACGCGCCTGATGCCGGGCGTCGCTTACCGTCAGGTCCAGGCGAAACAGGCGCAGTTGGCCTTGACGTGTCGGTTGCCGGGCGACGCTCAGTTGCCAGTCGATACCGCCACCCAGACTGCCCTGGCGGATACCGTCAGCCAACGGCCCTGCTGCTTCCTGATCCATCACGCTCATGGCCGCTTCGGTCAGGCGGTCGCTCTGCTCGGCCTGCGACAGGGAATGCGCGCTCTGGCCGAAGGCGACCAGCAGGACCGTGCTGCAAATGGCCATAAGGGTCAATGCGGCAAGCATCTCCAGCAAGGTGAACCCACGCTGGTAGCGTGCGGGGTCGGCTCGGCTCTCACACATGCGGTTCAGCCTCGGGGGCGGGCCCTCCAGGACGATGCGTTAAAGGCGAACCGCCATGGTCACGAACGCACTGCGCGGGTTGCCTATCTGAAGTATCTGCAAGTCGCCAGTGGGATCACTCGCAGCACTGGCGTCCGTGTTGATAGTCGAGATGTAGCGCTTGTCGAACAGGTTCACTACGTTCAGCGACAAGGTGGTGTCCTTGACCGCGCCCAACTTGCCGAAGTCGTAGCCCAGCGTGGTGTTGGCCAGCCAATAGCCTGCAACGCTCGAGTCGTTGGTGTAGGTGTAATAACGCTTGCTCATGTAGCTGCCCTGCAGGCCCGCGTTCCATTGCTGCCAATGCCAGTCCAGACTGCTTGAATACATCAGCCTGGGCGTGTCGACGACCGTCTTGCCTTTGACATGCACCTCGCTGGTACCGCTCTGATAATCATCGTCGTAGGTGCTGTGGTTATAGGACGCCGTGTTGGACCAGCTCCAGTTCTCGTCCGGGGTCAGTGCGAAGGTCAGCTCCAGGCCTCGGCTGGTCACCGAGCCGACGTTGGCCACGCTGTTCTGGCAGATCACGATCCCGGTGCAATTGGTAATAGCCACCAGGCGGTTGTCGAACCGGGTGTTGTAGACCGCGGCCGAGGTTGAATAAAGCGCGTTGCTGCGGCGCACACCCACTTCAACCGTCTTTGAGGTTTCCGGTTTGAGGTTCTTGAACCCGCCTGCCGCGTCAACTGCCGTCTGAGTGGTGAAAAACGGGCCGTAGCCGCCACTGGGGAAGGCGGCGACGTTTTCCGAGTAGGAGGTAAACACCTCATCCTGATCATCAAGCTTGTAGGTAGCACCCAGTTGCGGCAGGAAACGGTCTCGCGCCTCCAGCGAACCACTGGCGTAACCGCCACCCTTGCCTTCCACCGTCGAGGTAGTGACTGTGTTCTTGGCACCGAACTCGAGTTTCAGGCGGTCGTCGAGCAAGGTGTAGCTGTCGCGCAGATAGAATTGCCGAGTCAGGTCGTTGTAATCCTGAGAAAGAATGGTCGCGACCTGCGGCAAACCCTTGGTTCTCACGATGTGATTCTGCGGTGCCGTGCCGGTCGGGTCGAACAGGTAGCGGGAGACGTCATTCTTGTTCGACTGAATCCAGAACCCACCCTGAATTTCGTGCTGACCCAGAAAGTAAGTCAGCGAGGTCTGGAAGCCCGAGCGGTTGATACCGTAGACCGTGCTGCGAATGGAGTTGGTAGGTACGGTCGTGCTGCCACTGGTGTACACGAATGGATAGTAAGAGTTGCCCCGCCCCGAGTCGTGGTGGTGATAAACCGTGGCATCCAGCAGCAGATCATCGCTGAGGGAAAAGTTGCCACTGAGGATGTCCAGTTCATCATCACGCAAACTGCTGCCGTTATAGGTCGCGTCTGCTGCACGGGTGACACCGCCGGTGAAAATACCGTTGGCGGCGTTCACAGCCCGGGTCCAGTCCGGCGTGTAGTAACTCCAGTTGTACCCCAGACGCCTGATCATGCTGCTCGACATGGCAGGCAGGTTGGCCTCGTTGTGCGTTGAGGTACTGTGATAGAAGCTCAGGTGATTAGCGTCGAAATCGTAGGTGACCTTGGCGTTGAGCGCGTCGGATTCCTGCGGATTGTCATGACCTTTCCAGGCATCGGCATCGTATTTTTCGCCTGACACATAAGCCGCCAGCCCGTTGTATTCGCCGGTATCAACGCGCACATACGTGCGCGTGGTGTCATAGCTGCCGAGGGTTTGCGAAAGGCGCGCGCCAAACTCCTTTTCGGGGTTTGAACTGGTGAACGCGATTGTGCCGCCCAGGTTGCTGTTGGAGGCAGTGCCCAGCGCACCGATACCGGCCGCGACTTCACTCTTGGCGATATTTTCCGCGATGATTGCGCGGGTGATACTCAGGCCGTTGAAATTGGCGAAACTCATGTTGCCCAGCGTCACACCATCCAGTGTGTAGCCCAGATGATGCATGTCGAAGCCACGCAGACTGATGCGCTGACTGCTTTCTTCACGCCCGAGCGGGTCGCCGGCTTGAAAGCTTACCCCGGCAAGACGCTGGAGCACCTTCATCGGGTTGGTGCCCGCTGAATAGGCCTTGATGTCCTTTTCATCGACACGCTGTACCTGGCGCGTTTCCCCTTGGCCAATCACTGAAACGGTACCGAGCGTGGTATCGGCTGCGCCGGTGGCAGGCTCCTGCGCCGGGTCTGTCGGCGTCGCGCTGTCCTGCGCATAGCTCGTCAGGCTAAGTGCATGCAGTCCGATCAGTAACACCAGTCGTTGAAGGGGAAAACGTGACGCACGCGTAGTCGATAGCATGATCATGAAAACGTTTCCTGAAGGCGTAAGAAGTCGGCAGGCTCTGGCCCTGCGCCTATTAATCGGAATTGCCGGAATCAAGGGCTTTCGGTGATTACCGCCAGGCGCGTTATGCCGGATCGCTGCACATCGGCGAGAACCCTGGCAACGCGTCCGTAGTCAGTTGCCGTGTCGGCACGCAGGGTCAGCGCCACGTCGGGGTCATTGGTATGCAGATTCTGCAGGGCGTCCGGTAATTGCTCTTCGGCTACAGGCTGGTCGTCGACAAACAAACCGCCTTTGGCGTCAATGCTGATGGCCACTGGTTTGGCGTCGTCCAGCGGCGCGGTGGCCGCTGTCTGCGGCAAATCAAGCGGTATGGCATTGGTCAATAACGGTGCGGTCACGATAAACACCACCAGCAGCACCAGCATCACGTCGACCAGAGGCGTAATGTTGATATCGCTGATCGCGTCGTCGCCCTGGCTTGAGGAGAAGGCCATTTCAAGCAACCCCGCTGAGGCTGCGAGTACCGTCGCGCTCGCCTTTCAATCTGAAGGCATGGCGCTGGGCGCGGTTCAGCAGATCGATTGCAAAGGCGTCCAGATCGGCCACCATGAGCTTCAGACGGCGGTTGAAAAAGTTGTAGGCAAGTACCGCCGGTACTGCCACGGCAATGCCGATACCTGTGGCGATCAAGGCCTCGCCGATTGGCCCGGCGACCACGGCAATGCTCGCTGACTTGGCGGTACTGATGGCCTGAAGGGCATGGATGATGCCGAACACCGTACCGAACAGGCCGATAAAAGGAGCCGTGCTGCCGATTGAGGCGAGCACGATCATGCCGCTTTCAAGGTTGCGTCGCTCAGAGTGAATCTGTTGATGCAGGCTACGCTCCAGCAGCTCCTGGCGGCTCCAGCTGTCAGCCGGTTCGTGACCGTCCTGACCGCCGGAAAGCGCTTGCGTGGTCACTTGCGCAAGACGTGCCAACTGGCTTTTCTGCGGACCGCTGTGCAGCGCTGCGTCGAAATCCTGAGCTGCCCAGAAGGCCTGCGTGTAGCGCTTGTTCTGGTTTTTCAGCCTCCCCTGCTGCCAGGCTTTGAGCAGCAGCACAGCCCAGGTTGCCAATGAGAACAACAGCAGGATGCCCATGGAGCTTTGCTGAATCAGTGTTGAATAATCGATTGTCATGGTAAGGCGCCTCAAGGAGCGAGCGTGAAGGCAAGCGGAACGTTGACCCAGCCATCGACCGGGCTGTTGCCGCGCTTGGCAGGAGTGAATGACCACTGTCGAACGGCCGCCTTGGCCGCATCGTCCAGCGCCGAAAAACCACTGGACTGAGCCACCTCAATCTGGTCCGGACGACCGCTGGCCAGCACATGCACGCGCAGCAGTGTGGTGCCTTGCTGATGGCGTTTGGCGGCCGCAGGCGGATACACGGGTGGCGGATTGTTCAGATAACCGGCGCGGCCGATGGGTGCCGTGGCAGGCGGTTCGCTGCTGGCTGGCGGTGCAGGCATGGGCTGCTGTGCCGGTATCGATTGGGGCGCAGCAGCAGGCACTTGCCTCTCGGCTACCTGTTGCTGTGCTTTTTGTTGTGGCTTGGCCTGTGGCTTGGCAGGCTGCGGACGTGGTGTCTCAGGCTTGGGTGCGGCGGCCAGGGGTTTGGCTGGCTCTGCCGGTATAACGGGTGGCGGTGCCGTGGGTTGCTCAACCGCAGGAGCCGCTGCGGCGGGCGTTGCTGGAGCAGGCGGCGTGGGCCTGGCGACCATTTGCATCGCGATTGGCATGGGCCGGGTTATCGGCGGTAACGGTTGCGCGGGCGCACTGTTGCGAAACCAGAGAAAACCCGCAGCATGGACAGCCAGTGCAATAACGCATGCCAAGGCAACATGACCCACGCCAATGCGCGGCACAGCGATTGCCGGTAACGGCACCGCCGGGGCATCGAACCTGCCTGCTGGCAACATGGGCAGCAGATCGTCGCGACAGGGTTGTGGCGGACGACGAGATAGAAGTAACGCGGGCATGACATCACCAATCCGGGACGAAATAAATAACGGCGCGCCGCTTTCAAAAGGTTTTAAAAAGCGTGCCGATGCTACGCTTTTCTATATGTACTTATTGTGACGAGAGGGAAGTTAGTTGACGAAACAACAGTAAGATTATTTCATGTTGCGTTTCAGGAAAATCGTTAGATAGCACACTATCTAGTGTGAGCATGTTTCGAAACGAGTGTCGCCCTCGCTGTCGGCCGGACACGGCATGCGCGTCCGGCCGGCGCGATAAAAATGTTCGTTAACAAGACCGTCATTAAATAATCAGTTTGAAATCAGGCTGGTATTTCGACGGCCATCATTTCTGAGCGCCGACACGGCGGTAACAGGATCGTCGGTAATGATGTAGCTGAAACTCTTGCCTGCGGTGTTCATGATCCAGTTGAGGCTTGTCCGGTTGTCGCCTGTCTCCTGCCCATAGCCCTTCTGGGACTTCCAGAGCCAGTACTTGGGTTCCGTACAGCAATGGCCATCCGCGGCAAAGAAGCTATAGTATTTGGTTTCCGCCACAGGCTGATAGGCACCCATGGTTTTTACATCGTGCTGGGTTCTCATCGCATAGTAGCTGTTCATGATGTTGTTGAGCGGGAATCTGAGCGTGCTGTCATATTCCTTGAGGCGCACCTCGGTCGCATAGACATAATCCTTGTTGTAATAGCTTTGCCAGTTCAACAGCGAATTGGCCGCCCCGCCGCTGGTGTCGATAAAGTCTGCACCGAACACCGGAATCAGGCGAAAACGGCCAGCTTCGCTCTGGGCATTCATGATCCCTTTGGATTCGAAGCTGGCAGCGTTCATGCCAATCGAGTTGACAGGCATTTTGAAGTACACCCAACGCTCGGCCGGTGTTCCCCACCAGTTACTGTGAGTCTTCACGCTCTGCCAGGCTTTTTTCGCCGCGTCGATGTTCTTGACGTCAAGCAACAGGATCATCGCGATCTTGTCGCGCTTGATCGCGTCCAGAATGGCATCGAAAGACGGCAGTTTCTGGTTGCTGTAGCCATTCAAGGAGGGATGCCGAAGCGAAAGATTCAGGGTGTTTCCAAAGTAATTCGACAGGTTCGGGTTATAGCCGCCATGACCGTAAGGGTCATATTCAGTCGAATTCGCGGTCGTGTAAGCATTGGTGGTCCGACCGAGGTTGGTATCATGCAGGACGATTACATTCCCGGCCCGGTCCAGCTGAAGATCGATTTCCGAACACTCGATTCCATTGGAGGCAGCCTGCTCAATGGAGGCAATCGAGTTCTCAGGCACATCACGCAACCAGTCGGGGTGAGAGTTGGTACCGATGGCGGTGCCGTGCAGCCCCCGGTGCGCGCAGACAATCGTAAGGTCATTATGGGCATCTTTGAGTATCCCGCCGATCTTGTCAGTGTTGTACTCTGCCAATGCAATAGAGGGCGCTACTATCAATACCGCCGTGCACAGTAGAACTATTTTCGGTAAGCAAAACATAATGTTGACTCCCATAAGGTCAGAATGGAATTAACTGCTGTACGGGCGAAGGCAAGACAAAAAAAAGGCAAGGAACGGGCGGAGTCGTGCTCGACTCTTCTGGCTTTAACAGACTTTAAATGGTCATTTTGCTCGAGCTACCGCGTGACATTTCGTTAATACAACTTCACGCGTGCAGCCACTTTGTTTACCGGAGCCTAGTCAGATGGCTCCGATGACCAGTCCTTTACTGACACCCCTTGCACATACACCGAAGGTGGTGCGGGAGGTGCTTGCGTGGGGGACAGCAGAGCGCCGGTATCAGGGTCGTAGTAGAAGATCTCCTCGATGCTGTCGATGCTGACTTTCAATCGACCTCTGTGCAGGTCGTCATCGACGTTGACGATGCGTTTGGTCCCAGTGGAACAGGTCACGCTGGCGCCACCCGCAAAGCCTTGCCCCTCTGCCCCGGCGGGTTCGATCAGGCACATTGCACCATCCGGACGAGCGATCTGCAGCGCGCCTTGTGGCGTGATGCGATGGGTGTAGACCGGACGACCATCAGGGCCGACCGTGGTAAATGACTCGCCGCGCTCAAAGCGCCTTTCCGGGGTATCGATACCTTTCACGCCCACGATGTTATGCAGCAGCAAACCGTCCGTGCCGATGTAGTAGTGAGCGATTTGCGTGCCGGTGTTCGCGGGCCAGCGCAGGTGCATGTGCATATGGGGCGGTGCATCTTCATGGCCGTGTGGGGCATTGGTGTCGAAGCCCATGATCTGGATTTTGCCCAGCCCCTGGCTTTGCACGTATTGGCCAAGCCCAAGATCACGTACCGCCTCGCGCTGCGCGAACTCCAGCACGTTGGCTGCAGCACGCTGAACGGACGGAAACGAGTCCTGCACGTAAAGGCCCGCGCGGCGTGCCGGGTCGGCATGTTCAAAGCGCAGGACCATGCCCGGCTCAACGATGTGCGTAGAGACCTCGGATGCTGTTATCGCATCCACTGCCAGAGGCGGCAATACCACATACAAACGTCCGCCATCGAGCCTGAACGGTATATCACCACTTTCCAGAATCACGCGCGAGGTATTCGCCACCGCTCCGTCGAAACCCAGTTCAAGCGTCCTTGAACGCGGTACTTTCAGCGCTATGACCGTCTCGCGCGGGTTGTCGGCGTTCCAGTAAGGGTCTGCCACCAGCCTGCACGTGGCACAACTTGCCGGGTCAAAGCGCAAGCCAGGACCTTCTTCACGCTTCACGAATTTGATGACGGCAATGACTGACTCGTCGCTGGCCGGTGCAGAAGCAGCTAACGCGAGACTCGCGCTCAGCATGGCGCTCGCCGCCAGTGCCATTGTTGTTCCATACGTCGTCATGCGTCAGACATCCGTTGCGGCATGCCTACACCTGCAATCAACTGAACAACCATCAAAAACTGCGCGTTCATAGGCAAGCCACTATTCAGGTGGGACGGATAAACCAAGTCTCGCAGTGGGCATTGGATCCGCACACTATCAAGACGAAACGGGTGGACTCGGAAAGTAACGCATCAATAAAGCTTCTGACCTAAACAGGGTCAGGGCATTCTCACGCCGACGTACTCACCAGCGCGAACACGGCAATGTGCCAGTGAACTAACGCGTCGAAAATACTCCCTTACATTTGATATTACTGTAGGGAAGCGATGTGACAGATTGAGGACATTAACGCACGAAACACCGGCATGGTTAATATGATCAGGCAACTAACAATATGACGCGCAGCATGTAGTGAACAGCGTCGAACATAAACTTTTTTTTAAAATTGTAGGCGTGCGTGTCGATTACCCACTTATGTCGAAAAGATGACCGTCCACTTTATATTCTTTGAGTCCCGAAAGCATGCCGAGCCAAGCCGTCGCACAAGAACTGCCACGCGAATTCCTGCCGCCCGACGACCACTACAAAAAAGCCCGAGAGCTAACGCTCCCAGGCCTCTGAACACCCAACAAACCCCTTATCGTCAGCTCACTTTAAAGCGTCCCACCAGCCCCTGCTGCTGCTCAGCAAGCCTGGCCAGTTCACGACTCGTGACTGCTGTCTGCTCGGCACCTGCACTCACCTGAATGACCAGCGCGTTGATGTCATTCACGTTGCGGTGGATTTCTTCGGCCACCAGGCTTTGCTCTTCGGCAGCAGATGCAACCTGGATGTTGCGGTCACTGATGGTCGCGATGCCTTCGGCGATTTCTTCCAGCAGTTCGCCAGCGCGTACGACGTTGCTGGCGCCCTCTTGCGCCTTGCCCAGGGTTTCCTGCATGGACGCGGCAGCACGTTCGGAGCCGGACTGCAGGTTGGCGATCATGTTCTGGATGCTGACCGTGGAGTCCTGAGTCTTTTTGGCCAGGTTGCGCACTTCGTCGGCCACCACGGCAAAGCCGCGACCTTGTTCGCCCGCACGCGCTGCTTCGATGGCTGCGTTGAGGGCCAGCAGGTTGGTCTGGTCGGCGACGCCTCGGATGACATCGAGCACCGAGGAAATGGCGTTGCTCTCGCCCTTGAGCTCGTCAATGATTCGTGAAGTCTCTTCAGCCTGGACCGAGAGCCCTTGAATCAGGCCGATGGTGTTGTCGATCTCGGTCTTGCCCTGCACGGTACTGTTATTGACGCGCTGCGACATCTCGGCCGCGTCGGTGGTGCTGCGCGCAACGTCCTTGACGGTGGCGCTCATCTCGCTGATGGCTGTGGCGACCTGATCGGTGCCCAGGCGCTGCTGCGCGACGTTCTGGCTGGTCTGCAACGCCACCGCAGAAGACTGCTCGGCGGCGGTGGCGACCTGTGAGGTAGCGCTGCCGATTTCGCGGATGACCTCGCTGATCTGTTGCGCCATGTTGTCCAGATTGCGTGATATCTCGCCGAACTCGTCTTTACCGGTGTAACGGGTTCTGGCGGTCAGGTCGCGGGTGGATAGCGCAACCAGCGTGCGGTTCACGTCGACCACTGCAACCTTGATATTGCGGATGATCACCGACGCCAGCCACAACACTACGATCAGCATCACGATGACAGTGGCAACCGCTATGTAAAGGCTGCTTTGAGCGGCGCTGCGTGCATCGGTGGCCAGGCCTACGACAGTCTGACCCAATTCCGCTTCAACCCTGGCCATCAGGTCTATGCGGTTGGTGGAAAGGTTGAACCAGTCTTCGGGCTTGATGTTGAGCGGGTCGCCCAGGGGTGTATCGAAACCCAGACGTTGCAGGCGGGCAACTTCAAGTGATCCTGGTTGTTGCAGAACATCATTCAGCCTGGTTTTGAATGCTTCCGGGGACCAGCGCTGGAAGGCTTCGAAGTAACCGGAGAACTCTCCAAGGTTACGACTGAAGCGTGATAACAGCGCTGCGTCGAAGCGATTCTGGTTGAAAGCCAGGCCCAACAACACCCGTTCGCGACCCGCGCGCTCTTTCATATCCACGAACTGATTGAGCGAACTCAAGGCGCGCAGTATTTGCGGGTCTTCAATGCTCGCTTCCATCGAATAAGTAAACCCGATGAGCGTTTTGATGATGTCAGTGAAACGCGTGCCGGATTCAGTATTGTTGATTGCCAGCGCATCGACTTTGAGGCGTAACGCGATCAGGTCATCCAGCGCGCGGTTTACTTTTTCCGGCCCGGGAATTCCCTCCGTCGATTGCGCACGCATCTCGCCCATCGCCTGGTCGGTTTCCTGACGAAATGATTTCAATTTGTCTTGCATGGACTTGCCGCCACTGCCCAGGAACACGCCACTGGCACCGCGCTCGCGCTGGATGGTGGTGACGACGTTGCTGAGCTTCTGTGCGGCACTGGTGGCCGTCACTGCGCGCCTCATATCGCTGAGGTTCTCGCTTTTATCAGCGACGAAAATACCTGCGAAGGCAAGAAAGCCCAGCAGGGGAAACATTAAAATAAGCAGCAGTTTCATACTCAAAGGAGCATTTCTAAGCATTGCAGACCTCATGACGTGCAGACGTTCTATAAAGACGATCCGAGGCCTAACGTTCTGTATTTTTCGACGTTTTTTAATAGCCAGAGATGATTCGGTAATTAGCCTGCCTTAGCCGGTCTTGCTTCCGTCCCATTGTTTCGGCTGAGGGCAGCCGAGCTTTACCAAACTATTTATCTTGACAATTCACACCACAAGATTAATGAAGACGAGTATTCGAAAATGCGCGGGAATTTTGGATCCACAAGAAGTGCAATTAACATTAACGGCAATAAACCAAGATGCAAAACATAACGCCAGACAACGTGGTCACCTATAAATGAGATGACCACAGTGTCTGGCGAGAGGAAGGCGGTTTTTCTGATTCCGCCTGTCACGTTGCCCGGATTATTAGCGCAAGTTGGTCTTGGCCAGTTCCAGCACTTCACTGCCGCGCCCGCTCATGATCGCGCGCATCATGTACAGGCTGAAGCCTTTGGCCTGTGCCAGTTTGATTTTCGGCGGGATGCCCAGCTCCTGCTTGGCAGTGACCACGTCGATCAGCACCGGGCCTGGATGATCGAACGCCTTGCGCAACGCTGCAGGCAGCTCTTCGGCGTTCTCCACGCGCAGGCCGAGCATGCCTGCGCCCAAGGCGATACCGGCGAAGTTGGTTTCATGCAGGTCGGTGCCGTGCGGCACATAGCCGCTGGCTTTCATTTCCATGTCGACAAAGCCCAGCGAGCTGTTGTTGAACACCACCATTTTGATCGGCAGGTTCAGTTGGCGGATGCTCAGCAGGTCGCCCAGCAGCATCGACAGACCGCCATCGCCACACAACGCCACCACCTGACGATCAGGGTGCTCGGCCTTCGCGCCCAGAGCCTGAGGCAAGGCGTTAGCCATCGAACCGTGGTTGAACGAGCCCAGCAGGCTGCGTTTGCCGTTCATGTGCAGGTAGCGCGCAGCCCACAGCGTTGGCGTGCCTACATCGACGGTAAAGATCGCATCAGCGTCCGCTTGCTCGTCGACCAACCGAGTGAGGTACTGCGGGTGAATAGGCGTACCGTCTGGCGTAGGCGTGGCCAGTTCGTCAAGCTCTTCGCGGGCCTTGGCGTAGTGCTTGAGGGCCTTGTCGAGGAAGCGGCGGTCGGCGTGCGGCTTGAGTTTTGGCTGCAATGCGTCGAGGGTTTCCCGTACCCCGCCGACCAGACCGAGCGCCACAGGCGTACGGCGACCCAACTGCGTAGGGTCGAGGTCGATCTGGATGATGTTGGCTTTTTCGGGGTAGAAATTCCGATATGGGAAGCTGCTGCCGAGAATCACCAGCGTGTCGCAGGACAGCATGGCGTGGTAGCCGGAGCTGAAACCAATCAGACCGGTCATGCCGACGTCGAACGGGTTGTCGTACTCAACGTGCTGCTTGCCGCGCAAGGCATGAACAATGGGAGCGCCCAGCGTGTCGGCCAGTGCGAGGATCTGCTCGTGAGCACCCGCACAGCCTGCACCGCACAGCAAGGTCACGGCTTTCGAGTCATTGAGCATGTCGGCCATCGACTGCAAGTCGTTGTCCGCTGGGACGACAGTGGGCGGCGTGGCCTCGATCCATTTCGCAGCTACATCAGGGGATTCGCTGAGCGCCACATCGCCCGGCAAGACGATTACCGCCACACCTTTCTGGCTGATCGCAGCACGCATGGCACGTTCCAGCACACGCGGGAACTGCTCGGGGTTGCTGACCAGTTCGACGAAGTGGCTGCATTCCTTGAACAGCTCCTGCGGGTGAGTTTCCTGAAAGTAATCCAGGCCGATTTCCGAGGAAGGAATGTGCGCAGCAATCGCCAGCACCGGCACGCGGTTGCGATGGCAGTCGTACAGGCCGTTGATCAGGTGCAGGTTGCCCGGTCCGCAGCTGCCTGCACAGACCGCAAGCTTGCCGCTGGATGCCGCTTGGGCACCGGCGGCGAAGGCTGCGACTTCTTCATGACGGGTGTGCATCCAGCGAATCGAATCGGTACGTTCCAGGCTGTCGGTCAGGCCGTTGAGGCTGTCACCGGACACCCCCCAGATGTGGGAAACACCTGCCGCTGCGAGGGTTTGCGCAAGATGGTCGGCGATGGTCTTGGACATTAGGGGTTCCTTGTCGAGGCAATAATGAATTCGGTAAAACGCGCGCAGCGCTCTGCCACGCCTATTGTGGTCGACCCGATGAATTCTCGACAGTTCAGAAAACCTGAGCCCTGTTCAGGGCTCGGTCAGACAGTTTGCCTTGGCAAACAATTCAGGCGTGCGGGTTGCCCGGCGCCTTGGCAGGGACTGCGTATTGCGGTTTGAGCTTGCCCTCGCTGTCGAGCAGCCAGGCATCGAGAATTTCCCGGACCACAGGGCCCGCGACTCGACCGCCCGCCTCGCCGTTCTCGATGGTCACCGACACCACGATCTTCGGATGATCGGCCGGTGCGAAGCCGACGAACAAGGCGTTGTCACGGTTACGCTCCAGCGTCTTCAGACGGTTGTAACGCTCACCCTGCTTGATCGCCACCACCTGCGCCGTACCGCTTTTGCCAGCGATGCGGTACTGCGCGCCCTTGGCGGCATCGCGCGCAATGCCGCGCGGATCGTGCATGACCATCTGCATGCCGGTGTTGACCTGATTCCATTCGTTGGGATCGCGCAGCACGATGTTTGGCATCGGGTGCTCATCAAGCGGCACGTCGTGGCCTACTTCCATCGCCAGGTGCGGTCGATGCCAGACGCCTTTGCTGGCAATCAGTGACGTTGCCTGAGCCAGTTGCAATGGCGTGACCTGCATGTAGCCCTGGCCAATGCCGAGAATCACCGTTTCGCCCGGGAACCAAGCCTGGCGGCGTGTAGCGCGTTTCCATTCGCGGGACGGCATCAGCCCGGCCGATTCCTCGAACATGTCCAGCGAGACCTTTTGGCCGATGCCGAACATGGTCATGTAGTCGTGCAGGCGGTCGATGCCGAGCTTGTGCGCGACGGTGTAGAAGTAGGTGTCATTAGACCGCATGATCGCCGTGTCCATGTCCACCCAGCCATCGCCGCTGTGGTTCCAGTTGCGGTATTTGTGGTCAAAGTCCGGCAGCTGGAAGTAACCGGGGTCGAAGACCTTGGTCGAGGCCGTGACAACACCGCTGTCGAGACCGGCAATCGCTACTTCCGGCTTGACCGTCGAGCCCGGCGCGTAAAGGCCACGCAGCACCCGGTTGAACAGCGGCCGGTCAATGGAATCGCGCAGCGCAGCGTACTGCTTGAAGCTGATGCCGGTGACGAACAGGTTGGGGTCGAAGCTTGGTTTGCTGACCATCGCCAGCACTTCGCCGGTTTCCGGGTCCAGCGCAACCACCGAACCACGTCGATCACCCAGAGCGTTTTCCGCTGCGGCCTGCAAATGCGCGTCCAGCGTGAGGGTGATGTTCTTGCCCGGCACCGGGTCAGTGTGTTTGAGCACCCGCAGCACGCGGCCCTGGGCGTTGGTTTCGACCTCTTCGTAGCCTACGTGGCCGTGCAGCTCGGATTCGTAGAAGCGCTCGATACCGGTCTTGCCGATGGATTGAGTGCCGCGATATTCATTGTCGAGGTGCGACGCTTCTTTTTCGTTGATGCGCCCGACATAGCCAATCGAATGGGCAAAGTGCGCGCCCAGCGGGTAGTGACGAACGAACTGCGCTGCCACATCCACGCCCGGTAGCAGGTACTGATTGACCGCGAGTGTGGCGATCTGCTCTTCGGTCAGCTCATACAGCAGGGTCGCAGGCTCAAACGGGTGACGAACCTGTTTCAGTTCCTTGTCGAACAGAATCCGGTCTTCGTCGGGCAACTCCAGCAGGGTCATCAGTTCATCGATCACCTTGTGCCAGTCACCGGCGCGCTCACGGGTCAGGGTCAGGTTGAAACTGGGGCGATTGTCAGCGAGCACTTCGCCATTGCGGTCAAAGATCAAACCGCGCTCGGGCGGGATCGGCAACACATGCACGCGGTTGTTTTCGGAAATGGTCGAGTGGTAATCGAACTCGGTGACTTGCAGGAAGTACATCCGCGCGACCAGACAGGCAGCCAGCAGGCCGACCAGCACCGCGCAGGCAATCAGGCGCTGATTGACCAGCCGCGTCTCTTTTTCGTGGTCTTTCAGGGGAATTGGATTGGGCATTTCTACAGCTTCTCGGTGAAGGGCAAACGGCGCAACTGAACGTGTATATAAAGATTTCGGCGCGCACCATACCAAGAAGCGGCTGATTGCAGGCGATTGAGCCGACAATCGCAGGATGAAAAATCTGTCAGAAACGGCTCATTCAAGCGTGGTCTGCACCGTGTTCGCGGCCTCACGGGCCTGCATGATGCGCGGCAGATTGGTCTCGATCCAGGTGGCGAGTGTTTCAACCTGCAAGGCGACTTCTTCGCCCATTGGGGTCAGCCGGTATTGAACATGCGGCGGCACCACCGGCAGTGACTTGCGGCTGACGAAGCCGTCCTGTTCCAGATGCTGCAGGGTTTGCGCGAGCATTTTCTCGCTGACCCCGCCAATTTTGCGCCGCACCTCGCTGAAACGATGCATGCCGCCGCGCAAAACCACCAGCACCAGCACGCCCCAACGGCTGCAAACATGGTTGAGCACTACCCGTGAAGGGCAGTCGGTGGCCAGTACCTGCCCCTGACGAACGAAGGCCAGCATGGACTCGACCGTTTCAGACTGTGGATGCGAGGCAGATTCACTCATGACACTTACCTTTTTGTACGTACTTACGAAAGGTAAGCATCATGACTATGCTGGTGCTTCCTTTCAACCTGATTCAAGGAATCCTTCCATGATCGTTGTCACCGGTGCCACTGGCCAGCTTGGCCGTATCGTCATTGAACAGCTGCTCACTCGTGTACCTGCCGGGCAGATCATTGCCGCAGTCCGCAGCCCGGAAAAGGCCAGTGACCTCTCGGCAAAGGGCGTTCAAGTGCGTCATGCCGACTATTCGCAGCCGTCGACGCTGGACAGTGCGTTTGCCGGTGCAGACAAGGTGCTGCTGATTTCTTCCAGCGAAGTGGGCCAGCGCCTGCCGCAGCACAAGGCCGTGATTGATGCGGCGAAACGCGTCGGGGTCAAACTGCTGGCTTACACCAGTGTTCTGCATGCAGACGCCTCGGCACTGGGCCTGGCCAGAGAGCACCGCGAAACCGAAGACTACCTGCGCGCCAGCGGGCTGCCTTATGTCCTGCTGCGCAATGGCTGGTACACCGAAAACTACACCGCAGGTATTCCAGGCGCACTGGCCCATGGCGCGGTCATGGGCTGTGCCGAAGAGGGCCGCATCAGTTCGGCTTCGCGCCTCGATTACGCTGAAGCTGCGGCGGTGCTGCTGACCTCCGGCGAGGATCAGAGCGGTCGCGTGTACGAGCTGGCTGGTGACGATTCCTACACCCTTGCCGAGTTCGCTGCCGAGCTTTCAAAGCAGGCCGGCCAGCCTCTGCCTTACGTCAACCTGCCGCAAGCCGAATTCGAAGCCGCGCTGATCCAGGCAGGCTTGCCAGACTTCGTTGCGCAGTTACTGGCCGATTCCGACGCGGCAGCAGCCAAAGGCGCGCTGTTCGATGACAGTCACCAGTTGAGTGCGCTGATCGGCCGCCCCACCACCAGGCTCTCTGCAACCATCGCCAAGACCCTGCAAGGCTAAGCGCGGCAAACCCGATCGAATGATTTGCAACCGTGAGGGTCCCAGTTATTACGAGGCATTAAGCCATCGCCTGATACCAAAGACTGGGAGTCTTTACATGAATAGCAAATCGTTGATCGCCTGCATGACCTTGCTCGGCTGCTTCTCCGCCGTCACCCTGCCCGCTCACGCAGCAGAGACGGCGGACCCGAAAGTAGCCGAATCCAAAGACAATATGCACGAACTGGAAATCGGTTCCCGCGTACCGGAAAAATATCGCCGCAGCGATCTGGAAGTAAAAGACTGGAAAAGCAAAGGCCTGGAAGCACCAGCCAAGGAAAGCGAATGGGTGAAGATCAATGATAAATACGTACGCTTTCAGAAGGTCAACGGCAACATCATGGATATCGTGCCGGTGAAGAAGTAAGGCTTACGCGCTTCGCTTTTTACGCTCTGCGTGAGCATGCCTGAGTGACGCAGCTCGTCACGATACGCATGCCGACGCAGAGCATTTGCACTAGCCGGTGCTTTTTAACGCACTGCGACACATCGGCATCGCGCTGGCACATAAGTTCAGCTACCCTCGGTGCTCTGCCGACGGGATATCAGCATGAGCACCATCCACTCCAGCGACTCGACCGCAACCCCCTTTTTCTGGCGCGATGAGTGTCTGCCTTTCATTGAGGCGCGCTCGGTAGAAGATGGCCGGCTGGTCTGCTATGCCCCGCATTCGCATGAGACTTTTTCCATCGGCGCGATTACCGCTGGGCAAAGCACCTATTTGCACGAAAAGAGCTCACAGCGCGTAACGGCAGGCACCGCGGTCCTGATGAACCCCGGAGATGTGCATGCCTGCAACCCGATCAACAATCAGCCGTGGTCGTACCTGATGCTTTATGTGGACAGCCATTGGCTAGGCGACATACAGCAGGATATAGGGCTGAACGCTGAATCCGGCTTTCAACCCCTGCCCTATACGCACACTAGCGATCCGCTACTGTTCGGTAAATTGACGGCGCTGTACCAGACACTGACCGACGCAAAAGCCGATACGCTGCAAAAACATTGCACGGCGGTAGCGTTCTTCACCCTGATGCTGGAGACATTTGATGCTGCGCCAGCGCCGCTCCTCCAACTCTCCCCCCGAGTCACGCGCGCCGCTGAGTACATCAACGACAACTTTGCCCGGCCCATCAAACTCGCCGACATCTGTGCTGCAGCCAACCTCTCAGCGTCATACCTGATTCGCTCGTTTGAGCAGCGATATCACCTGACGCCGCATGCCTACTTGCTCAATCGCCGTATTCAGCACGCCCAAACACAGTTGAAAAGCGGCAAGATGATTGCCGACGTTGCACAGGAAACCGGCTTTGCCGATCAAGCGCATTTTCAGCGTGAGTTTAAAAAACACCTGGCAGCGACACCGGGGCAGTATCGGTTGTGATTGCACGGGTCAGATCAACAGATACAACGCACAGCCAGCCAATAACAGCGCCATGATCCGGTTGAAAACACGTACGCTTGCCGCGCTGCACAAATAGTTGCTCAGAAAACTCCCGGCAAAGACCCAGCAACCCAGTGACAGGTAACACACCACACAATAGATGGTTGCGAATTGCCAGATCAACGTGGCCTCGCCATTGACAACAAAAACACCCATGCCTGCTATCGATGCCAGCCATGCCTTGGGGTTGAGCCATTGCATGACCGCCCCTTGTATCATCGAAGGACCGACTGCCTTATCGCCCAGGCTCAGTTGACCGTTGCCGGTTGCAAGCCGGAACGCCATATACAGCAGAAATGCCACGCCGGACCATTGAATGATTCGGGTCAGAAATGGCCATTGCTGCAAGGTTTCGTACAGGCCAAAACCGATGAGCAGCAGCAATAGGGTAAAGCCCAGCGTTGCACCCAGCACGTGGCGCATGCCCGGCCAGACCCCATAGCGCGCACCGGCACTAAACGCCACAATGTTGACCGGTCCCGGCGTGATGGACGAAGCCAGTGCAAACGCAGCCATGGAAATCAGCATAGTCATGGAAACCCCCTTGAACATGATCAGAAATGACCCGCTCAAGGTAATGACTGCAATGAACAGCGTATTGAAGGAAATTGCTCAAAATATTATTCCAGCCATCCGCTTCACCTAAAACCATTGCTTTTTTGCCCGCATGCCTTACAAATGCAGTGTTGCCAGCCTGTAACATCACTGCCACCTTCTCTGCGAGCCTGCTCCATGTCCAGAACCGTTGCCATTGCCTTCGCCTGCCTGCTTTCATCAACGGCCCAGGCCGCCTGCCCTGCTGCGACCCCGGTCGATACCGCGCGCTGGGTCTACGAAAAGCATCAGGACTTCTACCTCAGTGGCAAAGGCTCGGCTGATTACCTGTCCAAGCCTTTGCTGGGCTTGCTGAAAAAGGACTGGGCCTGCCAGAACGGTGACCAGTGCGCAGTCAGCGCCAACCCCTGGACCGACGCGCAGGACGGCGATGTGCAGAAGCCCATCGACTGGAAGCTGGTGTCCAACTCCGACAAGCAGGCGGTGGTCGAGATGACCTACAACCTGGGCTACAAAGACGCCCCGCAGCAGCCGGTCACCAGCCAGACCACTCGTCTGTTGTTGACTAAAAATGCCAGCAGTTGCTGGGTGCTGGACAATCTTCAAGGGCCGCAGGGTGTCGCACTGATGCAGACCCTGGAAGAATTTCCTTACGAAGGTGATTGATCGGCCTTGAAACAATCCGTCATTCTCGGTATCACAGGCACTTGAATTTCACGAGCGAGCACCATGAATACCTTTGAGCAATCGATTATTGAGGCTGCGCAGGCCGCCACGCCCAATAACACCGATGCCGAACGCGAAGCTGCCAGAATTGCCGCCACGCAGGCAGTGGCCGAAATCATGTCCAGCCGCAGCGGGCTGGACCGTACCCTGGCATTGGCCGAGTTGCTGGATTCCTACTCGGAACATGACGATCAGGAAGACGATTAGGCTGGGCGGCAGCGGGCAAAAATTTATTAGCTGTTTATTTACCTGCGACGCTAAAGAAAGCTACTGTAGCGGTCGATAATTCGATTGAGGGGGTTCATCACAGCCCCCATTCATTTAGTCATTTAGTGCGCTCGGATGCGACCTATAGGGGAACCATCCGTGCAAGTCGAACAACTGAAAGACATCCAGGCCTACGTCAGGCGCACCGCTGACGACCTTGAACGCGTCTCGGCCAATCTTGCCGGACATCTTTTGTACCTGGAACGTACTTCTCGCCCGCACGAAGCGCAGGAGGTCAATGAGCGGATCCTCGGCTTGCGCGCATCCGTCGATGGTCTTCGTGGCGTGTTCCGGTAACTGACCGTCTACCTTTCCCCAGCCTGCGACAGCGGCCTCGCTACTTCCTCCAGAGACTTGCGTTCGGCAGCTGCGCCCCATATCGACTGCACCAGCGCCGCGAACAGCATCAACCCTGCCCCGATCAGATAGCCGATCAGCACATTGCTGCGTTCGCCGGTTTCTATCAACTCACCAAACAACGTCGGGCCTATCATCCCGCCCAGCCCCGTACCGAAGGCGTAGAACACCGCAATCGCCAATGCGCGGATTTCCAGCGGAAAGGTTTCGGCCACTGTCAGGTAGGCCGAGCTGGCCGCCGCCGAAGCAAAGAAGAAAATCACCATCCAGGCAATGGCCTGCTGGGTTACGTCCAGCAGACCTTGCTCAAACATATAGCCGCTGATCGCCAACAGCACGCCTGATACACCGTAGGTCAGGCTGATCATGACCCGCCGCCCCACCACGTCAAACAACCTGCCCAGCAGCAGCGGACCGCAGAAATTACCCAGCGCCAGCGGCAACACATACCAACCGACGCGCTCGGACGGCACGCCATAGAAGTCGGTCAAGACCAACGCGTAAGTGAAGAAAATCGCATTGTAGAAAAAAGCCTGGGCCGTCAGCAGCGTCAGGCCAACCAGCGAACGCTGGCGAAACGTCACCAGCAAGGTTCTGGCAACCTCCCCCAATGGCGTGTGGTCGCGCACGTGCAGGCGCAAGGGTTTGCCCTGCACCGCGGGCAGCACATGGCCCTGGCGCTGAAGATCGGCCTCTATCTGCTCAACGATCTTTTTCGCCTGCGCGGCCTGGCCGTGAATCAACAGCCAGCGTGGGCTCTCCGGCAGCCACAGACGCATCAGCAGCACCAGCAGGCCCAATACCGCACCAATCCCGAAACACAGGCGCCAGCCCAGTTCGGCACCTACCCATTGCGGGTCGAGCAACACAATCGAGCCAATCGCGCCCAGCGCAGCACCCAGCCAGAACGTGCCATTGATGGTCAGGTCGACCCAGCCCCGGTAACGCGCCGGGGTAAATTCCTGAATGGTCGAATTAATTGCGGTGTACTCGCCACCGATACCCATACCGGTCAGAAAGCGAAACAGCATGAAGCTCCAGACACTGAATGAAAAAGCCGTGGCGGCCGTGGCACCGACGTACAGCAGCAAGGTGATGAAGAACAGTTTGCGACGCCCGAGACGGTCCGCCAGCCAGCCAAAAAATAATGCGCCGATTACGGCACCGGCGATATACGCGGCACCCGCCAGGCCTACGTCACTGTTGGTCAGGTTGAGCGAAGGACTGGCTTTCAGAGCACCAGCCACCGAGCCTGCAAGGGTCACTTCCAGGCCATCGAGCAACCAGGTGATACCCAGCGCCACAACCAGCAAGGTGTGAAACCGCCCCCAGGGCAAGCGGTCCAGACGGGCCGGCAAATCGGTTTCGAACACTGCACCCTTTTCATCGGTTGTGGTCATTTCCGCCTCCCTGACAGCGAACATTGGTGTCAGGTTTGAGAGTGACTTGCGGCGATCAAGTTCAGCTCACCCAGAACCACAGCAACGTCAGATTGGCGGCAGAGATCAGACCGAACAGGCCCCAGGCGGCAATCTTGACCAGTCGACTGTTGACGAACGGCCCCATCAGCTGCGGATCACTGGTAAAGCGAATCAGCGGCCAGAGCGCAAACGGCAGTTGCAGGCTCAGCACCACCTGGCTGAGCACCAACATCTTGCCGACCGAACTGTCACCCAGCCAGATCACCCCGATCAGCGCCGGAATCAGTGCCAGTGCGCGAGTAATCAAGCGGCGCTGCCAGCAGGGAATTTTGGCCTGCAGAAAGCCTTCGAGCACCACTTGCCCGGCGATGGTCCCGGTGAACGTCGAACTCTGCCCTGCCGCCAGCAAGGCGACGCCGAACAGCACACTGGCAATGGCACCGCCGACCAATGGATCAAGCAAGTGATAAGCGTCCTGAATCTCGACCACTTCGGTATGCCCGGTCTTGTGAAACGCCGCAGCCGCGAGGATCAGTATCGCCGCATTGATCAGCAACGCGAGACTCAGCGAACCAATGGTGTCCAGTCGGGCGTAGCGAATGGCAGTGGCTTTGCTGGCCAGATCAGCACCATTGACGCGGGTCTGCACCACCGACGAATGCAGATAAAGGTTATGCGGCATGACTGTGGCACCCAGAATACCGATGGCGATATACAGCGGCTCCTGGCTGCTCAGTACATCCCAGCTCGGTTTCAGGCCCGCCACCACATCCGGCCAGAATGGCTTGATCAGAAACAGCTCGACGGCAAAACAACTGGCAATGGTTGCAATCAACCCCAGCACGATAGCTTCCAGACGCCGGAAATTGGCGCCCTGCAAGGCCAGCACGATCAGGGTATCGAAAGCGGTCAGCGCTACACCGGTGGTGATCGACACGCCCAACAACAGATGAAACGCCAACGCCGCCCCCAGCACCTCTGCCAGATCGGTGGCGATAATCGACAGCTCTGCCAGCAGCCACTGGCCTTTGGCGACATTACGGCTGTAGCGGGCAGCAGACAGCTGCGCCAGATCACGCCCGGTGGCGATGCCAAGGCGGGAACAGAGGTTTTGCAAGACCATTCCCGACAGACTGGCCAGCACCACCACAAACAACAATGAATAGCCAAAGCGCGACCCGGCCTCGATAGCCGTCGCCCAGTTGCCGGGGTCCATGTAACCGATGGAAACCAGCAGGCCGGGTCCCACGAACAGCATCATCTTGCGCAGCAAGGACGCATTCGGCGGGATGGTCACGCTGTCAGTGGTCGCCGAGGGGCAGAAAGGGGCTGTTGCAGTGGTGGGCAGTTTGTACGTCACGGGAACCCGACAGGCAGAAAATCAAGACCTTCATCCTAAGGTTTTGCGACACATGTTGATACATGCTTGGTGGCTTCATGCCTGTTGTTTTGACGCTTGCTGGTCTTCAAGGCTGGCGCTGCATGGTTAATCACACGCTATCTCAACGGCGTACAGCCTGTCTAAACCGGTATAAACACTCAAAAACCATACCAACTAAACAATTATTAATCTTTTAGAGTCCATTAACCGCATTAAAAGACCATTCATTACAAATTGTAAAGAGTACTATTCAGGCCTCTACAAGAACTCAGGATCGCCATCGATGAACTCATCACCTCGCACAGGTGCACCCAAGAGCGAACAGCTGCGGGCAGCGTATATCTCGGCGCGCATTGATCGACTGCCTGCGGTTGCTACTATCTGGAAACTGGTTGCCCTGCTGTCTATCGCCGGTTTTTTCGAGCTTTACGACCTGTTTCAGACGGCCTACATCAGCCCCGGTCTGATTCGCGACGGGATCTTTGCCACGGGAAGCCAGGGCCTGTTCGGCTTTTCCGATCAGGCAGCCTTTGCCTCGGCGACCTTTCTGGGCCTGTTTTTCGGTGCAAGTCTGGTCAGCCCGATTGCCGACCGTTACGGTCGCCGCGCAATTTTTACCTTCGCGCTGATCTGGTACACCATTGCCACGGTGATCATGGGTCTGCAGACCTCCGCCCTGGGCGTGATAGGCATGCGCTTTGTGGTCGGCATCGGCCTGGGCGTCGAGCTGGTGACCATCGACACCTACCTATCGGAACTGGTGCCCAAACGTATACGCAGCTCAGCGTTCGCCTTCGCATTTTTCATCCAGTTCCTGTCAGTTCCCAGCGTGGCGCTGATGTCGTGGTGGCTGGTGCCTCAGGCACCCTTCGGCTTTTCCGGATGGCGCTGGGTGGTGATTAGCGGCGCGGTATTTGCGCTGTTTGTCTGGTGGCTGCGTTCAGCCCTGCCGGAATCACCACGCTGGCTGGCGCAGCAAGGGCGTTTCGACGAAGCCGAGCTGATCATGGACGGAATTGAAGCACGTTGTATCAAAGACCAGGGCAAGCCGCTGGATGAACCTGAACCGGAGAAAGTCGCGCTGTCAGGCAACGGCCGCTTCGCCGATATGTGGCAACCGCCTTACCGTCGTCGTGCACTGATGCTGATCGTATTTCACATCTTCCAGGCGATTGGCTTCTTCGGCTTCGGCAACTGGCTGCCCGCCCTGCTTTCTGGCCAGGGCCTGAGTGTTACACACAGCCTGGGGTATGCGTTCGTGATCACGCTGGCCTACCCGCTCGGCCCTTTACTGTTCGTGAAATTTGCCAACCGCTTCGAGAATAAATGGCAAATCGTCGGCTCAGCGTTGGGAGCAATGATCTTCGGCAGCCTGTTTGCCTTCCAGACCAGCGCAGCAGGCCTTATTTTCTGCGGAATCATGATCACATTCTGCAACGCATGGCTGAGCTTCAGTTATCACTCATACCAGGGTGAGTTGTTTCCGACCAACATCCGCGCACGTGCCGTGGGTTTTTGCTACTCGTTCAGCCGCCTGTCAACGGTGTTCAGCAGCCTGCTGATCGGGATTTTCCTCGACCATTTCGGCACACCGGGCGTACTGGCGTTCATTGTTGGCAGCATGCTGATCGTGATCATCACCATTGGCCGGTTCGGACCACGTACACGCAATCTGGCGCTGGAGCAGATAGCCCACCGTTGAGTGACCTGACCGTGGAGGGGGTTCAGGCCTGAGCCCACTCCACATTGGTCACACCAAAGTGTTCAGCATAAGGTTTGGACACTTTGGCGACTTTCTCCAAACGGTATTTCGGTATGCGCGCAAGGCCCGCGTCGACACTTGCACAGTGCCATGCTTCAGCGTTGTCCATATTCTCGGTGCGTATATAAAAACTCTTGAACGAACCGTTCAGCAGATAATCAATGCGGTAATGCTTTGGAAGTGCCATTGAAAGCCTGATCCTTTTTTCAGCAGTGGCTTGAAGTATAGGTGACTGCATTCACTGCAAAGAAATTCATTATTTTTTCAATGTCGGCGACCAACGAACATCCGCATTCGGATATATCAACGAATACCCAGGCGCCTGGCAAGTCGATTGAGATTGGCTCTGTCCACCGCTAAATCGCGCGCCACTTCTGCCCAACGGCCTTGATGTCGTTCAAGACAATCAACAATCAAGGAACGCTGAAAAGCATCCACCGACGCCTTCAGCCCTGCTCCCTGCACAGCCGCTGAAAGGGCTTTTTCAGCCGTGGGTAGCGGCGTGGCAGACGCCGAGCCGTCGAGACCCAGCGCTGGCCCTTCGACCGTCAGGATGCGCGGCTTTTGCGGATGGGCAGACAATGCCTTGAGCACCGCCCGGCTGATCAGGTGCTCCAGCTCACGAACGTTACCCGGCCAGTGGTGCGCGAGTAGCAGCCGCTGTGCCTCGGCGCTCAGGCGCAACCCACGCAGCCCCATGCGCACACGGTTTTCCTCGAGAAAATAGCCGGCCAGCAGCAACACATCCCGTCCGCGCTCGCGCAGTGCTGGCACGAGCAGCGGGTAGACGCTCAGTCGATGATAGAGATCCGCCCGAAACCGGCCGGAGCGCACTTCCTCGGCCAGATCACGATTGGTGGCAGCGATGATGCGCACATCCACATGGTGTTCCTGATCAGAACCGACCCGTTGCAACTGACCGCTTTGCAGCACACGCAACAGCTTGGACTGCACCGACAATGGCAGCTCACCCACCTCATCAAGGAACAGCGTGCCGCCATCCGCCAGCTCGAACCTGCCGCTACGCCCGTTGACCGCTCCGGAAAAAGCGCCTTTGACATGCCCGAACAATTCGCTCTCGACCAGCATTTCAGGCAGCGCGGCGCAGTTGAGGCTGATCAGCGGCTTGTGTGCCCGCGGCGAGTGCAGATGGATGGACTCGGCCACCAACTCCTTGCCGACACCGGTTTCACCCATGACCAGTACCGTCAGCGGGCTGTTGCCGACCAGTTCAATCTCCTGCTGCATACGCTGGTGAACCGCACTCTGGCCAATCAGCTCGCGAGGTGCTCGCCCACCGGCAGCGCGCTTGTAGACCTCGGCCAACTGACGCTGATCTTCAAAGCCCCGCGCCAACTGGTTGATACGCTCGCCCGCCATGACCGTTGCCGCTGCGAGACTGGCAAAGGCCTGCAGGTTATCCAGATCGACGCTGCCAAAGCTGGAAGGGTCCAGCGAATCCAGGGTAATAAGCCCCCAGGGCCGCCCTTGAACAGACAGCACGCAGCCCAGGCAATCATGCACTTCCAGCGCACCATGACCGTCGACCAGCCCGTCATAAGGGTCCGGTAAATCGCAATCGGCAGCAAAGCGCAGCGGCCCGTCACTCGCAAGCAACGCCTCGAAGCGCGGATGCTCGCTGACCCGGAAGCGACGGCCGAGCGTGTCCGGACTGAGGCCGTCGACCGCCAGCGGAATCAGCACATCACCCTCTAGCCTGAGCAGTGCAGTAGCGTCGCAAGGCAACCAGTGGCGCAGCGAGCACAGCAGACGCCGATAACGCTCTTCGTCCGGCAGTTCTCTGGACAGGTCGGACACCAACGGTATCAGCTCACGCAACAGGGGATGGGTCATTACGACTCCGGCAGACGGTCAACAAAGGCGTCATTATGACTCGCCATGCCGAACAAGTGGTCACCGCGATGTTTGTCCAGGCTCGCCCGTTCTGCCACCTTATGCCGAACGCCTTGTATCAACGCGCGAATAGAGTCCTCCGGGTTAATCAGCTATTTGAAATGACTCATTAACTTTACAGTTTCCGCACCAGACTCCGTGAGTTGATCAATCAATGAATCAATAGCGTTCATGCAGTCATAGTTGCCCGCCCCTTAATTTTTCTGACGCCACAGGCACGGCTGAATGATGGATATCGTTTAATTTTATTGATGTGGCGATTGTCCGGCTTTGTTCCATAGTGCGCTCACTTTTACAGGAGCAACTGTCCATGCCCGGCACTCAAGGAAGAGCTCTTGAGGTTGATACACCTCTGGTTGTCGACCTCGATGGAACGCTGCTGCGTTCAGATTTGCTGTTTGAAACCGCGGTGGCCTTTATCCGCGGCCGACCACTGCAGGTATTCAGGCTTTTTACCTGGCTGTTACAAGGCAAGGCGCTCCTAAAGCAAGGGCTGGCTCTGGGCACCAACATCGACGTTGCGTTACTGCCCTACGACGCTGCGGTCATTGCTTATATCCAGGCCAAGCGGCAGCACGGGCGCAGGGTGATTCTGGCAACGGCCTCTCACGAAACCCTTGCCAACCAGATCGCAGCTCACCTGCAAATGTTTGATCAGGTCTGGGCCTCGGACGGTAAAACCAATCTTTCTGCCCATCGCAAACGCGATTTGCTGGTCAGCCATTATGGTGAGGGCGGTTTTGATTACATCGGTAATTCCCGGGACGACCTGTGCATCTGGAAAGTCTCACGCAAGGCCATCGTCGCCAGCCCGCTCGCAGGTGTGGAACGCGCGGCGCGGGCACAAGGAAACGTCGAACAGGTGATCAAATCCACATCGTCCCGACGCAGTGCGTGGCGCAAGGCGTTACGCCTCCACCAATGGCTGAAAAACACACTGCTTTTTGTGCCTCTGCTCGCCGCTCACCAAGTCCAGAGCATGCAATTGCTGCTCGACGGATTGCTCGCATTTTTGTGTTTCGGGCTGTGCGCATCAAGCGTCTACCTGCTCAATGACCTGCTTGATCTGGCAGATGACCGCCACCATCGCAGCAAACGCGAGCGCCCGTTCGCCAGCGGTCAGTTGCCGATCGAGTCCGGCCTGCTGGTGATCCCGCTGTTGCTCGCAGCAGCCTTCGCCCTGGCCGCAATCATGTTGCCATGGCAATTTGCGGCGGTGCTGGCTGCCTATTACTTGCTGACGCTGGTCTACTCGCTTTACCTCAAGCGCCACATGGCAGTGGACGTCATTGTTCTGGCGATGCTCTACACCACGCGCATCCTGGCCGGTGCAGCGGCGTTTCAGTTGCCGCTGACGTTCTGGATTCTGGCATTTTCAATGTTTCTGTTTCTCAGCCTCGCGCTGGTCAAGCGCTATGCCGAACTGCGCGACGCGAGGCTGTGCGATGTGACCGTCAAGGCACGCGGCCGCGGCTACTACCCGGGCGATCTGGACATGATCGCCTCCCTGGGTGCATCGTCGGGCAATCTGGCGGTAATGGTCCTGGCGCTTTACATCCATGAGGGCGCGACGGTTGCCCTGTATCAGCATCCGCATGTGATCTGGCTGGCCTGCCCGTTGCTGTTGTTCTGGATCACGCGGATCTGGATGCTCACCCATCGCGGCCAGATGAACGAGGACCCGGTAGTTTTCGCAATCCGCGACCGGATCAGCCAGGGGATCGGTTTTCTGTTCCTGCTGGTGTTCTGGATCGCCGCATGAGCGCGCCTCTCTACTCCTGGGGGCGCTACCCGCAGGTTGCCCAGCAAGGTCATGACTGTGAGGCGGTAAATCGCTTGCCGGCGCACATCTCAGAAACACTTGCGCACCATCACACCAGCCTGCCGTTCGGCAACGGCCGTAGCTACGGCGACAGTTGTCTGGCAAGCAGTGGTCACGTACTGGACATGCGCAAGCTGGATCGCTTCATTGCCGCAGACTGGCAGAACGGCGTGGTGCAACTGGAAGCAGGCATGACCCTGTCACAACTGCTGGCGGCAGCAATCCCGCGCGGCTGGTTTCTACCGGTCACACCGGGCACGCAGTTTGTGACGATAGGCGGCGCGCTTGCCAACGATGTGCACGGCAAGAATCATCATCTGCGCGGCACCTTCGGCTGTCATGTCATACGTTTCGAATTGATCCGTCATGGCGAGCCGCCGATGGTTTGTTCGGCCGTGGAAAACCCTTTGTTTTTCGCTGCCAGCATCGGCGGCCTGGGCTTGACCGGCGTTATCAGTCGGGTCGAGCTGCAATTGATGCCGATCCGTACCAGTCAGATCAACAGCACGGTGGTGCGCTTCGCCAATCTGGCAGAATTTTTTACCCTGTCGCACGAGCTGGACGCGCAGCACGAGTACAGCGTGGCCTGGATTGATTGCCTGGCGCGAGGCAGTAATAGCGGCCGTGGCGTGTACGTCGTCGGCGACCACGCTCGTTACGGGTCGCTAACGGTCGATGCGCCCAAGCGTCTGAGCATACCGTTCATTGCCCCGCTTTCACTGGTCAACCATCTGTCCTTGCGTGCATTCAATTCGATCTACTGGCACGCCCATCCACAACAGGCCAAGGCCCACCGCAGCGCGTGCGAAGCGTTCTTCTACCCGCTGGATCGCATCCAGCACTGGAATCGTCTTTATGGTCGCAAAGGGTTTCAGCAATACCAGTGCGTGATCCCCGAGCATTGCGCGCCCAAGGCCATGCAACTGCTGCTCGATGCTATTGCTGCATCGGGCCGGGGTTCATTCCTTGCGGTACTCAAGCGCTGCGGCGATATCGCTTCGCCGGGGCTGCTGTCCTTCCCGATGCCGGGTACTTCGCTGGCACTGGATTTTTCGCAGACGCGCGAGCTGGCCGAAACACTGTTCCCACGCCTGGATGCCATTGTCCGTGAAGCGGGTGGACGTCTATATCCGGCAAAAGATGCACACATGACCGGGAGCGATTTCCGCCAGGCCTATCCAGCCTGGGAGCAACTTGAAGCCCTGCGTGACCCCTCCTTGATGTCCCGCTTCTGGAAACGAGTGATGCCATGAAAAAAATTCTGATCATCGGCGCGACATCAGCCATCGCCCACGCCTGTGCCCGACTCTGGGCCGCGCAGGGCTGTGATTTTTTTCTGGTGGCGCGCGACATGGAGAAGCTCGACAGCAATGCAGCCGATCTCAAGGCGCGCGGTGCCGGACGTATCGACACACACCGTCTGGACGTTACGCACTTTTCGGAGCACCCGGCGATGCTGGCCGGCTGTCTGGCTGCATTGGGGCAGATCGATATCGTCCTGGTGGCTCACGGCACCCTGCCCGACCAGAAGGCCTGCGAACAATACGCAGGCCTGGCCATACAGGAATTCATCACCAACGGTGCAGCGGTTATTGCCTTGCTGACCCTGCTGGCCAGGCATTTCGAAGTGCAGCGCTGCGGCACGCTGGCGGTGCTTTCCTCCGTCGCAGGTGATCGAGGACGCCCTTCCAATTACCTGTACGGCTCGGCCAAGGCTGCCGTCTCGACGTTCTGCGACGGGTTGCAGGCGCGGATGTTCAAGCTCGGCGTACACGTAGTGACCATCAAGCCAGGCTTTGTCGACACGCCCATGACCCACGGTCTGCCGTTGCCTGCCTTGCTGGTGGCGCAACCGGCAGCTGTTGCCGAGCGCATCGTCAAGGGCATCGCACGCCGGTCTACAAGCCTTTATGCGCCGGGCTTCTGGGCATGGATCATGTGGGTGATTCGCGCGATTCCACAGCCATTATTCAAAAGGCTCGACCTTTGAGCGACATGCCGCTGCTGTCAGGCTGGCGCTATCGGGCGGTGCTGCTGTCGGTCGTCTTCTCGGCACTGGGCTATCTGGGATTTTCCCTGTGGGGCGGCTGGCAGGCAGTCAGCGCAGCAACCGGCAAGGTCGGGGTGCAGGGCATTGGCTTGGTCTTGCTGATGTCGGCAATCAACTACGCGCTGCGCTTCGGACGCTGGCAGCTTTACCTTGAGGTGCTGGGGCATCCGCTTTCCTGGCGGCAAAGCCTGCGGATCTACCTGGCCGGCTTCGCCCTGACAACCACGCCCGGCAAGGCCGGCGAAGCACTGCGTGGCGTATTGCTGAGGCCGCTGGGCGTACCGTACCCACAAAGTTTTGCTGCATTTTTCAGCGAACGCCTGTCCGATCTGCTGGCCATCGTGCTGCTGACGCTGTTCGGTTTGTCGTGGTACCCGCAGGCGCAACCCATGATTTTTATCGGCCTGGCGCTGGTTCTGGCGGGGCTGCTGGTGCTGTCTCAGGGTCATTTGCTGAAGCGCATGCGAGGTGCGCTGCCGACGGAGAAGAGCACACGACTGCACAGGCTGCGGCGGCAGCTGTTCGACATCCTGCTCGCCGCCTGTCAATGCCTGCACGGAAGAGTGTTGCTGACCGCCAGCCTGCTCAGTCTGCTTGCCTGGAGCGCCGAGGCACTAGCGTTTTACTGGATGCTTGGCTGGATGGGCGCGCAGATCCCACTGACGTTTGCCGTGTTCACCTATGCACTGGCAATGCTCGCCGGAGCGTTGAGCTTCATGCCGGGTGGCCTGGGCAGTGCCGAAGCAGTGATGGTCGGGCTGCTGATGTTCAAAGGCATGCCCGGTGCTGACGCGATTGCCGCCACGCTGCTGATACGTCTGGCGACCCTGTGGTTCGCGGTGGCGATCGGTGCCGTGATGCTTTCCCGGTTCAACGCTGCAACACCAACGGGGCGTCAGCCTTGAGGCAGTAAAACAGGCACCCGCCATCTTATGTTCACCTCACGGAGGAGCTGTTCAATGCCACCCGATTCGCGCACCTCGATTGCCATGCCCCTGTTTCTGCTGGGTGCCGCCATCGCCGCAAGTTTTCTGGCCTCCAGCGGGCCGGTGCAATGGATGGACAATGGCATGTTTCTGGCCAACGCCCGCGAAGGCCATTATTTCAGTCAGTCGCTCGGACCGCTGGAGCATCCGCTTTATCAACTGCTCAACTCGGTATTCTTCACACTGTTCGGCTCACGCGCGCTCAGCCTGCTGAATTCGTTACTCCTCGTGCCGTTGGCATGGATCGTCTATCGACTGGCGCAAAGCCTCGGCGCCGGGCAACGTCAGGCCATACTCGCTGGCGCAGCGACGGTATTGGCGCACGGAGTGTTCTGGGTGTCGACCAAAGCCGAGGTTTACCTGCTGCACACGCTGGTCGTACTGCTGGCTTATACGCTGCAGTTCAATGACAGTAACCGTCTGACGCCGCTGAAAAAGCTGTTCATGATTGGCGTGCTGACTGGAATGGCGGCCTCGACTCATCAACTGACCTTCGTGGTCCTGCTGCCGCTGTACCTGTATCTGCTGTACCTGTATAAAGCGCGCGTTTTGATCACCCTGCCCGGCTTCATGCTCGGCTTCGCAGCGGCGGCTGTCGCGGTGTTCAATGACCTGAACACCGGATTGGGCCTGCTGGATATTGCTCGACGTTACCTGACCGGTGCGTCCGCGACCATTGCGGGGCCGGAGTGGCAAGGCAGCCTGTTGCGTTTCGACGAACTCCTGGAGGAAAGGAACGCAGCCATACTGGTGCTGCTGTCACTGATAGGGCCGCAGTTGGCGGGGCTGCTGCTGTTTCCCAAGGAGAGTCGGCTGCGGTTGTTGTGGAGTGCGGCGCTGTTGAATCTGGTTTTTGCCATTTCCTATAACGTGACCGACCGTTTCACCTTTTTTCTACCCGGCGTGGCGATGCTGAGCATCATCGGCATGATTCAGCTGCGGCGGGTTTTGCCACACAATGTGACACGCAGCACCTTGCTCAATCTCTCGGTATTGTCCTCGCCGACAGTGGTTCTGTTGGCGTATTCACTTTACGCAAACGGGGTCATACATTTTCCTGAGCATAAGGAGAAGCTGCCCTACCGCGACGATATCCGTTATTTCATGGTGCCTTACCTGCGCGACCGCTCTGCCGAGCAGTTCGTGCGCGCCTATGAACAGGTCGTGCCCAACGGTGCGTTGATCATCGCCGACTGGACACCGATGGGTGCCATGCGCTCCGGGCAAGCCATCGGGCTGCTTGGCGGTCGCAGGCTGGCCATGTGCGACGACAACGTTGCCATTCGAGCGGCCTTGAACAGCAACGGCGTCTATCTACCACGGTTGAGCTATTGCGGGACGCTTACACAGAACTACCGGCTGGAAGAACAGCCGGCAGGATATTCATTGCAGGCGAACTGATCATGAATGAACCTCTGACTCTCATTCATGATCAGTTCGCGCACACTCTCAAGGCTGCCAGAGCGCCTGCCCGCCGCCCAGTTTGCGGTCCAGAAAACTGGCCGCACTGATCAACGCCAGATGGCTCAGGGCCTGCGGTGTGTTACCGAGATGATGAGCATGCGCGTCGAATTCTTCGGCGTACAAGCCCAGCGGGTTGGCGTAACGCAGCAATTGTTCGAACTCCAGATGCGCCTGCTCGACCCGACCGGCGCGGGCCAGACATTCGACGTACCAGAACGAACAGGCAACGAATGCGCCCTCTTCGCCTGCCAGTCCGTCATCGTGATCATCATCGTTGCGATAGCGGAATACCATCCCGTCACGCACCAGTGCTGCCTCGATGGCGTCCAGCGTCGCCAGCCACTTCGGGTCATTGGCACCGACAAAGCGTACCAGCGGCATCAGCAGCATTGAGGCATCCAGATTGCGGCTGCCCTTGTGCTGCACGAAGTGGCCCAGGTCTTCGTTCCAGAAATTCTCCCAGATATCGTTGTGGATCTCTTCACGTACCCTGGTCCAGCGCTCGAAGGGCCCCGACAGCGAGCGCTTGAACGCCAGGCGCAGTGCCCGGTCCAGTGCCACCCAGCACATCAGCCGCGAATGCAGAAAATGCTGATCGCCACCGCGCATTTCCCAGATGCCCACATCGCGGTCGCTCCAGTGTTCGCACACGTAGTCGACCTGGCGAACGACATGCTGCCAACCGTCGTGCGAGATGGCGTCGCCATACTTGTTGGCCAGGTAGACGGCGTCCATCAGTTCGCCATAGATATCCAGCTGAACCTGCTTGTAGGCCTCATTGCCGATGCGTACCGGCTGAGCACCGCCGTAGCCGGACAAATGATCGAGATTGTCTTCCGGCAATTCTGCGTGGCCATCGAGGGCATACAGAATGCCGAGTTTCTCGGTCTGCTCACAGCAGTCGTCGAGCCGCCCGCGCACCCACCCCATGAACGCATTGGCCTCGTCGGTGTAGCCCAGACGCATGAAGGCATACACGGTGAACGAAGCGTCACGGATCCAGGTATAACGGTAGTCCCAGTTGCGCTCGCCGCCCTCGGTTTCCGGCAGACCGAACGTCGCGGCTGCAACAATGCCACCATGCTTGCGCGAGGTCAGCAGCTTGAGCGCAAGCGCCGAGCGGGTGACCATTTCACGCCAGCGGCCCTTGTATTGCGATTGCCCGGCCCAGCGCCGCCAGAATTTCAGCGTGTCGTCGAAATAGCGCGAGCATTTGCCTGCGGCCACGTTCGGGTCATCGATACCACCAAGAATGAACTCGATGGTCTGGCCTTTGTGCATGTGAAACTCGGCCACAGCATCCTGCTGCTCCAGCTGTAGCGGCGTAGCGGCCGACAGGCGCATGCCTGGCTGCCCTTCGGCCTCGAAACAGATGTCCTGGCCATCGATACGCGCGGTGGTTTCAGCTCGGCTGTAGTCCATGCGTACCCGGCAGCGCATGCGAATCGTGGCCTCGCCAAAACGCACTTGAACCCTGCGCACGATGCGCGGCAGATCGTCCTGATCTTCACCAATCGGCATAAGGTCGGTGACTTCCACCACTGCGTCCTCGGAAATCCAGCGGGTTTGCAGGACATTGGTGTCGGGCAGGTAAATCTGCAGCCTTCTGGCGTCCGGCAAGTCAGGTGCCAGTTGAAAAATCCCGGCATCGGGCGTATCCAGCAGCGCGGTGAAAATCGACGGACTGTCGAAATCCGGCCAGCAGCAGAAGTCGATACTGCCCGTGTCGGCGATCAGCGCGGCGCTGCGCATATCGCCAATGATGCCGTGGTCTTCGATACGGTTTTGCGCTTCTTGGGGAAAATCAGCCATTGCCACGGAACTCCGGATAGAGGGTCATCCCGCCGTCGATGTACAGGGTGGTGCCGTGCACATAATCCGAGGCATCGGAGGCCAGCCAGAGCACGGCATTGGCGACGTCTTCGGGCTCACCGATACGGCCATAAGGGATCAGCTTGAGCATTTCCTTCTCGGCGTCGCCCTTGCGTGCGTCGGCATTGATCGGCGTGCGAATGGCACCCGGCGCAACGCTGTTGACGCGAATTTTCAGCTCGCCGACTTCCTGAGCGATGCTGCGCATCAACAGATCGACGCCGCCCTTGGACGCTGCGTAATTGACGTGCCCGGCCCATGGAATCAGCTGGTGCACTGAACTCATGTGAATGATCTTGCCCATCGCCCGTGACACATCAGGGCGCATGCCTTGCTTGATGAACTGGCGCAACGCAGCGCGGGCACAGAGAAATTGCCCGGTCAGGTTGACGTTGATGACTGTGTTCCAGTCTTCCAGGCTCATGTCGACGATGGCTGCGTCTTTTTGCAGGCCCGAGTTGGCGACCAGGATGTCCAATGCGCCAAAGTGCTCGATGGTCTGCGCAAACAGGCGCTCGACGTCTGCTTCTTTCGACACGTCGGCGCCGACAGCAAGGGCACGACCGCCCGCTGCACGAATCTCTTCAGCCAGCTTCTCGGCAGGTTCAGCCTTGGAGTTGTAATTGATCACCACCGCTGCACCGGCGTCCGCCAGCGCTCGCGCAGCACCTGCGCCCAGACCGGAGCTGGCGCCGGTAACGATTGCGACTTGTTGCTTGAGTGAGATATGCATCGAATTTCAGCCTCGGAGTAAGCGTACTAGTGCTGACTGACGAGGCTGAAAGTAAGTTCAGTTCGGCTTATGGGGCCGGGTTGGGCTGAGCGGTATGAATGGCTTCGATACCGGCGATAACCTCATCGGACAGCGTGACGTCGATGCTCTCCAGATTGATCTTCAGCTGATCCAGTTTCGTGGCACCAATGATGTTGCTGGTTACGAACGGACGGCTGGTGACGTAGGCCAGCGCCATCTGCGAAGGGTCCAGGCCGTGTTCGCGGGCCAGCGCGACGTATTTGGCGGTGGCGCTGACCGCCTGCGGGTTGTTGTAGCGCTGGAAGCGCTCGAACAGGGTCAGGCGGCCATCGGCCGGACGTGCACCGTCCAGGTACTTGCCAGCCAACACACCGAACGCCAGTGGCGAATAGGCCAGCAAGCCGATCTGTTCGCGAATGGCGATCTCTGCCAGACCGACCTCAAAGGTGCGATTAAGCAGGTTGTAGGGGTTCTGGATCGAGACAGCACGCGGCAAGTCAAGGGTTTCGGCCAGGTGCAGAAAACGCTGGGTGCCCCACGGCGTTTCGTTGGACAGGCCAAAGTGGCGAATCTTGCCCGCCTTGACCAGATCGCCCAGTACCGACAGGGTTTCTTCGATTTCGACGGCCTGATCATCCGGGTCGTGGGTGTAACCGAGCACGCCGAAGAAGTTGGTCTTGCGATCCGGCCAGTGCAGCTGGTACAGGTCCAGATAATCGGTATTAAGACGCTTGAGGCTGGCTTCCAGCGCCGCAGTGATGTTCTTGCGGTCAAGCCGCGGATTGCCATCGCGGATATGATCCATGCGACCTGGACCGGCGACCTTGCTGGCCAGTACCCAGTCGTTGCGGTCAGCGTACTTCTTGAAGTACTCGCCGATGATGCTTTCGGTCTTGGTATACGTCTCGCCACGCGGCGGCACCGGGTACATTTCTGCCGTGTCGAGGAAGTTGACCTTGGCATCCTTGGCCATACGAATCTGTTCGAATGCTTCATCCTGGGTGTTCTGCTCGCCCCAGGTCATGGTGCCCAGACAGATCGCGCTGACCGACAGATCGGTTTTGCCCAATTTACGAAATTGCATCGATGTCTCCGTTTGATTCAAAAAGATACAGCTTGAAACAGGGCTCCCATAAAACGCCGACTGGTCATTGACTGCAACACTTTTTATCTAGCGATAGCCTTGCGCTTGCAGATCGAACAGCGCGGCGTAGCGCCCTGCCGCGGCAATCAGGCTGTCGTGATCACCGCGCTCCAGCACCCGCCCATGCTCCAGCACGACGATATGTTCGGCGTTGCGCACACTGGAAAAACGGTGGGAAATCAGCAGCGTCATGCGTCCCTTGGCGTACTCGCGAAAATGCTCGAATACCGCAGCTTCTGCCCCGGCATCCAGCGCGGCAGTGGGCTCATCGAGAATCAGAATATCGGCATCGCGACGCATGTAGGCGCGTGACAGCGCGATTTTCTGCCACTGCCCGCCGGACAGCTCCTGACCGCCTGCGAACCAGCGACCCAATTGTGTGGCGTAACCCTTGTCGAGCTGTTCGATAAACTGCGCTGCCATGCCTTGCGCAGCGGCTTCGCGCCAGCGGGTTTCGTCGTGAAAGGCCTGGGTATCGCCGACCCCGAGGTTTTCACCGACCAGAAACTGATAGCGAATGAAGTCCTGAAAAATCACGCCGATGCGTGAACGCAGGGCGTCTTCGTCCCATTCCTGCAAATCGCTGCCATCCAGCAGAATGCGTCCTTGGTCGGGCTGATAAAGGCGCGTCAGCAACTTGATCAGGGTGGTCTTCCCCGAGCCGTTCTCGCCCACCAGCGCCACGCTACGACCCGGTGCAAGATGCAGATCGATGTTTTCCAGTGCTGCGCGGCTGGTGCCAGGGTAAGTGAAGCTGACGTTCTCGAAACGCATGCCATCGCCGGGCAGTGCACCCTGGGTCAGGCTGCCAGCAGACGGCGTGACCGGCTGACCGAGGTAAATGTACAGGTCGGCGAGGTACAGCCCGTCCTCGTACAAACCACTGATCGCACTCAGGCTGCTGCTCACAGCGGCCTGCCCTTGCTTGAACAGCACCAGGTACATGGTCATCTGCCCCAGGGTAATACGCCCATGCACCGCATCGACCACCACCCAGGCGTACGCCAGATAGAACGAAGCAGTGCCCAGCAAGCCGAGCAGAAAGCCCCAGCCATCACGGCGCACGGTCAAGCGGCGGTCTTCGGCATACAACCGTTCAAAGGTGTCGCGATATCGTTTGAGCAGCAGCGGCGCGAAGCCGAACAGCTTGACCTCTTTGATGTAGCCCTCGTGGGAGAGCAGTGTTTCGATGTAGTTCTGCCGACGGGTTTCCGGAGCACGCCGGGTAAACAGGCGGAACGCGTCGCCGGAAAAATGCGCCTCGGCAAAGAACACCGGCAATGCGCCGAGCACCAGAATCAGCAACGCCCAGGGCGAGAAATGCACCAGCAGTACGGCAAAGCTGATCAGCGAAATGAGGTTTTGCAGCAATCCCAGGGATTTGGTCACCAGTGCCAGCGGCCGTGTCGAGGCTTCACGCCGGACGCGCACGAGCTTGTCGTAAAACTCCGAGTCTTCGAACTGCGACAGTGACAGGGTCTGGGCCTTCTCCAGAATCAACGTATTGACCTTCTGCCCCAGCAACACCCGCAACAGCGCCTGCTGCACCGACAGCCCGCGTTGCGCACCGGCCAGCAGGGCCAGTACACCGGCCTCAAGCAACACATAACGCAACACCGGCCATAAAGGAGCCTCGCCAGTGCTGGCATGCAGTTGCATGGCACTGACCACCGCATCGACAATCCGCTGCCCCAGCCAGGCGGCCAGCGCGGGCAGCAAGCCTGCCACCAGCGTGGCAACGATCAAGCCAACGGAGAGCGCTCGGGACGTGGTCCAGACCAGATGCATGGCCCGTAAGGCCTGCTGCATGAACGACGTGAAGCGTTTGAAAACCGGCATACGTTAAAAAATCCTGAAGAGCCTTACATATAGGGGGCAGTTCACTGAAGCGCTCATCGTTATACACAAAGCCTTGAGATGACTATCGTGCCAATGCTCCGCGTTGGCATGCAGTTCGTGACGCTCTGCGTCGCACATCTTCAGTCTGGTGAAACAGCAGGCGTAACCGGAGCTCAGGCCTGCATCTCGTACGGCCTGAATCAGGTGTCAAGGCTCTAATGTGTGACGCGGAGCGTCACGAACTGCATTACCACGCGGAGCGTGGTAACGATAATCGATGTGTGATCGCTTATTCCGGACTCACCCTCACTTCGGTGCGCGCTGTACGCAGCGTTCGCGGCGGTCGTCGACGCGCTCGGCGAACCAGGCGGTGGTCAGGTTGCGGGTGATTTTCGGGCTTTTCAGGGTGATGCCGGGCAGGATGGCTCTTGGCAAGGGCTTGCCTGCTGCCTTGTCCGCCAGTGCAAACACCTTGCTGTACAGATCGGTCTCTTCGAACTCCAGGGTATCGCCCTGCTTGAGCTGGTTCCATATCTGTGACTTGTTCATGCCCAGCCGGTCAGCCAGGGTTCGCACTGCCAGCTCGGTGGAGCCTGGCGAGGTGGAGTCGAAACGAATCAGATCGCCATCCAGCGCCAGCTCGATGCCGGTCGCACGACTCACCGCGTTCTGAAACGCGGCATTGCGACTGGCGTACCAACCGGCATTGAAATCGGCAAAGCGGTACAGGGACTGGGTGTAGTTCACCGGGTAACCCAGTAGATGAGCGATGCCGAAATACATGCCGCCACGGCGAGTAAAGACTTCGCGTCGGATCGAGCCATCCACCGTGTAGGGATAATCTTCCGCATGCTTCTCGGCAAAGGCGATGCTTACCTGCATCGGGCCGCCGGTCTTGACCGGGTTGAAATTGCCGAACAGTGCCTGGCCCAGCGGTACCATGCCGATGAAATCATCAAAGATCGCGCTGAGGTCTTTCTCTGTGCGGGCTGAATCGAGGCGTTTGCCATAGGTCTTGCCGTCTGGTGAACGTACGCGCAATGCAGTGGCTATCAACGCATTGGGGATATGCAAGCGCGCCGCGCGGCGGTTTATTTCGGCACGGGCAATGCGGCCCATGTCCGGCACCGCAGGGTCGACCTGAAAGGTTGACTCCTGTTCGGTCACAGCCAATACCGAGCACAGGTTTTCGGTGGTCATCGGAATTTTCTGCGCGGCAAATGCGGCATGGATATCTGTTGCCCAAGCCTGCCGATCCGTAACAGTGGCAGGCATCAGGCGCACGATCTGCGCACGCGCCTGTTCCGGGCTCAGTTCAGGTTCCTGCACACGCTGAGTGCCACAACCTGCCAGCACCAGCAGCCCGACGCTCAGCATGAGCGATTTGCTTAGCCTTCGATTCAATCCATGACTCCTGCCAGGTTCGCGATTTACCGCACCGTTCACTTCAGAAGGCTTTAAAACACCGACCAGTCGATCCTCGCGCTGAGTTTTTCCAGCGCAGCCATACCGACAAGGGAATTGCCCGCCGCGTTCAACTCCGGAGACCACACACAGACCGAAGCGCGCTCCGGCACAATCGCAACGATACCACCCCCTACTCCGCTCTTACCTGGCAGGCCGACGCGATAGGCAAAGTTACCGGCTTCATCGTAAAGACCGCTGGTGGCCATGATCGAATTGACCTGAGTGGCCTGGCGCGCGGTGAGTATCTGCTCGCCACTGTGAGTGCAGAAGCCCTGATTGGCCAGAAAACCGAACGCCTTGGCCAGATCAATGCAATTCATGCTCAGCGCGCAATGGTGGAAATAGCTGCGCAGCACGTCTTCCACATCGCCATGAAAATTGTCGAATGACTTCATCAGATAGGCCGCTGCGGCGTTGCGCGAACGGTGCTGGTATTCGGATTCCGCAACTTTGGAATCGGAGGTGATCGCCCGGTTGCCGCACAGGCGTCGAACGAAGTCACGCATTGACAGCGACGGTGCCGCAAACCGTGCCTGATTGATGTCGCAGATCACCAGCGCGCCGGCGTTGATGAACGGGTTGCGCGGCCTGCCCCGTTCGAATTCCAGCTGCACCAGCGAGTTGAACGGCTGGCCGGAGGGCTCGTGCCCCAGGCGCTGCCAGATGTCCTCACCGGAGTGCCCGATGGCCTGCACCAGGCTGAACACCTTGGAAATACTCTGTATCGAAAACTGCGTTTCGGCATCACCGGCGCTGAACACCTGGCCGTCGTTGCCGTACACCGCAATGCCCAGTTGATCAGGCCGCACCCCGCCCAGCGCCGGAATGTAATCGGCCACCTTGCCCTGACCAAGCAAGGGTCTTACTTCATCGAGGATTTCGTTCAGCAGGTCTTGCATGTGTGCGCCCCATGTTTTGGCTGCGCACACTACACCAACCCCAGGCGCCTCGCATCACTGTGTTGCAGGCTCAGTCCCGGTAATCGGTGCCGCTACGCTCCAGCTCGCGGATCAGCGCATTCCAGTGTCGGGCGACACCCGGACCATTACCGTCCTTGATGGCCTTGGCCTGCTCTTCCACTTTGGCGATGACCTCCCGGGGCGGAAACACCAGCTCTGCGTTGCCGGCAGACTGCGCTGCAATCTGGATATTGCAGGCGTACTCGAGGGCATGCAGCTGCTGGAATGCGTGCTCTACACTCACCCCGCCGGTGAGCAAGCCGTGATTGCGCAGGATCATCACGCTCTTGTCACCCAGGTCCGCGACCAGTCGTTCACGCTCGCTCAGGTCCAGCGCAATGCCTTCGTAACCGTGATAGGCCACGCGCCCGGAGAAGGCAATGGAGTGCTGGGAGATCGGCAGCAATCCGTCCTTTTGCGCCGACACTGCGATACCGTCACGGGTGTGGGTGTGCAGCACCGCTTGCAGGTCATGGCGCGCAGCGTGAATGGCACTGTGAATCACGTAACCGGCGTAGTTGATACCCAGCCCTGTCGGGTCATCGACAATCGTGCCGTCGATGTCGACCTTGACCAGATTGGATGCGGTGATTTCATCGAACAACAGGCCAAACGCGTTGATCAGAAAGTGCTCGTCCGGCCCCGGTACCCGCGCCGAGAAGTGTGTATAGATATGGTCGGTCCAGCGCTTGAGCGCGGCCAGCCGATAGGCCGCCGCCAACTTGACCCGGACTTCCCATTCCTGCGGCGAAACCCTGTCACGCACACTGCCGCCACCCGACGGCGTAGTACCTGGCTGGAGTGGCAAAGCGCTGACGTTGCTCATAATGTTGCTCCTTGGTGACTGCTGACTGGCCAGCCAGACTAGGCGCATTACAAATCAATTAAAAATTACATTTACTTCTAAGCTAATTATAAAAAATAAGAATATTAAAAATGACTGCCATACAGGTTTCCCAAGCGCATCAGGCGGTCTATTGATATTCGGTAAGGTTATTTAAATAAATTTTTATATAGCGATATGCTCCAGAAAATTCCGTTTCCGTTTTGGAGCCATGCATGTCAAAACCTGTCCTGTTTCTACCCCGTTTCAGCCGCCTGGCAGCGGCCATCGGGCTTGGTGCTGCGCTGTTGACCGGAACGCTGGTTGCGCCCGCCAGCGCACAGGCTGAAGGCGAAATTCGCATTGCCGAGCAGTTCGGCATCGTCTACCTGCTGCTAAACGTGGTGCGCGATCAACAATTGATCGAGAAACACGGCAAGCAAGACGGCCTGGAGATCAAGGTGGACTGGACCCAACTGTCCGGAGGTTCGGCGGTCAACGATGCCCTGCTGTCAGGCTCCATTGATGTTGCCGGTGCCGGGGTTGGCCCGTTGCTGACCATCTGGGACCGCACCAAGGACAGGCAGAACGTCAAGGCGGTCGCGTCGCTGGGCAACTTCCCCTATTACCTGGTGAGCAATAACCCCAACGTCAAAACCATCGCCGACTTCACCGAAAAGGACCGCATCGCGGTGCCGGCAGTCAGTGTTTCAGTGCAGTCACGCTACCTGCAGTTCGCCGCCGCGAAACTCTGGGGCGACAAGGAATACGCACGCCTGGACAAGTACACCTTGAGCCTGCCGCACCCGGACGCCGCCGCCAGCCTGATCGCTGGCGGCACCGAGTTGACCGGGCACTTTTCCAACCCGCCTTATCAGGATCAGGAACTGAAAAACCCCAACGTGCATGTAGTGCTCAACACCTATGACCTGCTGGGGCCTAACTCTCCCACCGTACTGTTCGCCACCGAGAAATTTCGCAACGAAAACCCGAAAACCTACAAGGCCTTCATTGAAGCGCTGGCCGAGGCAGAAGCGTTCGTCAGTAAAGACATTGGTGCTGCCGCCGACATCTACCTGCGCGTCACCAAGGCGAAGATCGACCGTGCCGAACTGTTGAAGATCATTGATCAGCCGGAGTTTCAATTCACCATCACGCCGAAGAACACCTACCCGCTGGCCGAGTTTCTGTACCGCGTCGGCGCGATCAAGAACAAGCCAGCGTCGTGGAAGGATTACTTCTTTCAGGATGCCACCCCGTTGCAGGGCAGTTGAGAGTGAAACGCAGAGCATTTTTGTGACGCTCTGCGTCACACAGGTTCTGCGAGGTCAGATAGATTCAGATAAGACTCAAGTCCCCTTTTCGCCCCTCGGCGCCTCACTTTGAGGGACCAAAGTGAGCAAAGTCCTCGCTCCTGTTTCCGGCCCGACTTCGTCGGGTTCCTTCGCCCTGTCACTGATCCGGGGGCCGCCGCAACGGGCCATCCTTGGCCCGGTGCGGCTTGCTCGGCGTCCTGCCTCGCATCCCCCGGATCAGCGTCAGGACTCAGCCGTCACTAACGTCGCACTCTGCGTCGTCAGTGCCGTCGCGACAAAAAAGCGCTTTCATTTATGTGCAGTGACTACGGGCAAGACATGCCGTTGTGTTGCAGCACAGATATGACGCGAAGCGTCACGAGCTGTATGCCAACGCGCAGCATCGACATGAGAATCAGCGGCAAATTACCAGTTGTACGTCACCTTGCCGTAGTAAAACGCCCCGCTATACCCGTAAGGCGAGAACGTGCTGTAAGCCAGGTTGCCGCCGCTGGACGAGAAGTCGTTGAGCTTTTCGGGGTACTTGTCGGTGACGTTATCGCCGCCCAGGGTGAAGACCCAGTTCTTGAGTGTGTAGTCTACTGCGAGGTCCAGCAGCCACGCAGCGCTGAAGGTCTGATCGTTGACCTTGTCGGCCTGGTAGCTGGTGAACTCGCCGTAGCGAACCAGGTTGGAATGCAGTGCCCAGTTACCGAACGTCAGATCATTGCCCAGCGTCAGTTTGTGCTGCGGGGTGGTGTCACCCAGCAGACCGATACGCTCCCTGCGATCCACCCGAACCAGATTCACCCCTAACTGATCGAGAATCGCCGGGTTGGCTTTCACGTCGGTGACTTTAGTGTGGTTGTAGTTGTAGCCCACTGTGCTGTTCCAACGGACGCCGTTATCGAACTGGTAGCGGTAATTGGCGACCAGATCGACACCATCGGTGCTGGTGTCTGTGGCGTTGGTGAAATAGCGCGCGCTGGTGTAGTTGATATCACCCACGCCATTGCTGCGCAGGTAGTTGATGGCCGTGTTGTTGAGCACCAGGTTAGAGGACAGCGAGATACGATCCTGAATATCGATGCGATAGACGTCGGCGGTCACAGTCAGGCTGTCCAGTGGCTGGAGCACCAGGCCCAGGCTGTAGTTGCGCGACTTTTCGGGCTTGAGGTCTTCGGCGCCTAACAGTTGCGCAACGTTACTGCCGGCCGGGAACGTGCCCGCTTCCTGAACAGTGTTGCCAATCAGTTGCGACGAGGTGAAGGTGAAATTCTGCTGCGCCAGTGAAGGTGCGCGGAAGCCTGTCGACACGCTGCCTCGCAAGGCCACCTGCGGGGTGAAGTCATAACGAGCAGAGAGCGAGCCGCTGACGTTGGAGCCAAAATCGCTGTAGTCCTCGTGGCGAACGGCAGCCGACACACCGAGCTTCTCGGTCAGGTTGGTTTCCACATCCAGATACTGGGCGAAGTTGTGTCGCGAGTAGCTGCCTGCATCGGCGGAACGGAAACCGCCCAGCCCGGAACTGCCGGTCTGAAAATACGACTCGGCCTGCCCTGCCTCGATCTGATAACCCTGGCGCAGGTATTCGGCGCCAAACGCGACCGACACCGGATAAGGCAGCCATGCCGCGCTGAATTCCCGCGACAGGTCGAAACTCAGTTGCTTCTGGTCGTTGGTCAGCGTGCCGTTATCGAAGGAGCGCGGCGTATTCAAGCCCAGTGACGTATTGATGGTTTTGGTGCGCAGTTCATAGGTATTTTTCCCGTAGTTGGCAGACACGTCGTAGTGCCAGTCATCCGCCAGTTCGCCGCGTAACCCCGCTACCAGCGAGGTGTCTTCCAGAGTGCCGTTAATCAGTGGCAGATAACCGTTGGGGTAAATTGCAGCGATATTGTTGGAGGCGTTGCTCGGCCGATAAAACGCGGCAGTTTCACCACGGCGCTTGCTGTAGCCCCCGAAGCTGTAGAACTCCGCTGCATCGTTGAAGCTGTACTCGGCGTTGTATTGCAACTTGCCCTCGTGGGTTTGCGGCTCACCCTGACGGAACACCTGCTGACCGTAAGTCGTGGAGCCTATGCTGGAAGTACGAAGATCATCACCGGCACGGTTGGTGTAGTCGTTGTTGGAGCCTTCACCCGACAGGTTCAACGTGCCGTTGTCGCCCAGCGCGAAACCCGTGTTACCGGACACCTGACGCTGAATCCCGTCGCCCTTCTTGTACTGTCCGTACTTGCTGGAAATCGACCCGCCATGATCGGCGCTCTTGAGGATGATGTTGATCACCCCGGCAATCGCATCGGAACCGTAACGCGCTGAAGCACCGTCGCGCAGCACTTCGATGTGGTCAATGGCAGACAGCGGAATGGCGTTCAGGTCGGCAGGTGCCGAACCGCGTCCCACCGCCCCACCCAGGTTGACGAAGGCCGATGTGTGGCGGCGCTTGCCATTGACCAGCACCAGCACCTGATCCGGCGACAGCCCGCGCAATTGCGCCGGCCGGGTCAGCTCGGCACCGTCCACCAGGCTGGGCCGCGGAAAGTTGATCGAAGGGATCAAGCGCGCCAGCACCGTGCCCAATTCGCTGGAGCCGGAACTGCGCAGGCTGTCACCGGAAATCACATCAATGGGCGACAGCGAGGCACTGGCCGTGCGCTCCTGCGCCCTGGTGCCGGTAACGATTACCGTGCCCAGGGTGGATGCGCTTTGGTTGTTTTGTTCATCTGTTGCCTGTGCAGCGTGAGCGCTTGCACTGATGCCTGCGACGCTCAGCAAATTGGCTGAAAAAATCGCCGTGGCCAATACACTCCGCTTGAAATTCCCCATACCACTACCCCTTGAAAATCCTTGATCCAGAAACTCTGTTCTGGTTACAACGAGCGATCCGTGCGGCGGACGGTAGCGATCATTACAGTGTCTGATTGGTGTTCCGGAGGTCCGATGCTTTATAGCTTAATGACATTGATTTAAATTTTTAAATATCAATAAAGAATAAGCATCTACATTTGTGTCCAGACTGAAAAATGCCTGAAACGCGGACAAAAAAAGGCCGCACCTGCCTGAGGATGCGGCCCAAAACTGATGAAGCTGATGGACGAAAAAGCGCTTATTTGGCAGTGATTACCGACAGCTTGGTGATACCTGCGCGTTCGATGGAAGCCATGGCTCGTGCCACTTCGCCGTAATTCACGCCATTGTCCGCCTGCAACTGCACGCGCACGTCAGGGGCCTTGTCCTTGGCCGCCTTGAGGCTGGTTTCCAACAGATCTGGTTGAATTTCATCCTTGTTGATGAACAGCTTGCCCTGCCCGTCGATACTCACCACCAGCGGGTCTTTCTGCTCCACTGGCGCAACCGATTCGGTCTTGGGCAGGTTGATCGGGATCGAGTTGGTCAGCAGCGGCGCGGTCACGATGAACACCACCAGCAGTACCAGCATCACGTCCACCAGCGGCGTGACGTTGATCTCGCTCAGCACTTCATCGGTATCTTGTGTGGAAAAAGCCATCTCAGGACGCCTCCTTCACTTTCTGCCCGGCCTGCCCGCCTGTAGCGCCAGACTTCAGGACCGGATGCAGCAACACGCGGAATGCACTCTTCTGCGCCAGGCTGTAGAAGTCGTGGGCAAAGTCATCCAGGTCAGCAGCGGTCAGCTTCAGGCGCCGCAGGAAGTAGTTGTAGACCAGCACCGCAGGCACGGCGACGGCGATGCCGACACCGGTTGCCACCAGCGCTGCGCCGATCGGACCAGCAACGGTTTCCAGGCTTGCCGAACCGGCAGCACTGATGCCCTTGAGCGCCGACATAATGCCCCAGACCGTACCGAACAGGCCGATAAACGGCGAGGTGCTGCCAATACTGGCGAGAATCGCCAGACCGGTCTCCAGCGAGCGGCGCTCCCGAACGATCTGCTGACGCAGGGCACGTTCAAGGCGGTCCTGATGGTTGATGGAATGACTGAGGTCGTTAGCCTGCGCGCCGTCCGGCACCTGAATGGCGGCGTAACCGGCCAGCGCAACACGAGCAGCAGCGCCGGGCTGTTCCTGGGCCAGTTGCGCGGCCGAATCCAGGCTCGATGCAGCCCAGAATTGCTTGTGGAACTTGCGGTCCTGGGACTTCAGGCGCGAGAACTGCACGCCCTTGAGCAAAGCAAGACCCCAAGTGGCAACGGAGAAGATCACCAGCAGCCAGATGACCGCGTGTTCGATGGATTCAAAAGGCGAAGCAAGTAGGTTCATGGCGCAGCTCTCTTTATGAACGAAGTCTGAACAAGGCATTGGGTGTATCGCGATGCGCCTTTGGTTCAGGTAGCTCGCCGGGTCAATCGAATGTCCTGGTTATTGGAACTTGAAACGTTATTTGATCTTGAAATCAATGGGCACGCTGACCCAGCCGTCCTGAGCGACATCGCCCTGCTTGGCGGGCACAAAGCTCCAGCGCTTCACCGCTGCCAGCGCTGCGTCATCCAATTGATCGCGGCCGCTGCTTTTCTGTATCTGAATCTCGCCGGGCTTGCCGCTGGCCAATACATGGACGCGCAACAGCACGGTGCCTTCCCAGCCGCGGCGCATTGCCAGCGACGGGTATTCCGGTGCCGGGTTGCGCAGATAGCCAGCGCTGGCAGAAGCCGGAGTTACCGGTTTTGGCGCGGGCGGTGCGGGAGCGGCAGGTGCAGCGACAGGTGGCACGGGCACCGGTGGGGCTGGTTGCTCGACCGGTTTTGCCACTGGCTTGACAACCGGTTTGACCACCGGCTTGGGCGGCTGCGGCTTGGGTTTTGGAATCGGTTTGGGCGGTGGCGGCTTGACGGCCAGTTCATCTTCGACCGGGGGCGGCGGCTCGACCACAGGCTGCACGACAGGCTCGGGCGGTGGTGGCGGCGTCTCCACAACCGGCGGCGCGGGCTGAGAGAACTCGATGGTCATCGGCGGAATTTCCGGCGGCACGACCGGCAATGCGGGTGTCGGGTTCTGGCTCAACCAGTAGATGACCGCGCCATGAAATACCAGCGCCAGTGCACCCAGCAGAATGGCTTCGCGTCGTCCGAGTATGGGTTTGGGGGTGCTTTGCAACCGCGATAACGCCAGAGGCGCACGGAAAGGACGCCCCAGATCGACCAGGTCGCCACTCGGCGTCTGGCGCCAGGGCACTTCATGTGCGCTGGCTGCGGTCTGGACATTGCCCATTGATACACTCCTGCATTTTCATGATAAAAATCCAGGTTCTGTTGGTATCAGTCACCTTTCCAAAGTTGATGTGGCAAGGCAATCATCGCTGAAAGAGGCTTGTTCCTGAAAAGAATATTTGGTTCGCCGGTTAGACTTTAAATGAATATATGAACCAGCGCAGACCGTGATGCGAGAGCCTGAGGAACGATAACCTCAATTATCGTGCGACGCAGAGTTGTGACGCGGAGCGTCACGAGAGGCATTCCCACGCTGGAGCGTGAGGAACGATAGTCGTCAGGTAGATCAACTATCGTGCGACGCTCCGCGTCGCATGCCGTTCTGGACGCTCTGCGTCCTCTCTTGAATTGCAGTGCGGCGCAGAGTTGTGACGCGGAGCGTCACAAGAGGCATTCCCACGCTGGAGCGTGAGGAACGATAGTCGTCAGGTAGATCAGGCTCAATGACCGCTGTGATCACCATGCCCGCTGTGCTCGTCGCTGGTCAGCGACTTGGCGACTGCGGTGACCTGAATCGACTCTTTCACGCCCTTGGCATCTTCCACGGTCAGGGTCAGAGGCACCTGGTCGCCCTCTTTGACCTGCGCGGCCAAACCCATGAACATCACGTGGTAACCGTCGGAATCGAGCATCACCGGTTTGCCGGCCGGCAGGTCGACCGAGTTGACGCGCTGCATGCTCATCACGTCGCCTTTCATGCTCATCTCATGGATCTGCACGGTTTTCGCAACGGGTGATGCAACGTCGACCAGCTTGCTGTCCTTGTCCGAGGTGATGCGCATGAACGCACCCGTGGCGGACTGGCCCGGCACGGTGGCACGCACCCAGGCGTCATCGACTTTGGTTTCGGCCAGCGCCTGAGCGCTCAGGCCCAGCAGAGAAAGGGTCAGCAACAGAGGCTTTGCGACGTTACGAATCAGAACGGTCATCAGCATACTTCCATCAAAGTGAGCAGATCTTCAGTGCATTGTTGGGCGGACAGCCTGTGCGACAAGCCCAGGCGCAGCACGCCGCGGGTGTCGTAGACATAACTGGTGGCGGTATGCGAGATCGTGTAGGTGTCGCCCAGCGGGACCTTTTCGAAGAATACGCCGAACTCCTTTGCCGTTGCGGCCGTTTCTTCAAGCGTACCGGACAGGGCGACGAAGGTCGGATCGAAAGCCTTCACGTAGGCGTCGATCACCTCGGGCGTATCACGCTCCGGGTCGAGGGTAATGAACACTACCTGGAGGGTCTTGCCCTCTTCGCCCATCAGCTTTCTGATCTGTGCAGCTCGCGCCAGTGCCGTCGGGCAAATGGCCGGGCATTGGGTGAAGCCGAAGAAGATCATCGGCATCAGGCCACGAAAACTCGACAGGGTCTTGACGTTGCCTTGTGCATCCTTGAGTCGGAAGTTGCGGCCAACTATCTCGTTGCTCATGTCTTTGCCGTGCTTGAACGGCAAGGCATTGGAATTGCCGCAGCCAGTCAGCAGGCCAAGGCTCAGCAACGATAGGCCTGTGACCACCTCGCGGCGGGTCGGTTGGTACGTCATGTCTTGCGTCCCCTGGAGGGTTAGGCGCGTGGGTTCTGACACATTCAAAGGCGGCGAATTTACCACCCCAAGGCAACAGGGAATACCGCCAATCCTGTTTCAAACCATGAGCAGGCGTGCAAACGTCGGGCTTATGGGCTGCAATACGTCGTGCGACAAAACAGCACAGGCAGCTTTACCACCCTCAAGTACTGTTACCGAACACCCGTGCGCAACGCTTTAAATGCATATAAAACATATAATAAATAAAAATAATTCAATATTTTTATAATTAACATATAACCAAAAGGCCTTTCACAGGCTCTTTTCATAACCCTATATTCGCCAGCAAACCGACCCTTGCCTTGTGGAGGTGCCCAGGACTTTCTCAGCATTGCCCAAGGATCACTCCGTCATGGCCTTACCCGCTCAAGCTCCCCGCCACGCCCTGCGCAACCCGCTGATCAAAAGCATAGCGCTTGTCGGCCTTGGCCTGATGAACCCCGCTCAGGCCGCCGATGAAACCCTCGACCGTGAGGCCCGGCTGGACAAGGTCACGGTGATTTCCACCGGGGTTCGCGGTACACAGCGCACAGTGACTGAAAGCCCGGCCCCGATCGATATCGTAACCAGCGATCAGCTACTGAAAACCGGTCGCGCCGACCTGACCGAAGCCATCGCCAAACTGCTGCCTTCGTTCAACTATGGCACCAACGTCGCGGGCTATAACTCGACCATCCGCCCATTGTCCAACCGCAGCCTGGCACCGGCCTACACACTGGTGCTGGTCAATGGCAAACGCCGCCATAACAGCGCCCTGCCCGCCAATGGCTCGACTGACAGCAGCGGCGCGAACTCGGTGGACATCGACATGATCCCGATCAGCGCGGTGGAGCGCATCGAGGTGCTCAAGGACAGCGCCGCAGCGCAATACGGCTCGGATGCGATTGCCGGGGTGATCAACGTGATTCTCAAATCCAGCTCCGATGGCGGCCATCTGGGGGTGACGTACGGCAAGCTGTACAGCGGCGAAGGCGAAGTGTCCAAGTTCGAAGGGGACACCGGCTTCGAACTGGGCGACGGCGGCTTTCTGCATCTTTCGGCCGACGCACGCAAGCGTGGCGATGCCAGCTGGAACGAAAAAGCCACCAATAACGCCTACTTTCCCGGCGACCCTCGAGAGGCGACGTGGGACCGGGTCGGCGTGAAGAATGGCGACCCGCAGATCAAGGCGTTCAACCTGGCCTACAACGCCGAACTGCCGCTGAATGATCAGATGAAGCTGTATTCCTACGGCACTTACGGACAACGCGACGCCATCATCAACAACTACTTCCGCTATCCCAACAGCAACGCCAACGTTCCCGAACTGTTTGCCGACGGCTACTACCCGCTGAACAATCTGGACGACACCGACTATCAGTACCTGATTGGCGCCAAGGGTGAAGCGCTGGGCTGGAACTGGGACCTGAGCACTACATACGGGCGCAACAACAACCATCAGTACAGCGATCTGACCATCAACCCGTCGCTGGGACCGGCCTCGCCGACGTCGTTCGACGACCTGGCGACCTACCGATTCGAACAATGGGTCAACAACGTCGACATCACTCGTGCGTTCGACGGGCTGTTTGGCGTGCCGCTGCAAGTGTCCGCAGGGCTTGAGCATCGCTGGGAACGGTTCCGGACGTTTTCCGGCGACGCGCAGGCCTATCAGGTGGGCGGCTATCGCTTTCCGGCTACTCTGCCCAATGGTCAGGCCAACCCGCTGGCCGGACAGCTGGCGTCGATTGCCGCCCAGGCCGCAGCGGTCATCTCGCCGCAGGATGCCACCAGCCTGCAACGCAACAACTACGCAGCTTACGTCGATTTCGGTATCACCCCGATAGAACCTTTGTTTGTCGACCTGGCGCTGCGTGCAGAGCATTTCGACGATGACTCGGGCAACACAGTCAGTGCCAAGCTCAACTCGCGCTACGAATTTACCGACACCTTCGCCGTACGCGGTACCGTCGGCACGGGCTTTCGTGCGCCCTCGCTGACCCAGGTCGGCTACAGCATCTCGGACAACCGGGTCGGTGCTGCGCCGGATGGCACCATAGTGCCCGCCGTGACGCGCATCGCGCCGGTCAACTCGGCGCTGGCCCAGGCGCTCGGCGCGACCACCCTGGACCCGGAGAAATCGCGCAATCTGGGGTTCGGCGTGACCTGGCAACCGGCACCGCGCACCAGCCTGACCGCAGACGCCTACTGGATCGAGATCGACGACCGCATCGCCCGTACCGAAAGCCTGTACGGCCCAGCGCTGGCGCCCATCCTGGCGGCTCAAGGTGTGGACACCAGCACCTGGACTTCGTATTACACCAACGCGTTTGACACCCGCACCCGCGGCCTGGACATCGTCCTCGACCATTCCAGCCAGTACGGTGCATGGGGCAACGTGCGCTGGAGCGCCGGGTTCAACTACAACAAGACCATTATCACCGACGTCAAGGACGCACCGGCAGCCTTGCAGGGCTTGGGCAGCAACCCTGGCGGCAGCCTGACCTGGGTCGGCCGGGCCCGCGAAGGCGACCTGACCGATGCTCAACCGAAAACCAAATGGGTATTGGGCGGCAAATGGACGCTGGGCGACCTGGGCGTGAATCTGCAAACCACCCGTTACGGCAAGGTCAAGACCCTCCAGCAGCTGGAAAGCGGTGATCGCAGCTTCGGGGCCAAGTGGATCACCGACCTGGATGTGTCCTACACCCTCTACGACAACATCACCCTCAGTGTTGGCGGCACCAATATCTTCGATGTGCGCCCGGACAAGAATGCAATCCCCTCCGCCGTCGGACTCAACCTGTACGGCAATTCACCGTTCTATCCGGGCGGTGGATTCTGGTACAGCAAGATTGCCTATGATTTCTGACGTCTGCACAGACTTGCTTAGCGTGCCGCCGCGCCGTGCAGAAAAAACTGCGTCACCAATGCGCCCATACCGGCGCGAGCCACACGGCCGCGGCGTTCGGCGTCGACCATCCCGGAGAGCAGCGCTGCGAACATTTCGGTAAGGACGGCGGCACTGACGTCGATCCGGAACAGACCTTCATGCTGACCACGCAGGAAAAACGCATCGAGGGCGTCGGAGTAAGGCAACCAGCGGCGCCCTCCGCTGCTTTCATCGAGCGAATCCGGGCGCCACTGAAATACCAGAAAGACCAGCATTTCGCGGTGCATGAGGTGGTTGTCGACCAGTCGTTGAAGCGCTTCCAGCGGCGGAGCATGCTGCAGATCCGCGTCGGCGACCATCTGGTTCATCAGGTCCGAGGCGTGATTGAGCAACAGTTCCACGAGGTTGGCGCGGGTGCCGCAGAAGCGGTTGAGCGTCGCCTTGCTGACGCCAGCCGCTTGAGCAATATCCTTGAGCGTACCGTTGGAATGGTCAACCAGCGCAACGGCCAGGGCTTTCAGAAATTTGTCGTCAGCGGCAGGTAATTCCATCGGGTACGTCTTCAACTCGTGTTAAGTGGCAGGCGGCGCATTGTGCAGAAACCTTACCGCGTTCTCAAAGCCTATACACAATTAGTCACTAAAGTCTCACATGAGTCAATGTTGACTCACTCTCTTACACAGTAGATCATTCGCGGCTTTAGTGTCTGATGGGCTGCGCCCGGGTGAGCGATGAGTGGTTTGAGCGATTGGCGTGTCATGCCTGCGGTAGCGCTACTGGCAGTGTTGGGTCTGGCCGGGTGCGAGCAGAAACAGCAGCAGGATCACGCTGCATCGACAGCACCCAAAGAGGTGGAGGCCATTGCCGTCAAAGCCGAATCGTTCACGGTCGTTGATGAACTGCCCGGCCGTATCGAACCGGTTCGTGTGGCGCAGGTACGCGCCCGGGTGGCCGGTATCGTGCTCACGCGCAATTTCGAGGAAGGCGCCGATGTGAAAGCGGGCGCGGTGCTGTTCCAGATCGACCCGGCACCGTTCAAGGCCGCGCTGTCCAAAGCTCAGGGCGACCTGGCCCGCACAGAAGCCACACTGTTCGAAACTCAAGCTACGGTCAAACGTTACGAGTCGCTGGTCGAAATCGAAGCGGTCAGCCGTCAGACCTTCGACACCGCCCGCTCTGCGCTGCAAAACGCCATCGCCGCTAAAAAGTCGGCTCAGGCAGATGTCGAAACCGCCAGGCTGAACCTGGGCTATGCCACGGTCAAGGCGCCTATTTCAGGACGCATCGGCCGCGCGATGGTCACTGAAGGCGCGCTGGTCGGTCAGGGCGAAACCACCCTGCTGGCAACCATCCAGCAACTCGACCCGGTCTACGCCGACTTCACCCAGCCGGTTGCCGACGCCTTGCAAATGCGCGAGGCCATTCAGGAAGGTCGCCTGCCCAAGGGTGGCGAAGACGCGCTGTCGCTGAGCGTCGACGGTACTGACTATCAAAGCACTGGCACCCTGTTGTTTACCGACGTTGCAGTAGACCGGACCACCGGCCAGGTTTCGTTACGCGCCCGCTTCGCGAACCCCAAAGGCGTGTTGCTGCCGGGCATGTATGTGCGGGTGCGCACACCGCAGCGGGTCGATGCCAATGCCATTCTCGTCCCGCAACGTGCCGTTCAGCGCTCCAGTGATGGCGCAGCTCGCGTACTGGTGATTGCGCAGGACGGTACGGTCGAAGTCCGCCCGGTCAAAACCGGCGCAATGCAGGATTCGCGCTGGCAGATCACCGAGGGGCTGAAGGCAGGTGAACAGGTTGTCGTCGGCAACATGACCGGGCTCAATTCCGGTGACAAGGTCGTCGCCAAATCGCCCTCCGCCCAGCCGCAATCCAAGTCGCAATAAAGCCGCCTTCAGCGCGATCGAGGATCACCGTTCATGTCTCTGTTCTTTATCAAGCGACCCAACTTTGCCTGGGTGCTGGCCCTGTTCATTCTGCTGGCAGGCCTGATGGCCCTGCCCGCCTTGCCAGTGGCGCAGTACCCTGATGTGGCACCGCCGCAGATCACCATTACCGCTACTTACCCCGGCGCATCCGCGAAAGTGCTGGTCGATTCGGTGACCAGCGTCATCGAGGAAGAGCTGAACGGTGCCAAGGGCATGCTGTATTACGAGTCGACCAGCAACTCGACCGGCAGCGCTGAAATCAATGTGACATTCGTACCGGGCACCAACCCGGACCTGGCACAGGTTGAAGTCCAGAACCGTATCAAGAAAGCCGAAGCGCGTCTGCCGCAGACGGTGCTCAGCCAGGGCCTGCAAGTCGAACAGGCCAGCTCCGGCTTCCTGTTGATCTTTACCCTGAACTACAAGGACGGCTCGGCCACCAAGGATACGGTCGCGCTGGCCGACTACGCGGCCCGCAACGTCAATAATGAAATCAGCCGGGTGAACGGCGTCGGCCGGTTACAGTTTTTCGCCGCCGAAGCCGCAATGCGGGTCTGGATCGATCCGCAGAAGCTGGTTGGTTTCGGGCTCTCCATCGATGACGTGAACGCGGCCATTCGTGCGCAGAACGTGCAGGTTCCCGCAGGCAGCTTCGGCAGCAGCCCGGGCTCATCACTGCAGGAATTGACCGCGACACTGGCGGTCAAGGGCACGCTGGACAACCCGGAGGAGTTCGGCCGCATCGTATTGCGTGCCAACGAAGACGGCTCCACGGTGCATTTGTCCGATGTGGCACGCGTGGCCATCGGCAGTCAGGATTACAGTTTTGAATCGCGCCTGAACGGGCAACGTGCAGTGGCCGGTGCCGTGCAACTGTCGCCAGGTGCCAATGCGATCCAGACCGCCCGGGCAGTCAATCAGCGCCTCACCGAGCTGTCGGTCAATTTCCCGGAAGGCGTCGAGTTTTCGATACCGTACGACACCTCACGCTTCGTCGACGTGGCCATCGACAAGGTGATCTACACCCTGATCGAGGCCATGGTGCTGGTGTTCCTGGTGATGTTCCTGTTTCTGCAGAACATTCGCTACACGCTGATCCCGACCATTGTGGTGCCGGTGTGTCTGGCCGGGACCCTGGCGATCATGTACCTGATGGGCTTCTCGGTGAACATGATGACCATGTTCGGCATGGTGCTGGCCATCGGTATTCTGGTCGACGACGCCATTGTGGTGGTGGAAAACGTCGAGCGGATCATGGCCGAAGAAGGCCTTTCTCCGGCAGCCGCAACGGTCAAGGCAATGCAGCAGGTCTCCGGCGCGATTTTCGGTATCACGCTGGTACTGGCCGCCGTGTTTCTGCCATTGGCGTTCATGGGTGGCTCGGTCGGGGTCATCTACCAGCAGTTCTCGCTGTCGCTGGCCGTGTCGATTCTGTTCTCGGGTTTCCTGGCCCTGACCTTTACCCCGGCACTGTGTGCCACGTTGCTCAAGCCGATTCCTGCCGGGCACAGTGAGAAGCGTGGGTTCTTCGGCGGCTTCAATCGGCTGTTCGGTAAATTCACCGACCGTTACGAGCGGGCCAGTTCCAGCATGATCAAACGCGCTGGCCGCTACATGCTGTTGTACGTCGGTATCGTCGGTCTGCTGGGCTTTTTCTACCTGCGTCTGCCGGAGTCTTTTGTGCCCGTGGAAGATCAGGGTTACCTGATCATCGACGTGCAACTGCCGCCCGGCGCGACCCGGGCGCGTACCGACGCCACCGCGCAACTGCTGGAAAACTACATGCTGTCACGCGAGGCAACCGGCGCGGTGACCATGCTGCTGGGCTTCAGCTTCTCGGGCATGGGTGAAAACGCCGGTCTTGCGTTCCCGACCCTGAAGGACTGGTCGGAGCGCGGCAAGGGCCAGTCGGCAGCTGAAGAAGCGGCGGCGTTCAACCAGCATTTTGCCGGGCTCGCCGACGGTACGGTGATGGCGGTGACGCCTCCGCCCATTGACGGCCTGGGCACCTCGGGCGGCTTCTCGCTGCGCCTGCAGGACCGTGCAGGCCTGGGCCGCGAAGCCCTGCTGGCGGCACGCGACAAGCTGCTCGGCGAAGCCAACGGCAACCCGAAGATTCTCTACGCGATGATGGAAGGTCTGGCCGAAGCGCCGCAATTGCGCCTGAATATCGACCGCGAAAAAGCCCGTGCGCTTGGCGTCAGTTTCGAGTCGATCAGCAACGCGTTGTCCACTGCATTCGGCTCCTCGGTGATCAGCGACTTCGCCAATGCCGGGCGTCAGCAACGTGTCGTCGTGCAGGCAGAACAAAGTTCGCGAATGACCCCGGAAAGCGTGCTCAAGCTCTACGTGCCCAACAGCAGCGGCACGCTGGTGCCGCTGGGCGCGTTCGTTTCGACGCACTGGGAACAAGGCCCGGTGCAGATCGCCCGCTACAACGGCTACCCCGCGTTCAGGATTTCCGGCGATGCAGCACCGGGGGTCAGTACCGGTGAGGCGATGGCGGAAATCGAGCGGATCGTTTCCGAACTGCCGCAAGGCATCGGCTATGAATGGACCGGCCTCTCCTATCAGGAACGAGTCGCCAGCGGCCAGGCAGCCGGCCTGTTCGGCCTGGCGCTGCTGGTGGTGTTCCTGCTGTTGGTTGCGCTATATGAAAGCTGGGCGATTCCGCTGGTGGTGATGCTGATCGTACCCGTCGGTGCGCTGGGCTCCGTGCTGGCAGTGACTGCGGTCGGCATGCCCAACGATGTGTACTTCAAGGTCGGGTTGATCACCATCATCGGGCTGGCAGCGAAAAACGCGATTCTCATCGTCGAGTTCGCCAAGGAGCTGTGGGATCAGGGCCATTCGCTACGTGACGCGGCACTTCAGGCTGCGCGACTGCGCTTTCGGCCGATTGTCATGACATCGCTGGCCTTCATCCTTGGCGTCGTGCCGCTCACGCTGGCGACCGGCGCAGGCGCAGCGAGCCAGCGCGCGATCGGCACCGGCGTCATAGGCGGCATGCTCAGCGCTACACTGCTGGGCGTGATTCTGGTGCCGATATTTTTTGTCTGGGTCCTGTCAGTGTTGCGCCGCAAGCCGCACGTACAGCAGGTTGGTGGCGATGCACAGCTACCCGAGAAACCATAAACGACGAGTGGTCAGCGGGCTGGCGGGCTTCAATCCCGTCACTCCGCCGTTGGCCCGCTGCCGGTTTGCGAGTCCGCCGATGCCTTGACGCGGGTCCAGGCCGGCAGTGTGCTGGTAGCGATTTCCGACGCCACATTCACCCGGTTGCGACCTTGTGACTTGGCGGCATACAGCGCACGGTCGGCAAGTTCGATCAGGCTGCGCTGGTCGAGTTGTCGATCCGTGCCGACGAAGGTGGCAACGCCGAGGCTGACCGTCACGATGCCAAACGGGCTGGCGGGATGCTCGATCTGCTCGTCGCGGATAGCCTGCAGGATGTTCTCGGCCACCTGACGAGCACTCGACTCGTCAGTGCCGGGCAGCACCACCGCGATCTCTTCACCGCCATAACGAGCAGCAACATCACCGGGGCGGCGGATGCATTGTTCGACCACACGGGCCATTGCCACCAGGCACTCGTCACCAGCCAGATGGCCGTAATGATCGTTGTAGCGCTTGAAATGATCGGCATCGATCAGAATCAGTGAGAGCAGGCTGCGCTCGCGTCTGGCACGCTTGAATTCAACCTCCAGAAACTGATCGAATCTTCTGCGATTGGCCAGCCCGGTGAGCTTGTCTTCCGAAGCTATGAACTCCAGGTGCTGATTCAACTGGATGAGGGCTGCCTGAGAATCGAGTAACTGATCTTCCGCACGTATACGGCTGTGAATGTGCCCTATCAGACGGATGCCAAGGCCGACCACCAGCCCGAGCAGCACCAGCATGACCAGAATCGACTGTTTGGTCTGGCCCAGCCAGTCGAGCATGGCCTCTTTCTGGCCCAGCGCGACGACAGTGACAATCGGGTACACGGCGCTGCGCTTGAACGCATAAAAGCGCGCAACGCCGTCGATTCTGGAGACAAACTGAGTGGTGCCAGAGGGTCGATTGCGCTCAGAAGTAAAGATCGGCGTCGATGAGAGGTCACGACCTATTTCCGCTTCCAGGTGCGGATAGCGCACACGCAACTGCCCGGCCGTCGACGTCAGGCTGATGATGCCGGTTTTGCCGACCTGAATATCCGAATAGAACTTCAACAGATGATCGACACCAATGGTCACGACCATCAGCCCGGCAAAACTCGAATCAGGGTGGTTGATGCGCCTGCTGACCGATATGACCCATTCGCCGGAGGCGCGACTGCGAATCGTCGGGCCGATGTAAGGTGCTTTGTCAGGCGTCTGCAGGTGGTGCTGAAAGAACTCGCGCTGGGTGCTGTTGACGCCAATCGCCTTGGGATTGGTTGAAAAGGTGCAAATACCGTCAGCGTTGTACAGCGAAACCGTACCGATTTGCGGCAACGCGCCCATCTCACGGGCAATGACCCATCTGAGACGCTCGATCTGCTCGGGCCCGGCACCGTCTCTTTCGACACGCTCCGTCAGGCCGATCAGCATCAGCTCGCTTTGTTTGAAAATGCCGTCCGTGTAAGTGCTCAGCGCCCCAGCCAGATTAATCGTGCTGGTCTGGATGTTCTCCAGCGTGTTACGGCGCGCGGTCCATGCTTGCCAGGCCATCAACATCACCACGCAGGCGCACACTACGAAGATCAGCCATGACGCAAGCCGAAGGTCGCGTTTCAAAACTTGCCTCCACAACAGGTGAGAACCAGTGCATCTGGTTTTTCTGAAAACCGGACCTGATTGCTCAGGGGCCATCGACAATCCTTTCGCTATCAACTGCCATTGTCGGCAAGCGTTCGGCCGTACCTGAAGGCCTGGCATTAATGAAGCATGCCAGAGAGTGGCATCATAATGCCACGTACAGCGGTCTATTGGTTGATCGGGGTTCAACATACGCAGACAGGCACGCACTGGATCACAGTGGTGCCTGATTTTCTGGAGGGCTGTTTTCTGAAGGGGCTGGAAGCGAAGCTCGCTTACAGGGGCAAGGCAGGACGCACGTATTTGCCGGGCTTCATGCTGTTTCGGCGACAGGTTTGCGCAGTGCCGCAGCTTCCAGCTCGCGCACTAAAGGCAGCACGTGCTCGCCGAAATAGGCGACTTCTTCCTGGAAATGCAGAAATGCGGAAAGTACCAGATCGACACCAACGGACTTGAGCTCGACGATGCGCTCGGCAATCTGACGCGGCGTGCCGATCAAATTGGTCTTGAAGCCATCGTTGTACTGCACAAGATCCTGAAAGGTGGATTTGGCCCAGTTGCCCTCGCCTTCCGGGCTGGCCTTGCCGGCCTGTTTCGCAGCATCACCAAACGCATTGACGGCTTCCGGGTCTGCCTTGTCGACAATTTCGGCCAGCACCGCTCGCGCTTCTTCTTCGGTGTCCCGGGCAATGATGAAGGCATTGACGCCGATTTTCACCGAATGGCCGTTCGCGGCAGCCTTGGCTCGAATGTCATCGACCTGGGCCTTGATGCCTTCGACGGTATTGCCATTGGTGAAATACCAGTCTGACACCCGGGCCGCCATATCACGCGCAGCACGTGAACTGCCGCCCTGAAAGATCTCGGGATGAGGACGCTGGATCGGCTTGGGTTTGAGGGTGTAATCGTGGAAGCGATAGAAGTCGCCCTTGAAGGTAAAATTGTCGGTGGTCCAGATACCCTTGAGGGCCCGAATGAACTCTTCGGAACGGCGATAGCGCTCGTCGTGCTCCAGCCAGGGTTCACCAATGGCCTGAAACTCGCCCTTGAACCAGCCGCTGACAATAATGACCGCCACGCGCCCGGCGGTGAGCTGATCAATGGTTGCCAGTTGTTTGGCCGCCACAGAGGGCGTCCACGGTCCTGGCAATATTGCTGCAATGACTTTGAGCTTTTCGGTGGCCGCCAACAGGGCATGGCTGAACGCTACGGACTCATGCTGGAATTCCGCACCGTAACCGGCGGTGAAGCGAATTTGCGTCAGCGCATATTCGAAACCGGATTGCTCGGCGATCTGCGCCAGCTTGCGGTTGTAGTCGATGGTCCAGCTGGTGCGCTGTTCGATCTTGCTGACGACCAGCCCACCGCTGACGTTCGGAACCCAGTACGCAAATTTTATGGAAGATTGGCTCATATCGGCACTCCTCTGACTGCAGGCTTCCCGAGCGCATTAATCGAACGGGCTTGCAGAAGCACAGAGCAGCAACCGTGCCAGACAGTTAAATGACTATAGATCAAAGGGTTGCAGCGCCTGGAGAGTAGCGTCAACTGTTTGCACTTCGGCAGGCTGTCGAAACGCTGTTGCCAGAGCAACAGTACCTGGCCGGGTTACTCACTCACGCAGCGTTTAATTGCGCAGAAACAAACCGACGGAAGGCTGACCGCGCAGCTATCCAGAATCAAATGGCTAGGGTAATTTTGGATCCAATGAAACCGTATTCATCCGCAGGAGCACCGATGAAACTGCATGCCTTTTTACTGGTCTTGATGATCCCCGCACTGTCGGCGCATGCCGAAGCCAAAACCATAAACGTCCCCCATGACCCGACCGGGCAGCACGCGCTGGTGGAGAAAAGCGGCAGCGCCCAAGCGCGCGTCGTCGTTACTCGACGTGAAGGTCTGCTGGGCGTGATCTACTCCAAGCGCGTCTACAACTGCGCCAATCACACAGTGAACCTGGTGGGCACCGGCTCTACCCTGGAGATCATGGAACAGGCTCAGGCCATCAGCGGCATGGGACCGGTGATACGTGACTCCACAGCCGACTATATCGAGTCCGAAGCCTGCAGCTGATCTCGCCCTGATCAAGCACCTCCCCGGCTGAATTCACCACGCCCGAAAGCGCCTCTCATGAGGCGCTTTTTCATTTCGGCTGCCGCGCCATTCAGCCAACACGTCGGACGCAAAAAACGCTTGCACGTAAAGTATTACGGTATACCATCAGACAGAAATAACTCACCACGCCCGTGCAGGCGTCAGGATTTAAGCGAGGTAAGTGTCATGAAGTTTTCGTTGTTCGTGCACATGGAACGCTGGGATGAAAGTGTCAGTCATCGCCAGCTTTTCGAAGACCTGACCGAGCTGACGCTGATGGCCGAGCAAGGCGGTTTCAGCACCGTATGGATCGGCGAACACCACGCGATGGAATACACCATCTCGCCGAGCCCGATGCCGCTGCTGGCGTATCTGGCCGCCAGAACCACGCGCATTCATCTGGGCGCGGGCACCATCATTGCGCCGTTCTGGCATCCGTTGCGGGTGGCGGGAGAATGCGCGCTGCTGGATGTGATCAGCAACGGACGCATGGAAGTCGGCCTGGCACGCGGCGCCTATCAAGTGGAGTTCGACCGCATGGCGGGCGGCATGCCGGCCTCCGAAGGCGGCAAGGCGCTGCGCGAAATGGTGCCGGTGGTGCGTGCGCTGTGGCAGGGTGACTACGCCCACGACGGCGATATCTGGAAATTCCCGACTTCGACCTCCGTGCCCAAGCCGATCAACACGCCACCCATGTGGATCGCTGCGCGCGATCCTGATTCGCATAACTTCGCCGTGCAGAACGGCTGCAATGTGATGGTCACACCATTGATGAAGGGCGACGAAGAAGTCGTCGACCTGAAGAACAAGTTCGAAGCAGCGCTGGCCAATAACCCTGACGTACCTCGGCCACAACTGATGGTGTTGCGCCACACGCATGTGCATGCTGCGGACAACCCTGAAGGCTGGAAAACCGGTGCTGCCGCCATCGCGAAGTTCTACCGCACCTTCGACGCCTGGTTCGGCAACAAGCAGACGCCGGTGAATGGTTTTCTGGCGCCCAGCCCGGAAGAGAAATTCAAGGAGCGTCCGGAGTTCGAGCTGGAGAATATCCGCAAGAACACCATGATCGGCACGCCGGAAGAGATCATCCCGCGCATCCGTCATTACCAGGAGCTGGGGGTCGACGAGTTCAGCTTCTGGTGCGACAACAGTCTGCCGCACGCCGAGAAGAAAAAATCACTTGAGCTGTTCATCAAGCACGTGGTGCCGGTGTTTCGTTGAGTGTTGAGATGGTCTGAGGAGCACTGAAAATGCTGCTCAGACCACAATATTGATCGTTCCCATGCTCCGCGTGGGAATGCAGTTCGTGACGCTCTGCGTCATACGGCGGTTTTTATGCGCAGTGATTACGGGCAAGACATGACATTGGCACGACAGCCCTTTCAATGGTTATAAGCCCGTTCATTATGCTCGGCCAGATCCAAACCCATTTCCTCCACTGATTCATGAGCACGCAGGCCGATCAGTGCCTGCACGGCCTTAAGGATGATCCAGCTGACTGCGAAGCAATATACCGTGGTGAACAACACGCCTTTGATCTGGGCAATCACCTGGGCTCCCATGGTCACGTCCGGCACCAGCCCGCCCATTGCCGGCACGCAGAACACGCCGGTGAGCACGGCACCGATCATGCCGCCGATGCCGTGCAGGCCGAACACGTCGAGGCTGTCGTCGTAACCCAGGCGTTTCTTCAGGACGGTCACGCTCAGGTAGCAGAACACCCCGCACAGCACGCCAATCGCCAGTGCTCCGCCGACTCCGACGTAGGCACACGCCGGGGTGATGCCGACCAGACCCGCCAACGCGCCGCTTGCCAGGCCCAGCGCGCTGGGTTTGCCGACCTTGAACCACTCGGTGAACATCCAGCCGAGTATTCCGGCGCAGGCACCCACCTGCGTGTTGAGCATGACGATGCCTGAGGTGCCGTTCAGGCCGCCACCGGAGCCGATATTGAAACCAAACCAGCCGACCCAAAGCATCGCCGCGCCAGCCATGGTCAGGCTCAGGTTGTGTGCAGGCATCGGGGTATTCTGATAGCCCTTGCGTTTGCCCAGCACCAGACACGCCGCCAGTGCCGCGACACCGGCATTGATGTGCACGGCGGTGCCACCGGCAAAGTCCAGCACGCCCCAGTTGTGCATCAGTGCACCTGCCCCGCCCCAGACCATATGCGCCACCGGCGCATACACCAGGGTGAACCACAGCGCCATGAACAGCAGCGCGGCCGAGAATTTCATGCGTTCGGCAAAGGCTCCGGCAATCAGCGCAGGCGTGATAATGGCGAAGGTCATCTGGAAGGTCACAAACACGCCTTCCGGAATGTCACCGACCAGGCTGTCGGGAGTCATGCCGGCCAGAAACGCGCGGCTCAGTCCGCCGACAAAGCTGTTGAAGCTCACCTGCCCTTCGACCATGTTGCTGGTATCCACCACCATGCTGTAGCCGTAGATGAACCACAGTACGCCGACCACTCCGGCAATGCCGAAGCACTGGGTGAACAGCGACAACATGTTCTTGGCCCGCACCAGCCCGCCGTAAAACAGTGCCAGCCCCGGAAGGCACATGAACAGCACCAGCACGGCTGCGGTGATCATCCATGCCGTGCTGCCGGTGTTCAGTACGGGGGCGTCAGTTGCCTGCGCAATCGGAGCAAAGGCGCCTAGTGCGAGTAAAGCTGTAAGGGATTTGCCGTGTAGACGATTGACCATGTTCAAAGCTCCCGCAAATGAATGGAAAGTGTCTGGCAGCAAGGAAGGTCATCGAGACAGGCGAGGCTCTTCGGCCTCTTTGGGGGCAAGCTCTCGTTGCGCGAATGGCGTTATATATAAGTCCGATGAGCCCGAAAGCGGGGCTTAAACCACCAAGGTTCTCGTTCCCACGCTCCGCGTGGTAATGCAGTTCGTGACGCTCTGCGTCACACAGCGGTTCTGCGACTTCAGATGCATTGAGGTTCGACTCAGGTCACCTTTTCGCCCCTCGGCGAGTTACTTTGACGGGCCAAAGTAACCAAACCCCCTCGCTCCTGTTTCCGGCCCGACTTCGTCGGGTTCCTTCGCCCTGTCACTGATCCGGGGGTCGCCGCAACGGACCATCCATGGTCCGGTGCGGCTAGCCTGGCGTCCTGCCAGGCTACCCCCGGATCAGCGCCAGGACTCAGCCGTCACTAACGTCGCACTCTGCGTCGTCTGTGCCATCGTGATCGAAAAGCACGTTATGGCGTCAGTCGGTGCCATCGCGTTCGAAAAGCACGTTATGGCGTCAGTCGGTGCCATCGCGGTCGATAAGCACGTTATGGCGTCAGCCGGTGCCATCGCGGTCGATAAGCACGTTATCGAATCAGTAACCAGAACCAGAACCCGGAATCCACGACGTCCCGGCCAAGGGCACTCGGGCCATGGCGGCTGATTCGACGGTCAGCGCCACCAGGTCTTCCGGGTCGAGGTTGTGCAGGTGTGATTTACCGCACGCACGGGCCATGGTCTGGGCTTCGAGGACGAGCACGCGCAGGTAGTTGGCCAGACGCCGCCCGCCTTCGACCGGGTCGAGACGTTTGGACAGTTCCGGGTCCTGCGTGGTGATGCCCGCCGGGTCGCGGCCGTTCTGCCAGTCGTCGTAGTAACCCGCTGCCGAGCCGATCTTTTTCAGTTCTTCGTCGAGCCGCGGATGGTTATCGCCCAGGGCAATCAACGCGGCTGTACCAATTGCCACAGCATCAGCGCCCAGCGCCATGGCCTTGGCCACGTCGGCGCCGTTGCGGATGCCGCCGGAAACGATCAATTGCACCTTGCGGTGCATGCCCATTTCCTGCAATGCCTGAACCGCCTGCGGGATGGCAGGCAGAATCGGAATGCCGACGTGTTCGATGAACACTTCCTGAGTCGCCGCCGTACCGCCCTGCATGCCGTCGAGTACGATCACGTCGGCGCCGGCTTTCACGGCGAGTTTCACGTCATAGTAAGGACGGCTGGCACCGATCTTGACGTAGATCGGTTTTTCCCAGTCGGTGATCTCGCGAATCTCGGCAATCTTGATCGCCAGATCGTCGGGGCCGGTCCAGTCCGGGTGACGGCACGCAGAACGCTGATCGACGCCGACCGGCAAAGTGCGCATGCCGGCCACGCGCTCGGTGACTTTCATGCCCAGCAACATGCCGCCGCCACCGGGTTTGGCGCCCTGCCCCAGGACGATTTCGATGGCATCGGCCTTGCGCAGATCGTCGGGGTTCATGCCGTAACGCGATGGCAGGTACTGGTAGACCAGATGCTGCGACTGGCCACGCTCTTCCGGGGTCATGCCGCCGTCGCCGGTGGTGGTGCTGGTCCCCGCGATGGTTGCGCCGCGACCCAGTGCTTCCTTGGCGTTGGCCGACAATGCGCCGAAGCTCATGCCTGCAATAGTCACCGGAATTTTCAGGTACAGCGGCTTTTTGGCGAACCGATTACCCAGCACCACGTCGGTGCCGCACTTCTCGCGATAGCCTTCCAGCGGGTAGCGCGAGACGCTGGCGCCTAGCAGCAGCAGGTCGTCGAAGTGCGGCAGTTTGCGTTTGGTGCCGCCGCCGCGAATATCGTAGATGCCGGTTTCCGCAGCACGCTGGATTTCCTGAATGGTCAGGCGATCGAAGGTGGCCGACTCGCGCAGGACTGGAGCAGGTTTGTGGCTGATAGGGTCGCTCATGGTAGTGCTCCTGAATCAGTACGCGGAGGCGTTATCGACTTTGAAGTTGTAAAGCTGACGGGCCGAGCCGTAGCGCTTGAAATCCGCGGCCTTCTCGTTGAAGCCCGCGCGATTGAGCAACTCCTGCAACTCCTGCAGATGCTCTTCGCGCATCTCCTTGGCGATGCAGTCAGAGCCCAGCGACTCGACCTTGCCTTTGACGTAGATCCGCGTTTCGTACAACGAGTCGCCCAGCGCATCGCCTGCATCGCCGCAGACCACCAGCCGACCGGCCTGGCCCATGAAGCAGCTCATGTGGCCAATGCTGCCGCCGACCACAATGTCGATGCCTTTCATGGAAATGCCACAGCGTGCCCCGGCATCGCCTTCAATCACCAGCAAACCGCCGTGCGCTGTGGCACCTGCGGCCTGCGAAGCGCTGCCCTTGACTCGGACTGCGCCGGACATCATGTTCTCGGCGCAGCCAACACCGACATTGCCGTGCACGGTAATTGAGGCTTTCTGGTTCATGCCCGCGCAGTAATAGCCGGCATGGCCCTGAATATCGATGGAGATGGCCTCGTTGACGCCGACCGCCAGGTTATGCGCGCCATCGGGATGCGTCACCAGCCATTCGCGGTCCTGCAATGCCTTGACCTGGTCGTGCAGGGCCTGATTGAGATCACGCACGGTGGCGCTGGAAAGATCGACGGTTTTCATGAGCGTGCTCCCTCGGCTGGCTCGCGTTCCCAGATGTACATGGTCGCCGGGACCGGTTCCCAGACCCTGGCGTTTTCGATCCCCGGCAGGCTGGACAGCGCCTGATATTCCGAGGCCATGGCGACGTAATCGTCGGTTTCGGCGAGAATGGCCGGTTTGCAGGCAATCGGATCGCGAATCACCGCAAAACCGTTGCGCGTGCCGATGGCGAAGGTAAAAAAGCCATCGAGGTCCTCCAGCGATTTGTCGAGCGCCTGCTTGAGGCTGTCGCCCTGTTGCAGGCGCCAGGCCAGATAACCGGCGGCCACCTCGGTGTCGTTGTCGGTCTCGAAGTGAATGCCTTCACGGCGCAGGTTCTGGCGCAGGCGAAAGTGATTGGACAGCGAGCCGTTGTGCACCAGACACAGGTCCGAACCCGTGGAAAACGGATGACTGCCTTCCATGGTCACCGCACTTTCAGTGGCCATGCGCGTGTGGCCGATGATGTGGCTGCCCTTCATGGACGCCAGACCGAAGCGCTCGGAAATCTCCCTCGGCAACCCCATGCCCTTGAGGATCTCGATACTCTGCCCGGCGCTCATGATGCGCACGGTGGGCGCCAGCTCCGCCAGCGCGGCACGCACTGGGGCTTCTTCGGCCTGAATCTTCAATACCACGGCGCTGGCGTTCTGAAACCATTCCAGTGGTGCATCCAGCCTGCTTTGCAGTGCCGCGATCAGCGCCGTGAAATCATGCTGTTCGGTGGTGGCCTGCAAGGTCAGCTTGACCCAGCCCTGCGCCACTTCATCGCCATAGATAGCGAACCCGGCACTGTCCGGTCCACGGTCGGTCATGGCTTCGAGCATCGGCTCGAACAACTTGCCGAGTTGCGACTCCAGCGCCGGGTTTTTCAGATACAAACCAACGATTCCGCACATAAGCCTCACCTTGTTCGGGAGCGGCAAGCTTTTAGCTACAAGCTGCAAGCTAGAAACCAACCGCATAGACAGAGAAATCAAATACGCCGCAATCCAGCTTCTGCTTGCCGCTTGAAGCTTGAAACTTGCAGCTGCTCCACTAAAAAAACTCTATATAACGCTTCACTTCCCAGTCGCTCACGTGGCGGCTGTACTCCACCCATTCCATGCGTTTGAGGCGGATGAACTCACCAACGATCTCGTTGCCCAGCACCTCGGCGAACAAGGGGTCGGCTTCGAGTGCATCGCAGGCTTCCTTGAGTGACTGCGGCAGGGTCTTGATGCCCCGTGCGGCGATTTCTTCCAGGCTCAATGTGTAAAGGTTCTCGTTGCAGACGTGATCGATTTCCAGTTGCCGGTCGATGCCGTCCAGCCCTGCGGCGATGATCGCGGCGCTGACCAGATACGGGTTGCAACCGGCGTCCGGCAGGCGAAACTCCAGACGGCCATAGGGCACGCGCACCATCGCCGAACGGTTGTTGGCGCCGAAGGCAATGAAGGCCGGGGCCCAGGTGGCCCCCGACAGCGAATTGCCGACCACCAGGCGTTTGTAGGAGTTGACCGTGGGTGCCGCGAAGGCACACAGCGCGGGGCCGTGAGCCAGCAGGCCAGCCGCAAAGTGATAGGCCATTTTCGACAGGCCCATGCCGCTGGGGTCGCTGGCGTCGTGGAACAGGTTCTTGCTGCTGGCACTGGCGATCGACAGGTGAAAGTGCATGCCATTGCCGGCACGCTTGGGATCAGGTTTGGGCATGAACGAGCAGATCATGCCCATGTCGTTGGCGATCTCCCCGGCGGCCATGCGGAAGAAAGTGAAGCGGTCCGCCGATTCCATGGCCTCGCTGTAGGTGTAATTGATCTCGAACTGGCCGTTGGCATCTTCATGATCGATCTGATAGATGTCGAAGCCCACCGGCTGTAGCGCCTCGGTCAAGCGCTCGAGAAACTCACGCGAACGCGACAGCCCCTTGTAGTCATAGCAAGGCTTGTCGAGGTTATCGCTGGCATCGACCATTTGCAGGCTGCCCGCAGCATCGCGCTTGAACAGGCTGAACTCGGGCTCCAGCCCGGTATTGAGGGTCCAGCCACGCTGGCTGAGGCGTTCGACCTGCTGCTGCAACACATAACGGCTGTCATAGGGCCACGGCTTGCCATCCACATGACCGATGCACACCACCCGCCCATACCCCGGCTGCCAAGGCACCGGGGTCAGCGACGACAGGTCGCCCCTGGCCATGAAGTCCGGGCCGTGGGGTTCCATGCCCATGCCGCAGATAGCGAAACCGGCGAACCCGGCACCGTCCTCTGCAACCATTTCCAGGCCCGTCACAGGAACCGACTTGGTCTTGGCCGAACCATGAATATCCACGAACTGAGCCAGCACGTACTTGATGCCGTGCTGTTCGATCAGGCGCTGTGTTTCGGGTGGCAACATGGGACGTGTCTCCTGGCATGGCAAAACGTTTCAGGGAAGGAGCGTTGTTTCACTACCTGCCGAGAATATATTCTGAACAGGAAAGTTACTTTCCCTTTAGGAATGCAAAGCGCTTGCCAGTTTGGTATGCCAGCAAATCGAAGAGACGTGGAAGGGGCAATTCAGCTGTTTCTATGGGAAACTCGTTTTCCCTCCGGGAATAATCTGCAACTGAAGCACGCGATGACAGCGGCGAAATGCACATTCCCAGTGCGAAATAAAAATTATTGAACGGAAACTGTGCGCAGCCGATGAATATGCCGACCGAACCGCATCCCAAATTGAAGCTTGAGCAGTACCTGGGTATTCAGATCAAACGCCAGCGCCAGGCTCAAGAGCTGAAGCTTGCCGACGTAGCGCGCATTGCCGGTATCAGCCAAGGCATGCTGAGCAAGATCGAGAATGCACAGGTGTCGACCAGCCTCGACAATCTCAGCCGTCTTTGCGACGTGCTGGGCATGCCCATGTCCAAGCTGTTCAGCCAGTACGATCAGCAAGGCAGCAGTGCACTGCTGGTGAAAGCCGATGAAGGGCTTGAGGTGGTGAGGCGCGGCACCGAGAAAGGCCACACCTATCACTTGCTCAACCATACCCGTGGGCCGAAGAAGAGTTTCGAGGCGTACATGGTGACGATGGACGATGCCAGCGAGGAGTTTCCGACCTTCTCACACCCCGGCACCGAGTTTCTCCACCTGCTCGAAGGTGAACTGATCTACCGCCACGGCAATCAGCTGTATCCGATGCAGGCCGGTGACAGCCTGACCTTCGACGGCGACATTCCCCACGGACCCGAGCAACTGGTGCAGGTGCCGATCAAGCTACTGTCGATCATGAACTATGGTGCGCAGGGCGATTGAGGCCAGACCGGCAGCGGCGCGCCTGCTGGCGCGCCGTGCCTACGGTGGTTACAGGTATTTCAACCAGCTGATATCGCGACGACGCGCCTTCAGCGCAGCGAACCAGCGCACCGCTGGAAACAGCAGCACCGCCAGTACCACCGAGGTCAGCCAGACGCCCCACATGTGGTCGAAACCGAAGTACTTGCCCTGATTGGTTCCCCAGATCGCTACGGCAATCAGGTACAGAATCTTCAGGACGTACAAGTGCAGCAGGTAGAAAAACATCGGTGCCGAGCCGAGCACTACCAATGGCCGCAACCAGCTTTTTTCCTGACTGCGTTCGAAGGCGATGAGAATCAGCAGACCGATCCCCAGCGTCAGACTGATGAACAGCAACGACGGTGGGTATTTGGTGATGTTGAAGAAGCTCATGACCGTTTGCACACCGGTCTCGCCAACGCTCCACGGTTTTTCACCGTAGCCGTTGATCATGCGCAGGACCACAAAGCCCGACAGCGCTCCCCCACCCCACATCCACAGGTTTGCACGTCGTTTCGCAGCATCGTAGCTGCCGGCAAACCAGGGGCCTGCGGCGTAGCCCAGCGCGATAATGCCGATCCACGGCAATAACGGGTAAGAGGTACGGAAACGCAGGTTATCGGACACTTCGATCCAGCCCCGATCATGCAGAATCGCCCACGGGATGTGCATGGCCGACTCGACGCCGAAGTGCAGTGAGTCCAGCAGGTTATGCCCGGCAATGATCACCACGCCAATGACCACCAGCGCCCAGCGCGGCAGATACACCATCAGCGACAGCGCAAGCATGCTCAGGCCGATGGCCCAGATCACTTGCAGGTAGATGATGGTCGGCGGGAACTGGAAGGTCCAGGCGAAGCTCACCAAGGTGAACTCCAGGGCAATCAGGAACAGCCCGCGCTTGAGCAGAAACGCCGACACGTCAGTCTTGCCCTGATATTTCTCGCCATACAGGTACGCCGAAAGCCCGGTCAGCAGAACGAACAGCGGCGCACATAAATGCGCCAGTGTGCGGCTGAAAAATAGGGCGGGTTCGGTGCTTGCGACCTCCATCGGGTCGAGGACCTGGCGGTGCAGGAAGAAGGTTTCCCGCACGTGGTCCAGCAGCATGAAGAGAATGATCAGCCCGCGCAGAGCATCAATAGAGCGCAGCCGTGATGCTGGCGCGCGGGTTGGTTGAACAACTGCTGTCATGAAAAATCCAGATCCGTAGCCGGAAGTGCAATGAGTCGATTGTGTTCTGTGTCAGAACTCGTTCTGAAGTGCCTTGTAGCCGCGCACCAGGTCAATGTTGGTGTGCGCCACGTCTTCGGAAAATTCCGAGGCCGAAATGCTCACCGGCGGGAATTGCGAAAGATCAGTATTAGGCCCGATCCGGGTGGTGGACGGCACGTAAAAATTCTCCGGCAAATCGCGACCGTCGACCACCGAGTTGTGTCTGACCACACTGCCGTTGCCGACCTGACAGTTGAACAGCACGCTGTTGAAGCCGATGAACACGCGATCTCCGACCATGCAAGGTCCGTGCACGATGGAGCGGTGGGCAATCGAGGTGAACTCGCCGATGGTCACCGCAGCACCCGATTTGGAGTGAATCACCACGCCATCCTGAATATTGGAATTGGCACCGATGACAATCGGCTCCATGTCCCCTGTAGCGTCGACTTCGTCGGCGCGGATCACGGCATAAGGGCCGACAAACACGTTGTCCTTGATGATCACCTTGCCGCAGATGATCGCGGTTTTATCGATGTAGGCGGATTCGGCGATGACCGGCAGATGGCCGGAAGGATTTTTACGGATCACGGTATGAAGCCTCAGGACAGGTAGTTGGAAGTCTGGGCGGCCGCATCGTGCGGATGCAGGCTTTCGAAGTGACGCACACTGACGCTGGAGGCTGCATAGCGGCCTTCCAGCGCTTGCTGGACCTTGCGTGCGGCGTCTTCGACGTACATCAGGTTCTGGCCGTTGAGCCGGGCGAATGCCTGCTCGTCGGCACGTTTGACGGCGGTTTGCACCGGGGTGCCCAACGCCTGCTCGACCGCGTCGATCAGCGTCATCAGGCCCAGTTCGGTCGCCTGCTCGGCCACCCGCACCTGAACGGTAGCCACGCTGCGCTGGCTGTGCGGCGTGGCGAACGAGGCGTTCTCGCGCAGCCAGGTCGCAACCTGCATCGGGTCGACAAACGACTGCCTGCCAAAGCGTGCCGTAAAAGCGCCTTCCAGCAATTGTCGAGACAGTGCAGCCGAGCACGGGCAAGTAGACGAATAAGTGATGTCGGCTGAAACGTCGAGGCACAAACGGCCAGCGTGCCAAGTGGCGTCAAGCTTCACCGGGTAGGATTTCCAGCCGCTGAGCCCTTCGGTAATCAACGCCGGGCGACGGCACAGCAGATTGAAGCTCAGGGTGAGCCGGGCGCGGCTGGAATGGCAGTCCAGGTGGCTTTCAACCATGGCTTCCATCAGCGCAGACAACGTATCGGGGCTCAGTATCTGGTGCTCGGCAAACCTGTCGAGGAGCCGGTAGAGCCGCGACATATGGATACCCTTGACACTCGGATCGGCCAGATCGACTTGCAGATCGACATGCGCATGGACCGGGTGCCGGACGCCCGCTTCGGCCAGCCTGACAGGCACTTCGACGCCCTGCATGCCGACCCAGTCAAGTGAAACCAGGGCCGAGGAAACTTCCGTCAGGGCAACGTCTGGGAGGGGGTTGTTCATGTGCGTCAGTCGTCTCTTTGGCAAACCTCGCCTAAGGGCGAGGCCTGATGTTGGCGGTTCACGGCTATACAGCGTGCAGCCGTAAATTCGTTATACTATAACATCATGCTTACGAACTTCATCAACCAAACGCTCCCAGCCCGTTACCGCGCACCGCCGACGCCATCTGCGTGTCAGGTCTTTGCCAGTTCCTCGATCAGAAAATCCCTGAAGGCCGCAACCGCTGCGGGCAAGTTGCGCCCGGCCATGCTTTGCAGTTCGATACGGCGCGCCTTCATGCCTTCGTCGCTGATCGGCAGCGACTTGAGCTGTTTTTCGTGGGCGCGCTTGTCCAGCGTCATCTCGCTGGACAGGCTGATACCGCCCTCCTCACGCACGAACCGCAACAGCGCGCCAATGTAATTGCTGGTCAGCACCGGATCGAACAGCAGGCCCTGCACCCCGCAGCAGATGTCGAACAACTGGCGCAAGGTCGTATCGGTATTGGTCAGGGCGATGGCATAGGGTTGCAGCTCGGCCAGCGAGACTTCTGTGCGTGAGGCCAGCGGATGGTTATGACTGACCACCGCGCAGATCGCGCCGCTGTGAATGTGCTCGACCTTGATTTCGTTCTGCGGTGTCAGGCTGAAGGTCAGACACAGGTCCGCATCCCCGGAGCGCACCCGCTCTGTGGCCTGGGCCGGCGCGCAGACTTCCATCGAGAAATGGATGCCCTGATACAGCCGCCGGAACCGCGCAATGCACCGTGGCAGGAAATCCAGGGCAAAGCCCTCCGAGCAGGCAATTCGCACATGCCCACGCTGCAAGCCTTGCAGCTCGGTGATTTCCAGCACCACCTGCTCGGCTTCCAGTTGTGATTTGCGCGCATAGGCTGCCAGACGGATACCCGCCTCGCTGAGCATCATGCCGCGTGCCTGGCGCTCGAACAGCACGGCATCCAGCTCGCGCTCCAGCTTGCTGATCTGCCGACTGACTGCCGAGGACGCGACATTCAGCCGGATCGACGCCTCGCTGATTGACCCGCAACGCGCCACTTCGAGGAAGTAGCGCAACGCAGTGGACTGTACGCCGTAGAGTTGCATTGCGGCTCCTGCGTTGCCTTTTCGGCAATGAAAGGTTCGAAATATTGTGCTTGTGGCATTGATACGCTTTGCCTAGAGTCATGTCGAGGCGCAACATCAAAACAACCCAATCAAAAGAACACTGCAGCCTCGCTTCTCCCCTCTTCTCGCATTTGCGACCCCACTGCCCTTTGATACATCCACTTTGCCTATTGGAGACGACGGCATGGGAATCAAGGGTTTCGCTCGCAGCATCGCGCTATTGAGCCTGTTCAGCAGTTTTTCCGCCTTGGCTGGCAAGGCCGACGACACACTGGTCTACGCCTCCGACAGCGAACCGGAGAACATCAGCCCCTATCACAACGACCTGCGCGAGGGCGTGATTCTCGGTCGCCTGATCTGGGACAACCTGGTCTATCGCAACCCCGACAACGGCGAGTACCAACCGATGCTCGCCACCAGCTGGAAGCAGGTCGACGACACCACCATCGATTTCCAGCTGCGCGAGGGCGTGAAGTTTCACAACGGCGATCCGTTTACCGCAGATGACGTGGTATTCACCCTCAATTACGTGGTATCGCCCGAATCCAAGGTGGTCACCGTACAAAACGTCGACTGGATCAAGAGTGCCGAAAAACTGAGTGACTACAGCGTGCGCCTGCACCTGAAAAAGCCTTTCCCGCCTGCGCTGGAATACCTTTCCAACGCTGTGCCGATGTTCCCGAAAAAGTATTTCGAAGAGGTCGGGATGGCAGGCTTCAGCCGTAAACCAATTGGCACGGGGCCTTACAAGGTGACGGCCATTGCTACCGGTGAAGGCGTGAAGATGGACAAGAACCCGGATTACTTTCAGGGCAGCCCACAGGGCCAGCCGAAGATCGCTCACATCAATTTTCGCGTGATTGCCGATGCTGAAACACGTCTGGCCGAGCTGATGACCGGTGGCATCGACTGGACCTGGCGCGTAGCGCCGGATCAGGCCGAAAACCTCAAAGCCATGCCCAACCTGGTGGTCACCAGCGGCGCGACCATGCGTATCGGCTTTCTGATTCTGGATGCGCGCGGCACCTCCAGCGCCGACTCGCCAATGAAGCACCTGAAAGTACGCCAGGCAATCAACTATGCGATCAACCGTGACGGTCTGGCCTCGCAACTGGTCGGTGGCGAAAGCAAACCATTGCAGGTCGCCTGCTACCCCGGTCAGTTCGGTTGCGACACCACGGCAGCCACGGTCTACAACTATGACCCGGCCAAGGCCAAGGCGCTGCTTGCCGAAGCGGGTTACCCGAACGGCTTTGAAACCGAAATATTCGCCTACCGCGACCGCGACTACGTTGAAGCCATCATCGGCAACCTGCGTGCAGTCGGCATCAACGCCAAGCTGCGCTACCTCAAGTACGCAGCCCTGCGTGACCAGCAGCGTGGCGGCAAGGTGCCAATGTCTTTTCAGGCCTGGGGTTCGTTCTCGATTCTCGATACCTCGGCCTCGGCCGGCACCTGGTTCAAGGGCAACCCGGACGACAACATCAAGGACCCGCAAGTCCAGGGCTGGCTGCAGACCGCCGACAATGCACTGGACCCGCAGGTGCGCAAGGACAATTACCGCAAGGCGTTGCAGCGCATCAGCGAGCAGGCCTACTGGGCGCCGCTGTTCAACTACTCGATGAACTACGCCTACGTCTCGGACCTGAACTTCAAGCCGTATCCGGACGAGCTGCCGCGCTTCGTGCTGTCGAGCTGGAAATAGGCCGTTGGTGAAGTCAATTGGCGAGACCGGCTGTGAGGTGCGTGATGCGCCTTGCAGCATCGGCAGCCAGCCCGTCATTCCCTGAACACAAGGTCACTTGCCATGTTCGGATTTCTCTTGCGCCGCCTGGGCATTGCCCTGTGCGTAGCGATCACCGTGTCGGTGATCAGCTTTTCCCTGCTGCACCTGTCCGGCGACCTGGCCACCGCCATCGGCGGGCCGGAAGCCAGCAGCGAGCAGATCGAACAGATCCGTGTGCAATACGGCCTCAACAAACCATTGGTTACGCAGTATTTCGAATGGTTGGCCGACGTGGTACGCCTGGATCTGGGTGACTCGTTCTTCTTTCAGGAATCGGTCTACAACCTGATCGCCTCGCGCCTGTCGATCACCCTCGGGCTGGGGGCAATAGCCCTGAGCATTGCGCTGCTGATTGCCATTCCGTTGGGCGTGCTGGCCGCCGTGAAGCGCGACACATGGATTGATCGCCTGGCGCTGAGCATCGCGGTACTGGGTCAGGCGATGCCGAGTTTCTGGTTCGCACTGATGCTGATCGTGGTGTTCTCGGTCACCCTGAAATGGCTGCCGGTATCGGGCAACTCGACTTGGGCGCACTTCGTCATGCCCGCCATCGCGCTGGGTTATTACGCCACACCGGCGATCATGCGCCTGACCCGCGCCGGCATGCTCGACGTGCTCAATTCCGATTACATCCGCACCGCGCGTGCCAAGGGCCTGCGCCCCGCCACCGTGCTGTTCAAGCATGCGTTGCGCAACGCGTTGATCCCGGTGGTGGCGCTCGCCGCCGTGGAGTTCGGTTTCATGCTTGGCGGCTCGGTGGTCATTGAAACGGTCTTCTCGCTGCAAGGCATCGGCCAACTGGCCTGGGATGCGATTGCCCGCGACGACTTTCCGGTGGTGCAGGCGGTCGTGCTGTTGATCGCGGTGATCTACATCGTCCTCACCCTGCTGGCCGACGTGCTCAACGCATTGCTCGACCCGCGCATTCGCGTGAAATAGGAGGCCCCATGAGTACAACCACCTCATCGCCGCTGCTGATCAACGATTACCAGCCACCGGCGCGCAGTGCCTGGCGCACGTTGCGCAGCAGCTTCGCGCACCGCGGTTTTGCCATCGGCGCGGTACTGCTGTTGATCATTCTGTTTGGCGCACTGTTCGCCCCCTGGCTGGCCCCCTACGACCCTTACGCGCAGGATGTGATGCTGCGCATGAAACCACCGGTATGGATGGCCAACGGCACCTGGGACTATGTGCTGGGCACCGACAAACTGGGCCGCGATTACTTGTCACGCCTGCTGTACGGCGCACGCATCTCGCTATTCATCGGTTTCTCGGCGGCGCTCATCTCTGGCGTCATCGGCACCATCATGGGCCTGCTGGCCGGCTACTTCGGCGGCAAGACCGACGCTGTGATCAGCTACCTGATCACCACACGCCTGGCGATGCCGGTGGTGATGATCGCGCTGGCCTCCGCATCGCTGATCGGTGGCTCGCTGAAAGTGGTGATCGTGCTGCTTGGCTGCCTGCTCTGGGACCGCTTTGCCGTGGTGGTGCGCGCTGCCGTGCAGCAGATTCGCGATGCTGAATACGTCGCCTCGGCCCAGGCGCTGGGCTGCTCGACGCTGCGCATTCTGGCCAGCGAAATTCTGCCTAATCTGGTCGGTGCACTGATCGTGGTTGCCACGCTGGAGATGGCCCACGCGATCCTTCTGGAATCGGCGCTGTCGTTTCTCGGGGTCGGCGTACAGCCACCGATTCCGTCCTGGGGACTGATGATCGCCGAAGGCAAACCGTACATGTTCTTTTCCCCCTGGGTTATCGCGATTCCCGGCATCGCCCTGATGGTGCTGGTGCTGGGCATCAATCTGGTCGGTGACGGCCTGCGCGACCTGATCCTGCCCGACGGGCGCAACTGACAGAGGAGATACGCACATGGCGCTGTTGCATGTTGAAAACCTGCGTGTCGAGATTCCTCTCGGCCAAGACACGCTCCACGCAGTACGCGGCCTGGACTTTCAGGTCGAGCGCGGCGAAATGCTGTGCATCGTCGGCGAGTCCGGCTGCGGCAAATCCCTGACTTCGCTGGCACTCATGGACCTGCTGCCGCGCAAGGCCCGGCGTACCGCAACGACGCTGAGCCTGGACGGCATCGATATGCTGACCCAGAGCGAACGGCAGATGTGCGACCTGCGTGGCAACCGTCTGGCGATGATTTTCCAGGAGCCGATGACCTCGCTGAACCCGGCCTACAGCATTGGCGATCAGCTCAGCGAAGTGCTCACCCGACACCGCAAGGTATCGCGCAAGGAAGCGCTGCAACGTGCGGCGCAAATGCTTGAAAAAGTCGGGATCAGCAACGCTGGCGAGCGCCTGCGTCAGTACCCGCATCAATTGTCGGGCGGCCTGCGCCAGCGGGTAATCATCGCCATGGCCCTGATGTGCGAACCGGACGTGATCATCGCCGACGAGCCGACCACTGCGCTGGACGTGACCATTCAGGCACAGATCCTGCGCCTGATTCGCGACATCCAGAAGGAGCTGGGTCTGGCCGTGATCTTCATTACCCACGACCTTGGCCTGGTGGCGCGCATTGCCGACCGGGTTGCGGTGATGTACGCCGGGCAGATCGTCGAAACCGCCCCGGCCGTCGAGTTGTTCGAGAACCCGCAACACCCCTATACCCGCGGCTTGCTGGCGAGCATACCGATCCCCGGGCGCACTCAACCGGGTCAGCCGCTGGGATCGATTCCGGGGCTGGTGCCCAGTCTGGTGGGCGAGCAACACGGCTGCGCATTTCGCAATCGCTGCCCGCAAGCAATCGCAGCGTGTGCTGATGATGTCCCTCAGGTTCACAGCCACGACCACATGACCCGCTGCCTGTTTGCTTCAACGGGCGTAGAAACTGTATTGCACCGTGAGGGCATGACGTCATGAACAATCAGGCCCTTAACACGAGTGTCAAAAAAGACATTGCTCTGGAGCTGTGCGACATCCGACGCGAATTCAGCATCAGCCGTGGTTTTTTCAAACCCAATGCCACTTTGAAAGCCGTCGACGGAGTGTCACTGCGCTTGATGCGCGGCGAAACCCTCGGTCTGGTCGGCGAATCGGGATGCGGCAAGAGCACCCTGGCCAAGATGCTGCTGGGCCTGCTCGCGCCCAGCAGCGGCGATGTACTGGTCAACGGCAAACACCTCGCCGGAACCGACCGCAAAGAGATGGCACGGCGCATCCAGCCGATCTTTCAGGATCCTTACTCGTCGCTCAACCCGCGCAAGACTCTGCGCGAAATCGTCACTCTGCCGCTGGTGGTGCATGGCATTGGCACCCCGGCCGAACGTCGCCAGCGTGCCGAGGCGATGATGGACGTGGTCGGCTTGCCCAAGCGCGTGATCGACAGCTACCCGAGCCAGCTTTCCGGTGGCCAGCGCCAGCGGGTAGCGATTGCGCGGGCCCTGGTAATGCGCCCGGATGTGTTGATTTGCGACGAGCCGACCTCGGCGCTGGACGTTTCGGTGCAGGCGCAAATTCTTAATCTGCTACAGGACCTGAAACAGGAATTCGGCCTGACGTACCTGCTGATCAGCCACAACCTGGCCGTTATCGAACACCTGGCCGACCGTGTCGCGGTGATGTACCTGGGGCGGATTGTCGAAGAGCGCAGCCGCGAATCGCTGTTCGCCAGACCCGGTCATCCCTACACCAAGGCGTTGCTGGACTCGGTACTGACCCCTGATCCGCATCTGGGCATTCCCGATCTGGGTTTGCACGGGACCTTCCCCAACCCTATGTCGCCGCCATCCGGCTGCGCCTTTCACCCGCGCTGCCCGGCCTGCATGGCGGTGTGCAAGGAGAAGTCTCCGGTGATTGGCCGCATGGAAGGCGGAACCGTGCGCTGCCACTTGCGCGACACCTCGAAAACCCTGGAGCTGATGCCCTCATGAGTAGCCGTTCGCACGCTATCGAAAACGTCACTGAACAGTTCGACAACGGCGCGTTTTTCGCCCTGCTCGGCAAAAGCGTTGCCTACCCGACCCAGAGCCAGGAGGCCGAAAGCCTGCCCGAGCTGTATCGTTATCTTCATGAGTTCATCACCCCGCATGTCGAGCGTCTGGGTTTCAGCGTTACCGTGCATGACAACCCGGTCGCCGGACGCGGCCCGCTGATGATCGCCACGCGCATCGAAGCCCCTGAACTGCCAACGCTGCTCAGTTACGGCCACGGTGACGTGGTTCGCGGCTATGACGCGCAGTGGCAGACAGGCCTGTCGCCGTGGCAGGTGATCGAACGTGGCGAGCGCTGGTACGGACGTGGCACCGCCGACAACAAGGGCCAGCACCTGATCAACCTGACCGCTCTGGAGCAGACCCTCAAGGCACGCGACGGCAAGCTGGGTTTCAACGTCAAACTGCTGCTGGAAATGGGCGAAGAAGACGGCTCGCCGGGCCTTAGCGCGTTCTGCCAGGCCCACGCAGAAGCACTCGCCGCAGACATTTTCATCGCCTCCGACGGCCCACGCCTGGCAGCGGCGCGCCCTACCCTGTTTCTTGGCTCGCGCGGGGTATTCAACTTTGAGCTGACGGTGAACCTGCGTGAAGGCGCGCACCATTCCGGCAACTGGGGCGGGCTGCTGGCCAACCCAGGCATCATTCTGGCCAACGCAATTGCCAGCATGGTCGATGCGCATGGCCGCGTGAAAGTCGCGGGCCTGGTGCCGACAGCCATCCCCGATGCCGTTCGTACAGCGTTGGCGGATATCGAGGTCGGCGGCGGCCCCGGCGACCCGGACATTGACGCTGACTGGGGCGACCCGGCGCTGTCGCTCAGCGAAAAAGTCTTCGGCTGGAACACCCTCGACGTTCTCGCCTTCAAGACCGGCAACCCGGACGCCCCGGTACACGCCATTCCCGGCAAAGCGCACGCGTTATGCCACATTCGCTTTGTGGTCGACAGCGATTACAACGCGTTCATTCCCGCCGTGCGTGCACACCTGGATGCGCACGGTTTCACCCAGGTCGAAGTCCGTCAGACGCGCATGGACGTGATGCATGCCACGCGCCTGTCACCCGACAGCCCGTGGGTCGGTTGGGCACTGGCATCTCTGGCCGCCACCACCGGCAAGAAGCCGGCACTGCTGCCCAATCTGGGCGGCTCGCTGCCCAATGACGTGTTCGCTGAAGTGCTGGGCCTGCCGACTGTCTGGGTGCCACACTCGTACCCGGCGTGCTCACAACATGCCCCCGACGAGCATTTGCTGGCACCGGTGGTCAAAGAAAGTCTGCAAATCATGGCCGGACTGTTCTGGGACCTGGGAACGGACGGCGCACGGCTGACCCGCGAGCATCGGATACAGGAGCTGAGTGAATGAATGAGGCACAACGGCAGGCCACTGACTGGCTGAGCGCGCAGTACGAGGCAATGGAGAAGCTGTTGCAGAGCCTGGTCGATACCGACTCCAACAGTTACGACAAGGCCGGAGTGGATGCGGTCGGCGAACTGCTCGCCGCGCAATTGCAGGCCGACGGGATCAGCGTCGAACGTATCCCGGTTGAGGGTTTTGGCGATGTGCTGTTGGCTGAATTGCCCGGCGGCCCCGGCAAACCAGTGTTGTTGCTGGGTCATCGCGACACCGTATTTCCCAAAGGCACCACGTCCGCTCGCGGTTATACCAAAGATGCTGAACTGGCCTATGGCCCTGGCGTGGCCGACATGAAAGGCGGACTGGTGCTGAACTGCTTTGCGCTGAAAGCGTTGAAGCGCATCGGCCCGCTGCCATTTCCGGTACAGATCCTCTATACCGGCGACGAAGAAATCGGCTCCGCCAGCGCTCGTGTTCACATCGAAGAGTACGCACGCCAGGCTCGCGCGGTGCTCAACCCGGAACCGGGACGCGCCAGCGGCAACGTGGTCAGTGCCCGCAAAGGCGGTGCCACGCTGATCATCGAAGTCAGCGGCCGCGCGGCGCATTCCGGGGTCAATCACGCCGACGGTGCCAGCGCGATTCAGGCGCTGGCGCACAAGGTAATCAAGTTGCATGCGTTGACTGATTACGCAGCGGGCATCACCACCAATGTCGGGCTGATCTCTGGCGGCACCTCCAGCAATACGGTAGCGCCCAGCGCCACGGCGAAGCTCGATGTGCGCTTTGTCGAACTGCGCCAATGGGATGAAATTCTCGCCGCCGTTCAGGCCATCGTCGCCCAAGAGGAGCTGCCCGGCACATCGGCCAGACTGCTGGAAGCCACGACCTTCCTGCCCATGGAAGCCCGGCACAGCACTGAACTGCTGAGTATCTATCAGGGGCTTGCGCAGGAACTGGGTTTCAGCGTGGAAGGTGAGTTCACCGGCGGCTGCGCCGACTCTGGCTTCACCGCCAGCCTGGGCATCCCCACGCTGTGCGGCCTCGGCCCGGTCGGCGGCAAGGTACACACCGACCGTGAGTATCTGGAGCTTGATACCCTGGTGCCCAGAGGCCAGGCGCTGGTGGCAACGATACTGGCGCTGGGGGATGTTTGAAGAGACTGCCCACGTGCTGTGCCCGACCTGGAAAAAGAGGCGCGACGCAGATGTGTGACGCAGAGCGTCACGAAATGCATTCCCACGCGAGCGTGCGGAACGATGAAATTCGGGAGAACACTCCATGCAAAACCCATCCGGGCTGCTCGGCAAATCCGCCACCGAACTGCGTGCGTTGATCGGCAACAAACAGATCTCGCCAGTGGAATTGCTCGACGCCTGCATCGAGCGGATTGAAACCCTCAATCCGAAAATCAATGCGTTCGCCGCCACCTGTTTCAAGCGCGCCCGCGACGAGGCGCTGCTGGCCGAGCATGCAGTCCTGCAAGGCAAACCGCTGGGGCTGCTGCATGGCCTGCCAATCGGCATCAAGGACCTGGAAGAAACCGCCGGGGTACTCACCACTTACGGCTCACAACTGTTCCGCGACAACATTCCAGAGCAGGACAACCTGTTCGTCGCGCGCCTGCGTGCTGCCGGGGCAATCGTCGTCGGCAAGACCAATGTCCCGGAACTCGGCGCCGGAGCCAACACCCGTAACGTAGTCTGGGGCGCGACCGGCAACCCGTTCAATCCGGAACTCAACGCAGGCGGTTCCTCGGGTGGTTCAGCCGCCGCATTGGCTGTGGATATGGTGCCGTTATGCAGCGGTTCAGATACCGGTGGTTCGTTGCGCATTCCCGCAGCACTGTGCGGCATCGTCGGCCTGCGACCTTCACCCGGCTTGGTACCGAGCGAACGCAAAAAACTCGGCTGGACGCCGATTTCCGTTGTTGGCCCGATGGGTCGCAATGTCGCCGACACGCTGCTGCAACTGCGCGCCAGCGCCGGGCTGGGGCAGTCCGATCCGTTGAGCTATGCCATTGCCGATGACGCGTTTGCACCACGCACCGTCGACCTCAGCCAACTGCGGGTCGGCTATAGCGAAGACTTCGGCGCCTGCGCAGTCGATGACACAATCCGTGCCGTTTTCCGGGAAAAAATCAACGCACTGAAGCCGCTCTTCAAATCCTGCGAAGCCATCGACCTGAACCTGGGCAGCGCCCATCGCACCTTCGACGTACTGCGTGCCGAAGCCTTCGTTGCCGGGCTGCAGGACGCCCATGACCGCGACCCCGATGCGCTGGGACCCAACACCCGCGCCAACTTTGAGATGGGCGCCGCCATGTCGCTGCAGGACTGCGTAAAGGCACATGGCGAGCAGAGCCGGATCTTCCGCGGTTTCCAGAAGCAATTCGAACACTACGACCTGATCCTCGCGCCGACCACACCAGTCTCGCCCTTCCCGTGGAGCGAACTGTACCTGCGCGAAGTCAACGGCGTGCCACTGGACAATTACTATCGCTGGCTGGCGCTGTGCTACACCATCACCCTGACCACCAACCCGGCACTGTCCCTGCCCTGCGGCACCGATCACAACGGCATGCCGTTCGGGCTACAGATGATCGGCGGGTTTCGCGGCGACGCAAAACTGCTCGCCTGCGCAGCGGCGCTCGAGCAGGCAACACTGAATGATCCACGCCTGTCACGTCCGCGTCCCGACCTGCAGAAACTGCTGGCCTCGGCGGTCGACCTGACGCATATCGTCACGCATCCACCTGTTTATGGCGGGTCGAGAACGGGCAAGCCGGAGATTGGTGCGATGTAGTTGGGGATGTGTGAAGGAGCAAGACCAATACCAGGCGTTCAAAAAACGTGCCGCACTTCACTTTTTAGCGATCAACCAAAAAAACTTTCAAACCACAGCGGTGAGGAAAAGCGCCGGGAATTCAATGCGTCATCTAGCTATCACAGTCGTGAACACCCAACTGCTATCTCATTGACATCATTGCGATCGTCGCACAAATGAGAAAAATGGCAGTATCTGAGATCGAATTGGCATGCCAGACGATCAGGCAAAGGTTACCTCTAGCGCAGGCTGTAGTCCGATAACTCAAGGATCGAGAATCTGAATTTACTCTTTTCAAGGACAGAGATGAATAAATGGATCTTTTAGCCAACGTCCCCAAATGGGAAGACATCGAGCGAACCCTCGATAACAAATTCAACCATCTGAATCAGTCTTTCGATCAAGGCTGGGAAAGCGCTTTGGATGGTTGGAACGGTTTCACTCGACGAGTCAGTAACGAGGCCACACTGGCCTTTGGCAGTATCGGCGGAAACCGCATTGAGTCGGTGAAGCTGGCGATGTCCAAGTCTTACCCAATCATCCAGCTGAATCTGATGCGCAAGTGGGCTTCCATAGACATTACGGAAATCCTTCCTGTCTTGCTGCAACTGGTAAAAGAGGTCGCCATGATCATGGGCGGCAGCGTAGCCGTAGGAACTCTTGTTGGTGGCGCGGCTGGATCGCTAGCATTCGGGGCGGGCGCTGTACCAGGGGCCATAGCAGGCAGCGGCATAGGCTTACAGGTCGGCAACCTAATTCTGCTGGGTATGGGGCTTTCAGCCATTGCCGAGTACTTTTATCAAGGGCTCCCTGCCTGTCTTGCAACTCTCTATGAAGGTATTGTGACTGCCTGGAATGCAGAGGAAGGTGTCAAACCGCCAGGGCTTGATCCCACAGGAGCCTCCGCGTGGCTGATTGATGAGCGTATAGATGCCGCCGCGCGGCAACTTGCCAGAGGTCAGGAGCAATTAGTCATGCTCCTACTGACTGCCATCGTTACCTACATCACACGAGGTCAGGTCAAGGCTGGGATCGTAGGCAGTCTGGACGGCATCGCCGCAAGAAGCGCGAAGCTTCAAGCAGACATGACCAATAAGCAAATTGCGGGTTGGTTGGCTCGAAATGAGCAGAGATTGCTGGCTCATCCTGAGTTGCAGAGGAGTGAGCCTTCACCGCTCCGGGAAGTAATGGACACCCAAGAGCCGCCAACTACACCCTCGCTATCTAATCGGCCAGATGCAAAAAAAGAATCCAACGACGTGGCAAATACCTCATCAAAACCAGAGTGGCTGCAGCGACTCGATGCAGGTAACGAGTTTAATAGAGTTCAATCAAAAAATTACCCCTACAATGAGGTCTACATACAGAGGCCTGACGGCAATGGCTATTACCGACTAGATTCATACAACCCAACAACTGGAGAAATCATATCACGTAAATTAACTCAATTTTCAAAAATATCTGAATCCACCGCCAAAAGCTATATAAATGAAGCAATATCAAAGTACCCGAGCGGCTCTACTATAGCGAATGTTCCATCCAGTGGCTCTTTGGCAGGACAAAAATTACAGGGCGCTTTGATACTGGAAGTTCCACCTCAAACAGGTATAATACCCCAAACTATTTTAGACTCTGCAGACAAAGCAGGAGTTTTAATAAGAGATATCAACGGAAAGGTGTATTGATGAGTCCTTCTATTTTTTATTGCAAGTCCTGGTTCCGCCTTAAGCATCGTGCAATCGACCCTATGGACGAGGCTACCGCCAACGCTTTGCATTTGGCTAAAAAACCTTATACAGCGTTGATAGGCTCAGACTCTAAACCAGCTTGTTTCGTAGAAATGATTTTAGACAAGAACATGGTGGGCGTTGGATTTCTGGATGACCATCAGCGCGAATACCTTACCTATCAGTTTCAATGCCTGGATTCAGAAACGCTTTTCCTCACGATGGCAACCCATCGTGAATTTGATGACGCTGGGAAAATCTCAGTTGGAACCAGCTACATCTTCAAAGAAAGCGGCGAGCTTTTGATTCGTCGGGAGCAGCTAAACCCACATAAGCTTGAGGAAGCCAAATCGCAGTTCGAGCCTAAAGACAATTACGAAAAAATCCCCGAGTTCGGCGATTACTCAAACGTAACCAAAGTCAACAGATGAGCGTGGAAAGCCTCTAGCAAATACTGAACTATTTGAATTTTCAGGAGCAGATACAAGAGGTGGAACTAGATTTAACTGCGCGAATACTCACGAGTAATGAAATGACTAATTTGACAGCATTTGATCTTGGAAACCTTATAAAGACACATGAGGATGTAGCAGCATTCGGAACACCTGCCGACGCGGTGGCCGACGAGTGGATTATTAAGGCAGAACAGCGTTTAGGTCACCCATTGCCTGACTCCTACAAATGGTTTTTACGAAATTATGCGGGAGGAGAAGTAGGCACCGAGGAAATTTACAGCATCTACGGCATGGACCTCGATGACATAAATGGTGGAGATATTGTCTTCCAACATATTAACGGACTCAAAAACAAGTCGACAACTCCAGAAAAAGTAGTCATCAGCAAAACGGACCTGGGCGAAGTTTTCTTCTTCAACTATGACACTTACAAAGATAATGAATGTCAAATCTTCTTGCGAATACCTTCAGGAACAGCGATCCACTATGCAGAAAATTTTTATGAGTATCTTGCCAAAAGAATAATAGCCAACGCCTAGACATATAGCCAAACTGCGGCCTAACAACACTCTACCAACAAGGCCGCTCCGCCCCCTATTAGATAGATTCGCACCAGACATCAACAACAATCAAAGATTGAAGCCAGCTCCCAATAACAAAAAGCCGGACATCATGATGAAAAAAGAACAATACGCCAACTTGAGCCGATTACTAGGCTGCTATTTCCATCAGGACTGGACTAAAGAGTTTTTGGACAGCAATCACGCGCTTGAAGAGATCGTAAAATGTGAACCCGCGAGCTGTTTGCGAGATAGCGTAAAAGAAATTGAGCATCTGTTAAGCCAGCCCATGACAGAAACAGACTACAGCGAATTAATGGCATCCACAGTGGGATGCTACTTTGAGCCCAGCAGTGAACACACCCATTATTCGGATTGGCTATCCAAAATGGCCATTTACTTGAAAAGCCAACAGTAGCATCCATCCATTAGCGAGACATCCAGCGTGTGACAAAGCGAATCGAGGGGCAGAATCTGCCCCTCAACGTTGAAGCACGTTACTTGGGCAACGCGTAGGCAATCACGTAATCGCCACGATCCGGCGATTGGCGGGCGCCGCCGGCGGTGAGCAGGATGTACTGCTTGCCGGTTTTGGGCGACACGTAGGTCATCGGGCCGGACTGGCTGCCTACGGGCAGACGGGCCTTCCAGATTTCGTTGCCGTTGCCGCTGTCGAAGGCGCGCAGGTAGAAGTCCTGAGTACCGGCGAAGAACAGCAAGCCCGACTGGGTGGACAACGAAGCGCCCAGCGTCGGCATGCCGATCGGAATCGGCAGGCCCATGCGGATGCCCATCGGGCCTGTGTCTTTCACGGTGCCGACCGGAACCTGCCACATCAGTTTTTTGGTTTTCAGGTCAATCGCCGACATGGTGCCGAACGGCGGTGCCTGGCACGGAATGCCGACGGCAGACAGGAAGCGCTGGCGCATGGCACCGAACGGCGTGCCGGTCTGCGGCACGACGCCCATTTCGATACCGCTGGCACCGGCGGCGATCTTGTCGCGCGGGATCATGTAGTTGGCCAGGCCCAGGCGCATGTCATTGACGAACATATAGTTGTTGGTCGGGTCGACCGAGACGCTGCCCCAGTTCATGCCGCCCAGCGAGCCGGGGAACTGCAACGCAGGGTCCAGGCCTGGCGGCGTGTAAACACCCTCGTGACGCATGCCTTTGAAAGCGATGCGGCACATCAGCTGGTCAAACGCCGTGGCACCCCACATGTCGGACTCTTTGAGGGTCTGGTTGCCAATCGACGGCATGTCCACCGAGAACGGCTGGGTCGGCGAATAGCGCTCGCCCGGCACATTACCCTGCGGCACAGGGCGTTCTTCGACACGCGAGATCGGCACGCCGGTTTCGCGGTTGAGCAGGAAAATCTCGCCCTGCTTGGTGACTTGCGCCAATGCTGGCTGCGTACCGCCCTTGCCGTCCGGGATGTCATACAGCAACGGTTGCGCCGGAATGTCGAAGTCCCACAGATCGTGGTGGGTCATCTGGAAGTTCCAGCGCACCTGACCGGTCTTTACGTCCACCGCAACGACTGACGAAGACCATTTGTCGTCCTGCTCGGTACGCGTTCCGCCGAAGAAATCGGGTGTGGCGTTACCGGTCGGCAGGTAGATCAGGCCGAGCTTGTCATCGTAGGACATGGCCGACCAGACGTTCGGCGTGCCACGCGTGTAGGTTTCGCCTGCTGGCGGACGCTTGTTGGTATTCGGGTTACCCGGATCCCAGGCCCAGACCAGCTCGCCGCTGTGTACGTCGAAAGCACGCACCACGCCTGGAGGTTCGCCGGTGGAGAAGTTGTCGGCAACCCGACCGCCCACCACAACCACATTGCCCGCCACCAGCGGTGTCGAGGTCTGCTGGTAGTAGCCTTCCTTGACTTCGCCCATGTCGGTTTTCAGATCGACTACGCCTTGATTACCAAAGTCCTTGCAGGTCTCGCCGGTCCTGGCGTCGAGTGCGATCAGGCGAGCGTCGCCAGTCGGCAGAAACACGCGTGTGGCACACGCGGCGGCTGGCTGGGCTGGTGCGTCGGCTGCGGGCGCGGCAAAGTAACCCAGGCCGCGGCAGCGCTGCCAGTTGGGCGCACTGCCCTGCGGGTCGAACTTCCAGCGCTGGGTGCCGGTGTCAGCATCCAGTGCGAACACTTTGCCGTAGGCGGTGCAGGTGTACACCGTGTCACCGACCTGCAGCGGGGTGTTCTGGTCTTCTGCACCGGCACCTGTGCTCTGCGGAATGTCGCCGGTGTGGAAGGTCCAGGCAACCTGAAGCTGGTCGACGTTGCTCTTGTTGATCTGATCCAGAGCAGCGAACCGGTTACCTGCCGGGGTATTGCCCCAGTGTGCCCAGTCCTTCTGCTCGGCACCCGGTGCCACCGGGACAATAGCCGGCACGCTGCTGGCGCTGACCACATGGCTCGGAACGAACATGTAACCGATGGTCGCCACAACACCGATGGCCAACAGACCGGCCAGACCATAGGCACCGCGGCCTGCCTGAGCACCCGAAGCGCGAACCAGTGTCGGGTAGATCAGCGCAATCACCAGGCCGATCACGGCAAAGGTCAATAGGCGGGACACCAGCGGCCAATAATGCAGGCCTGCATCCCAGATAGCCCAGACGGCGGTCAGTATCAGGGCGATGCCATACAACACGGCACCTTTGGGTTTGCGCACGGCGATCAGCGCACCACTGACCAGCATCGCCAGCCCCATCAGCAGGAAGAACCAGCTGCCGCCCAATCTCACCAGGTAGCCGCCGCCACCTGCCAGACCGAGCCCGATCAGGGCGATCAGTACTCCCAGCCCGAGCAGCAGCAACCTGCCGCCAGTTCCTGTGTCTTGCTTGTTTGTCATTTTTCAAACCTGTCGGATTTTTACAGCCGAACAGAATGTACCAAACGGTTCATAATGACAAATTGTCGCAGCCTGCCAAGCGTCTGGAACAGGCGTTTGCGGGCGATCAGCGCACAGTTTTTGCGTTTATGCGCACGCCTGTAGCGCCATACCGTCCCGACCGATCAGTACATGCCCCGGCAGTCCTTGCGGCTGCCCCATCAACCACGCATCCAGCGTGTGGCCGATGTGCGTCAATACCGCCTTGCCCGGTCGCAACTGGTCGACGGTTTGCAGCGCCAGGGTCAGGTCATTGTGATTACGTGGCGGCTGAAGCTGTGGAGGCATCGAGCAGTCGAGCACCAGCAGATTCAGCGGTGCACGTTGCAGATACTCGCGGGTGTCGTCAGGCAAGCCGACGGTGTCGGTCAGGTAGGCAAAACGTTGCCCGTCGCCTTCGAACATGTAGCCGAACGTGGGCTTGGAGTGGGTCAGCGGCAGCGCCGTGACCTGCAGTGCGCCCAAGGCTCTGGTTTCGAAGGCTGCAAACGGCTGGCTGAAATCGAGAATGCCGGGGTGCTTGTAGAGGTCGGCCAGGCCTTCCGGATCCGCCGGGCCGTGGACCGGAATCACCAGCCCCTGCCCCCAGCGCAGATGCAACAGCCCCTGGGCATGGTCGGCATGGTAATGCGTCTGCAGGATGCCACTCAGGCTGCGCGGCGGGAAACGGTCGGTAAGGTCGGTCAGACCGCTGTCGATCAACCAGCGCTGATCGGCGCATTCAATCAGCGCACTGCACGGCAAGCGCCGCAGGTCCTGATTCGCCCGCGCCGCCGAGCAGCCCGGGCACTGGCAACCGTAGACCGGCACCTGTCGTGCATCAGCGGTGCCCAGCAGGGTCAGGCGCATGCGTCACGTCGCTCCATCAAGCCGATAAGCGTGGCGACGGTCTGTTGCAGATCGCCCGAATTATCCAGCGGGAAGACCTGCGGATTGTTCGCCAGTAAATCCCCGGCAAAGCGCGAGTTGCGCGCTAGTCGCTCCTCGATTTCCGCAAGGGTTTCCCTGTTGCGCGCCAACAGCCGTTGGCGCAGCACGTCCTGGTTGACGGTCAGCAGCACCGCCAGCAGCGTCGGGTAACGCATTTGCGCCTTCTGCAGATGCGCCCGGGAGCCGTTGATCAACACGTCGTGGCCCTCCAGCAGCCACTGATCGATCTCGATGGGGATGCCGTAGTGCAAGCCATTCGCCTGCCAGCTCAAGGCAAACGCGCCACGCTCGCGCATCTGCTCGAACTGTTCGACCGTCACCGCCTGTGCCGCCTCACCCACCGCTTCGGCAGAACGGGTGATCACCCGCCGTACAACCCGGCAGTTGCGTTGTGCCAGCGTTTCACGGGCTGCATCCAGCAGGCTGTCCTTGCCTGAACCGGACGGCCCGATGAGATAGATCAACCTGCCAACCATCAAAACACCCTCTTGCCTTGTCGCCAGACCTTGTCGATCACCGGCAGGCCTGCATGATTGCGCGCCTGAATCAGATCAGCGCGCAGACCGATGCGAATCTCGCCACGATCCGCCAGCCCTGCCGCAACAGCGGGCGTGCGGCTGACCATATTGATCGCGTGCGGCAGCTCGCAGTCGTTGTCCTGTTCGGCCAGCATGAACGCGGCCTGCAACAGGCTGGCCGGGTAGTAATCGCTGGACAGAATGTCCAGCAGCCCATTTCGGGCCAGCGATGCTGCCGCCACGTTACCGGAGTGCGAGCCACCGCGCACGATGTTCGGTGCGCCCATCAGCACGCTCATGCCCAGTTGCCGACAGCTGCGGGCCGCTTCGAGAGTGGTCGGGAATTCGGCAATGTTCATGCCGAAACCTGCTGATTCCTCGACATGCGCCATGGTTGCGTCGTCGTGGCTCGCAATCGACAGGCCACGCGCCAGGCACAGCTCGACAATCGCGCGCCGGTAGCGGTCGGCGTACTCGGTGGAGTTGGCGACCTGTTCGACGATGAAGCGATCCATTTCCTCATGATTCATGTGGTACTTGCCCATGTAGTACTCGCGGTACTTGGACTCCAGGGCAAACTGACGCTGGCCAGGCGCGTGGTCCATCACCGAAACCAGTTGCACCAGCGGCTGGTCCACCAGGTCACGAAACACGCTCAGGGTATCCGGATGACTGACCTCGCAACGCAGGTGCAACAGGTGCTCGGCGCGGGTCAGGCCCGCTGCGTTGGCGTCGGCAATCGCCTGAAGCATCGCGGGCAGTTGCTGCATGCGCTTGCCCTTGGGGTTGATGTCGCCAATCGACAGCGCATCGAACACCGTGGTAATACCGGCCGCGACGATTTGCGCATCATGGCTGATCACCGCTGACATCGACGGCCAATCGACACCCGGCCGCGGCGACAGGTGCTTCTCCAGGTTGTCGGTGTGCAATTCCACCAGCCCGGGCAGCAGATAATCACCCTGCATGTCCTGAGCCTGGCTCAGTTGGCTACGCCCGCTCTGAACCTCGGCAATCAGGCCGTCACGGACCACAACTGTGCCGACGAACACCTGCTCGGCAGTCACCACATGGGCGTTACTGAAGATCTGTTCGTTCAGCATTGCAGCAACTCCTTGGCGGTGAGGTCCACCGGGCTCATGTCGAGTTGACGATTGGCGACTGCCTCGCGGGCGTCGCGGTCATGAAAAATACCGATCAGTGCGGCACCGGCCTGTTTGGCCTCATCGACCAGCTCCAGCACCACCTGACGGTTGGCGTCGTCCAGCGAAGCCGTCGGTTCGTCGAGCAATAAAACCGGCCACGGCACCATGAATGCCCGGGCGATGTTGATACGCTGCTGTTCACCACCGGAAAAGGTGCTGGGCGCCAGAGGCCACAGGCGCTGGGGAATGTTCAGCCGGCTCAGCAGCAGTTGCGCGCGCTCCTGAGCCTGTTCGCGCGACCAGCCGCGTGCGAGTGCTGGCTCCATAACCACATCCAGGCTCGATACACGCGGAATGACGCGCAAGAACTGACTGACGTAGCCGAGCGTTTTGCGCCGCACCTCAAGCACCTGGCGCGGCGTTGCCCCGACCAGTTCAGTCCACTCGCCTTCGTGCTGTACGCGGATGCTGCCAGCGGCAGGCAGGTAGTTGCCGTACAAAGTGCGCAACAATGTGCTTTTGCCCGCGCCGGAATGCCCGCTGAGCACCAGGCATTCGCCAGCGCGCACCGAAAAATTGAGCCCGCGCAGCACATTGAGGACCACGCCATTGTGCTGGTGCAGGGTGAAAGTTTTCGACAGATCGCGGACCTCGATCAACGTCGTCATCGGATTCACCTCTTGTCTATGAACGGTGTCTGATCGGGTTGTCTGGTTCATGGCTGCAATACCGAGGACACCAGCAGTTGTGAATACGGATGCTGCGGGTCATCGAGAATCTGATCGGTCAGGCCGCTCTCGACCACTTCCGAGCGACGCATGACCATCAGCCGATCAGCCAGCAACCGCGCGACCGCCAGGTCGTGAGTGACGATGACCACCGCCAGGTCCAGCTCCCGAACCAGGCCACGCAACAGATCGAGCAACCGCGCCTGCACCGACACATCCAGCCCACCGGTGGGTTCGTCCATGAATACCAGTCTGGGACTGGACACCAGGTTGCGGGCGATCTGCAGGCGTTGCTGCATGCCGCCGGAAAACGTGCGCGGCAGATCATCAATGCGCAGCGGGTCGATCTCGACCTGGCTCAGCCAGTCCACCGCCGCACTGCGCAATTGCTGATAATTGCGCACGCCCTGGGCCATCAGACGCTCGCCGATATTGGCTCCGGCAGAGACGCCCATGCGCAGGCCATCACGCGGGTTCTGCTCGACAAAGCCCCACTCGGTACGTAACAAGGTGCGACGTTGCGCTTCACTGGAACTGTACAAATCAAACCAGTCGCCATCCTTGCCTCGATAATCGATGCTGCCGCGATCCGGCGGGCAACGTCCGCTCAACAGCGACAGCAGCGTGGATTTCCCCGAGCCGGACTCGCCGACGATGCCCAGCACTTCGCCGGGGTAAAGGTCAAAACTGACGTCCTGACAGCCCTTCTGTACCCCGTACAAACGGGTCAGGCCGCGCACCTTGAGCAGCGGTTGCGCAGGTTCGGGCTGGCGGTCGCCCGCCGGGTTCAATGAGAGAGCACTGATCATCGGGCGTTCTCCTGCTGCTTGACGCGTTGGGCGCAGTAATCGGTGTCCGAGCAGACAAAGCTCTGCGTCCCGGCGTCGTCAAGAATCAGCTCGTCAAGAAAGGACTCATGGCTGCCGCAGATTGCGCAGCACTGCTCCCAGCGCTGTACTTCAAACGGGTGATCTTCAAAATCCAGACTTACCACCTGGGTAAACGGCGGCACGGCGTACAGACGCTTTTCCCGTCCAGCACCAAACAGCATCAGCGCAGGGCTCATGTGCAGCTTGGGGTTGTCGAATTTGGGAATCGGCGACGGGTCCATCACGTAGCGCTCATCGACCATCACCGGGTAGGCGTAACTGGTCGCGATGTGGCCGAAGGTAGCGATGTCTTCGTAGAGCTTGACGTGCATGACGCCGTAATCATCCAGCGCGTGCATGGTGCGGGTCTCGGTTTCCGAAGGCTCGATGAAACGCAGCGGCTCGGGAATCGGCACCTGATAGACCATGATCTGATCGGCGTGCAACGGTGTTTCCGGAATGCGGTGACGGGTCTGGATGACAGTCGCCTCGGGGGTGCGCTCAGTGGTGGCGATGCCTGCCGTACGGGCAAAAAAGCGCCGAATCGAGACGGCATTGGTGGTGTCGTCAGCGCCCTGATCGATGACCTTAAGCACGTCATCGGCCCCCAGGATTGCAGCGGTCAGTTGCATCCCGCCGGTGCCCCAGCCATAAGGCAGCGGCATCTCGCGCCCGCCGAACGGCACCTGATAACCGGGAATCGCCACCGCCTTGAGCAAGGCACGGCGAATCATGCGTTTGGTCTGCTCGTCCAGATACGCGAAGTTGTAGGCGTCATCCCGTGCGGGCCTTTGCTCTGCGGTGTTCATGGGTGCATTAGTCATTGGTCGCTCTCCGGTTGCGGTGCGGACTTGCGCAGCTTGCGGATCAACTCCAGCTCGGACTGGAAGTCCACGTAATGCGGCAGCTTGAGGTGCGAGACAAAACCGGCCGCCTCGACGTTGTCGCAATGCGCCAGCACGAATTCCTCCTGCTGGGCCGGCGAGCGGACTTCTTCGTTGAATTCCCCGGCGCGCAACGAGCGGTCCACCAGTGCCATGCCCATTGCCTTTCGCTCTGCGTTGCCGAATGCCAGACCGTAGCCACGGGTGAACTGCGCAGGTTCGCTGGCCGAGCCGACGAACTGGTTGACCATCTCGCATTCAGTCACTTCGATGTCGCCGATCACAATCGGAAAACCCAGTTCTTCAGGCTCTATCCAGACCTCTACTTCGCCGATGCGGATTTCTCCGGCGAACGGATGGTTGCGACCGTAACCGCGCTGGGTCGAATAACCCAGCGCCAGCAGGAAACCCTCGTCGCCACGGGCCAGCGCCTGCAAACGCTGGGCACGACTGGACGGATACTCCAACGGCTCGCGAGTGATGTCCGCAACGCTCTCGCCATCGTCCACTTCAGGTTTGATCAACCCTTCTTTGGCCAGCAACCCCAGCACTCGCGGACAGGGTTGCAGCGTTGCGTCCGGTGCCACGTCCGGGCCAGGGTGCTCGCCTTCGGCCAGCAAGGTGAAATCCAGCAAGCGGTGGGTGTAGTCAAATGTCGGGCCCAGCAATTGCCCGCCGGGCACGTCCTTGAACGTGGCGGACAAACGCCGGTTGAGCTGCATGTTCGAGGTGTCGATGGGCACGCTGGCGCAAAAACGCGTGAGCGTCGTGCGGTACGCGCGCAGCAGAAAGATCGCTTCGATCAAATCCCCCGCCGATTGCTTGATCGCCAGTGCGGCCAGCTGCGGGTCGTACAGCGAACCCTCGCTCATGACTCGCGCAACCGCCAATGGCAACTGCTGGCGGATCTGCTCGACATCGAGCTCGGCAATGCTTGTATCGCCACGGCGCTTGTTGGCCAGCAGGCGGTGGGCGTTATCGATGGCCTGTTCGCCACCTTTCACGGCGACGTACATCAGGCACACTCCTGCACGCGGGTGCTGCGTGGCAAGCCGAGCATCTGGTTGCCCGACACAAAGAACACGTCCAGCCCGCAGGGGAAGACATTACATGCTTCACGCTCGGTCCAGAACGCCTCGTCCAGCGGCAAGGCCACAGAATTTTGCTGCTCGATGCCGGGACCGCTCCAGGCAAGGGCCGGTCCGCCTTGCAGGCCTGGCAGCTGAATCAGCAAGGTGCAGGACTGATCAGGGTAACGGTCGTTGCCGGTATCAAAACCTCGCAGTTCACCGACAGTCGACGCATCAAGCAACGCGAAGCGGGCAGCACTCCGGTCAGTGACAATCGGGCTGCCGCAATGAAAGGCAATGTTCGCGCGAATCGCCGGGGTATCAAATGCAGGGGCGAGCCAGAGCGGAGTGTCCAGGTCCAGCAGCGCCAGGCACAAGGCATGAGTTGCGCTGTCCAGGCCCTGCAAGGCAGGCGGCTGATGCCTGGTGGGCAGGGTCTGAATCACACCCGGACCGGACAAGGCCTTGAGCGCTACGCGAAAACTGCGCTGGGCATCCAGCACCGGATCGGTGAAGGCAGGTTGCAGAAGGACGGCATTCATCAGTCTTCTCCTCGGACCAGGGTAAAGAATTCCACTTTGGTTGCAGCGGCTTCGGCGTCCTTGCGTGCCCGACGCTCGGCTTGCGTACGTGCCAGTGGCTCGATCAGCTCGGACAGCCACCAGGCCTGTTGCGCGCCTTGCAAATGGGCATCGGCCAGTGCCGCCAGTTCGGCATGGCGCTTGTCGCGTCCGGCCAGATAGCTGTAACCCGTGCGGCCATCGGCCAGACGGACCACGCAGCGGGTAACGCTCATCTCGCCAAGGTTGAACGCCGAACCGGTGCCGCCCATGCGGCCACGCACCAGGGTCATGCCGATTTCCGGGGCGCGGATCATCTGGTAATCGGTGTCACGCAACGCCGCTTCGTGACGCTGTAATTGTTCGCGGCTCGGCTCATCGACAAGGGCGCGCGCCAGTACGCCCATCCAGTGCTGCCGTGCGGCCGTTTCAGGGGTTGCTTGCATGGAACACCTCGATGTCAGTCAGTCGTTGGGGTAACGGCGATCTGATTGAACGCCACCTGATACTGGAAGCGGTCGCAGCGGCTGACCGAGCGAGAAAGCTCCACCGGCTGCCCCGATCGGTCACACGAAACCGTCAACACCGTCAGCGCCGGCATGTGCCGGGGCATCAGCAGCAGCCCGGCCTCTTCACGGGACGGCAGGCGGGCTCCGATCAGGCTCTGCGCACGGCTCAGCGGCAACTCGCGCTCAGCCAGATACTGGCGAACCGAACCACCCTGATACTCAGCCAGCACATCGCTGTAGCGGGCGCTGTAGCGGTGGCAGATCAGGCTTACAGGCTGGCCATCCAGCTTGCGCAACGTCTGCATTTCGATCAGCGGCGCATGCTCGGCCAGCCCCAGATGCAGCGCATCTTCGTGACTGGCGAGGCATTCGCGGCGCAACAGCAGAATCGCTTCCACGCCGATGCCTTGTGCCGACAGCGACTGGCTGTAGGCGCTGTCGGCCTGCATCGGGTAGATCAACGGACGTTCCAGCACTTGCGTGCCCTTGCCCTGGCGTCGCAGCACACTGCCCTCACGGACCAGTTCATCGACCGCTCGGCGGATCGTATGGCGGTTGACGCAGAAGCGTTCGGCCAACTGAAACTCGGCAGGCAGATAATCGCCGGGCCGATACGAAACCAGCTCATCGCGCAGGGTTTCAGCCAGTTCGAGGTACATCGGCTCAGCTTGTCTAGACAACTGCATGATTAAAAAAAGTGTTCATTGAACACCCCTCTTCTGTCAGATGAATTGCTTGCGCAGGCGCTGCGACATGATGTCGATGACGCTTACCACAACGATGATCACCAGCAGCACGGCGCTGGTCTGGACGAACGCAAAGGCCCGGATATTCTCCCAGAGAATGACCCCGATGCCGCCTGCACCGACCATGCCCACTACGGTCGCCGAGCGCACATTGGATTCGAACCGGTATAAAGCATAGGAGATCCATAGCGGCATGACCTGAGGAATTACACCGTAGATGACTTCCTGTAAAGCACTGGCACCGGTCGCACGTACACCTTCGACAGGGCCAGGCTCTATGGCCTCGACGGCTTCGGCGAACAGCTTGGCGAGCACACCGGTGGTACTGATCCAGAGCGCCAGCACCCCGGCAAACGGCCCAAGCCCGACCGCGACTACAAACAACATCGCAAAAACCATCTCATTGATGGAGCGAAAGGCGTCCATGCAGCGCCGCAATGGCAGGTGAATCCACCACGGCGTGATGTTCTCGGCGCAAAGAACGCCCAGCGGTATCGAACAGACAATCGCCAGCGCCGTACCCCACAGGGCAATCTGGATGGTCACCAGCATTTCCTTGAGGTAGCTGCGCCACTCACGGAAGTCCGGCGGGAAGAAATCAGCGGCGAAGGTCGCCATGTTCGACGAGTCCCGAACCAGCGTCATCGGGTTCATTTCCGCGCCCTGCCAGGCCCAGGCCAGTGCCGCAAGCAACAGCCCCCAACCCAGGTAACGAGACCAGTTGGGCTTGCCCGCAGCCTGGGCATAGGCAACTTGAGTGGTCATGGCGAACTCCTGATAGTGATCGATTGGCTCAACCTGCAGAGCTGTCTGCCGTTTTCTGGTTCAGCTCGGTGATCCGCTCCTGCAACTTGTTCAGGCTGGCGTCGATGTCCTTGAGGCGGGTCGCTTTCTCCTGAGCATCCAGCGTGGTGCTGGCAGCCACCTCAGTACGCTGCTTGAACAGCTCAAGCTGGCGAATAGGCAACAACTGGTCATCGCTGGACTTGAGGAACTTGCCCATCTGCATGTTCTTCAGGACGGTTTTCTCTTCAGCGGTATTGCCATAATCGGCGAAGAACTCACGAATCTTCGCCTTGTTTTCGTCCGACAGCGCCTTGCTCCAGACAATCGGGTCGGCTGGAATCAGCGGCGACTTCCAGATCACTTTCAACTGCTCGACCTTGTCTGGTTGAGTCACGGCCAGGCGGTCCCAGCTTTCGGTATTGAAGGTCGCGACATCCAGCTGACCTTTGGCAACACTCAGGGCATTGACCTCATGGCTGGAGTTCAAGGTGCGCTTGAAGGCGGTGGAGGCATCCACGTGGTTTTTGGCAAATACGTAATAGCCAGGCACCAGATAACCCGATGTGGAGTTCGGGTCACCGTTGCCGAAGGTCAGACTCTTGGCGTTCTTGAGCATGTCTTCGACGGAGTTGATCGGGCTGTCCTTGCGCACGATCAACAGGCTCCAGTAGCCCGCATCGCCGTTGGCGGCAGATGTCTGGGCAAAGATCTCGCCATTGGAGCGGTCTACCGCTTCCATCGCGGCCTTGTTGCCCAGCCAGGCCACATCGACCTTGTTGAAGCGCATGCCCTGAATCAGACCGGCGTAGTCCGAGGCAAAGGTGGCATTGACCTTCAGACCGGTTTTGCGGCTCATGTCATCGAGAAACGGCTGCCAGATACTTTTCAGGTTCTGCGATGACTCGGTGGACATGATGCCGAAATTGATGGCTTTTTCTTCTGCAGCCTGGACCGTGCCCAACGCGCAGGCGGTCAGCAAGGCGGCAGAGGCGAGAAGACGACCGATACGCTTGAACATGCAGGCTCTCCTGATAAATGGGGTGATGTTGAAAAGCTTCAGACTTTGGCCAGTTCCAGACGTGGTTTCTGCCGAACCCGACGGCTTCGTTCGGTGATCATCAGGCTCGCGTCCGCGTCTGCACCGTAGAGGTCATTGAGGAACTGTTTGCTGAGATCCTGCGCCAGGCCATCAAAATGGATCCGCCCGCCCTTGAGGGCCACGGCACGCGGGCAATAGCGCACCGCGTAATCCACCTGATGCAGGGTGACGACGACGGTCTTGCCGTCGCTGCGATTGATGTCGGCAAGAATTTCCATGACCCTGCGGGCCGATTCGGGGTCCAGCGAGGCAATCGGTTCGTCGGCAAGGATCACTTCGGCGCGCTGGGTCAAGGCGCGAGCAATCGCCACTCGTTGCTGCTGGCCGCCGGACAGGGTCGAAGCCCGCTGGGCGGCAAGATCTGCCAGCCCTACCCTGTCCAGCGCGGCCATCGCACGCTGTTTTTCCTCGCGATTGAACAGCGCCAGACTGCCGCGCCAGCGCGGCATGCGGCCCAGGCAACCAAGCAGAACGTTGTCCAGCACACTGAGGCGATTGACCAGATTGAATTGCTGGAAGATGTAGCCGATATCGGCGCGCAGGCGTCGCACCTGGCTGTTGAGACGACCGGACGACTGAACCTCGCGACCCAGCACCTGGACCTGACCGCCATTGCTGCGATCACAGCACGCCAGACCGGCAAGATGGCGCAGCAAGGTTGACTTGCCAGAGCCGGAAGCGCCAATCAGCGCAACCATTTCACCGGGTTGTATAGACAACGCAAGGTCAACCAACGCACTTTTGTGCGAGAAGGTCTTGTTCAGGCCTTGTACATGAATGGCATCGTTCATGAGGCTTCTCGGTCTGCGCACGACCCGGGACAGGTCGTATTCGGTTGTCAACCAAACTGGACCTGTGTTGTTGCAGCCTCATGAACCGTAAGTGAAGAGCTGATAACAGTTTGTCGCAGAAGGTGTTGCAGCGCAGATCTGTGAAGCAGAGCGCGCAGACGTACGGCTTGCCTCCGCGCTCACAGTTATACACGCACCTATGAGATGACTATCGTGCCAATGCTCCGCGTGGTAACGATCATCATCATAGTGGACAGCTGCCGGATCAGATCCGGAAGCTGCCGACCAGTTGCTGCAAGCGGGCCGCCTGCTCTTCCAGCGAGTTGCAGGCGTCCAGGGTCTGACGCAGGTTGTCGACGCCCAGCTGGTTGAGGGTGTTGATATGGGTGATGTCGACATTGATCGACTCCACCACCGAGGTCTGCTCTTCCGTTGCGGCGGCCACCGACTGGTTCATGCCGTTGATCTCTTCGATGCGTCGGGTCACGCTGCTCAGGCGTTCGCCGGCGAGGTTGGCGATGCCTACGCTGTCCTCGCTCTGACGCTGGCTTTCAGTCATGTTGACCACTGCCTCACGAGCGCCGACCTGCAGCTCTTCAATCATCTTCTGCACTTGTTGCGCCGAATCCTGGGTGCGGTGCGCAAGGTTACGCACCTCGTCAGCCACCACGGCAAACCCGCGCCCGGCTTCACCGGCACGCGCCGCTTCGATGGCCGCGTTGAGCGCCAGCAGGTTGGTCTGCTGGGAAATGCTGGTGATTACCTCGAGAATCTGCCCGATGTTGGCGGTCTTGCCATTCAGGCTTTCGATGTTCACGCACGACTCGCTGATCTTGCCGGACAGCTCGTTCATGGCCTTGATGGTCTGCTGCACCACACCTTGGCCGTCGCTGGCCAGGCCGCTCGCGTCGCTCGACTGCTGCGAGGTACGCGCGGCGTTCTGGGCGATTTCCTGGGCGGCGGCACCCAATTCGTTGATCGCCGCTGCCACGCTTTCAGTGCGGTTGGCCTGCTGGTCGGAGTTGTCCATCGACGCGTTGGAGACCTTGACCACTTGTGTGGCAACCTCGCCCAATTGCGCGGCAGTCGAGGCCACTTCGCGGATCGAGGTATGGATACGTTCGACAAAATGGTTGAAGGACTCAGCCAGTGCGCCGAATTCGTCTTGCGATGTGATTGCCAGACGCTTGGTCAGATCGCCCTCGCCGTCAGCGATATCTCGCATCGCACGGCCCATCTGGTGCAGCGGCTGCATCAGCACCCGGATCAACAAGCCCAGCAGCAGGATGATCACCATCACCACAACCACCATCGCGGTGATCGCCGAGGTACGGAACTCGGTCAACATGGCGTAGGCGGAATCCTGCTCCAGTACCAGTGCCACGTACCAGTTGGCCGTCGAGACACCTTGAACGGGCGTGAAGGAAATGATCTCCGGCTTTTTACCGGAGTCGATTTCCGTTACACCAGTGGCAATTTTCGGCGTATTGACCGGGTACGCTTCATTGATGTTCTTGAGCACCAGCTTGCTGTCCGGATGCACCAGAATCTTGCCGTCGGCACTGACCAGAAACGCGTAACCATGGCCATCAAAGTTCAGCGAGTTGATGATCTTGGTGACGTTGTCCAGAGCGATATCAGCACCGGCCACACCCACGAACTGATTCTGAAACTTGACCGGTGTGGCCATGGTCATGACCAGCTTGCCGGAAGATGCCGCTATGTAGGGTTCGGTCACAATGGTGCCGGGCGCATTCTGTGCCGCCTTGTACCAGCCACGCGCACGCGGATCGTAGTCAGCAGGGCGATTGGCCGACGGCACCGAGAACATCACGCCATCGGTGCTGCCAAAGTAGCTCAGCTGAAAACTTTCGCTGTAGGCAGGCAGGCCGATGGCGCGCTGCAACTGTGGCAGCTCCTTGCCATCCGCGGCGATTTGCTGCGACATCGATTGCAGCAATTGCATGCGGCTTTCCAGCCAGGTCTGGATGTTCTGCGTGGTGAGCGTACCCAGTTGTTGCAGCTCGGACCTGACGCTGGATTTGAGCGACTGACGTTGTCGATAGTCATTGATGACAATGAACACACTGAACGCCACGACCACAATCAATGCGGCGGCGAGAAGAATTTTTTTGCTGAAACCCAGACTTTTCATACGGTTACTTCCACGGCAAAAAACCAATAAGGACGATCTCTGAATCGCCAATCAAACTTCACAACAGTGCCGTCTATTTCACGTTACAACCTACAGGCCGTTCAGCAACCGGAGTCGATACACAAACGCCTGCGGTGTCGATCATCAGGCAGGTTCGAGCACCGAAACCTTACAGAGACGCTTGTATCGCCATATCGGCCGAGATGGACGAGTCCTTGATTATTTTTTTCCAAGCATGCTGAGACCTGTCTCCCACAATCGACGGTGAAACGTGCAGAGCCGGAAAAACTGGCTATGGTGAACTCATCCCCGCCGTGCAGAGGATGGTCTTGCCATGCTGAGTATCGAAAAACTTTTTGACGATTTGCACAGTCTCCCGAGCATTCCCAAAGTGGCTCAGGACCTGATGCTGCAATTTGACAACCCTTCCTCGAACCTGGAAAGCATTGCCCGAAACATCGAGAAGGACCCGGTGATTGCTGCCAAGGTGCTGCGCCTTGCCAACTCGGCGCGGTTTCGCGGCTCGCGAGAATCTTCCAGTATCGAAGACGCGGCCATGCGCTTGGGTTTCAACACCCTGCGCACCCTGGTAATGGCCTCGGCAGTGACCGGCGCGTTCAAAGCCGGGCCGAGTTTTGACCTCAAAGGGTTCTGGCTCAAAAGCTTTCAGGTGGCAGGGATCTGCCGAATGCTGGCGAAACAAACGGGCGTCGACCCTGAAATCGCCTTTACCTGCGGGGTCATGCATAACATCGGCGAACTGCTGATCCAGACCGGCGCGCCCGACGTTGCAGAGCGCCTGAACAACGCAGCCAAGGCCGGTACGCCGGGGCGTGCAGCCAACGAAACCCTGCAACTGGGTTTCAGCTACCCGGAAGTAGGCGCAGAACTGGCCAGTCGCTGGCATCTGCCAGAGCTGATCAAACAGGCTATCGCCTATCAGGCCACACCGCTGAAGGCTCCGGCCGACGCACCGCTGCCAAAGATTGTCGCTCAGGCCATCACCATCTCCGATGCACTGGAAGCCCATGGCGGCGCAACCCCGCAAGCGCAGCAGGCTTGCGGCGGGCCATTGATGGAGGGAGTCGATCTGGACGCACTGTTTGCCGGGCTGCCAGCGGTGCTTGAAGCCGACAAGGCGTTCTCCGACCTGCTGAGCTGAGCCGACACACTCTTCGCAGGCTGAAAAAGCGGTCATGGGGTGAACACTTCACTCCATGACCTGCTCCATTTATCTGTATATCCATACAGATAAAACTTGCCCGCAGCGTATTCAACGTTCATCCTTGCAGCCCTTGCACCGGTAATCGACGACGGTAGTCATGCGGCTGTTTCTTTGCGAAAAACCCTCCCAGGCCAAAGACATTGCGGCTGCGCTCGGCGCGACCCGGCGTGGCGACGGCTGCTGGGTGGGTGCCAATGCCACCGTGACCTGGTGCATCGGCCACCTGCTGGAAACCGCTCCGCCCGACGCCTACGATGCGCGTTACAAACGCTGGGTGCTGGAAGACCTGCCCATCATTCCGGAAAAGTGGAAGATGCTCGTCAAGCCGAGAACTGCCAGCCAGTTCAAGGCAGTCAAGCGATTGCTGGGCGAAGCTCAAGAGCTGGTGATTGCCACTGACGCCGACCGCGAAGGCGAGATGATCGCCCGCGAGCTGGTCGAACACTGTCGCTATCGCGGGCCGATTCAGCGTTTGTGGCTGTCGGCACTCGATGACGCCTCCATCCGCAAGGCGCTGGCAGCGCTCAAACCCGGTGCCGATACGTTCAGCCTGTATCACTCGGCGCTGGGTCGATCCCGTGCCGACTGGCTGATCGGCATGAACATGAGCCGCCTGTTCACCCTGCTGGGTCGCCAGTCGGGTTATCAGGGCGTATTGCCAGTCGGACGAGTACAAACCCCGACCCTGCGGCTGGTGGTGGACCGTGATCGCAGCATCGCCAACTTCGTACCGGCACCCCACTGGGCCATCGACGTCAGGCTGTTGCACGACAACCAGGCTTTTATCGCCCAATGGCGCGCACCGTCCGACGCCTGCGACGATCAGGACCGCTGCCTGAATCAACCGCTGGCGCAACAGGCTGCCCAAGCGATGCGCAGTGCGGCCAGCGCACGGCTGGTCAAGCTGCGCACCGAGCGGATTCGCGAAGTTGCCCCACTGCCTTTCGATCTGGGCACCCTGCAGGAAATCTGCTCGAAAAAGCTCGGGCTCGGGGCGCAGGAAACCCTTGATATAGCTCAGTCGCTGTATGAAACCCACAAGGTCATCACGTACCCGCGCAGCGATTGCGGTTACCTGCCGAACAGTCAGCATGGCGAAGCCGCGGGTATCATCGCAGCGCTGTGCAAGGCAGACGCGACGCTGGCCAGCCTGTCGCCGCACCTTGACCCGCAACGCCGGTCGCGGGCCTGGAATGACGGCAAAGTGACAGCCCACCACGGCATCATTCCCACTGCTGCCGTGCGCGGCGTCGAGCGTCTGACCGGCAAGCCGCGAGCGGTGTACACCCTGATCAGGGCGCGCTATCTGGCGCAGTTCCTGCCCAACCACGAATACGACCGTACCCAGGCCGACTTCGACTGCGCAGGCCATGCGCTGCGGGCGGTCGGCAAACAAATTGTCGAGCCAGGCTGGAAACGTGCCATGCCCGAGGCACTGGCACCGGCCAAGGGTCGCGAAGCGCCTGCGCCGCAGCCGTTGCCGGCATTGTTTCAAGGCTGCGAGTGCGCCGTCGCTGAGGTCATCCTCAAGGACCTCTGGACCCAACCGCCCAAACCGTTCACCGAAGGCGATCTGATCAAGGCGATGAAAAACGTCGCCAAACTGGTGGAAGACCCACTGCTCAAGCAAAAGCTCAAGGACACGACCGGCATCGGTACCGAAGCCACCCGCGCCGGGATCATTCAAGGCCTGCTGGATCGTGGCTATCTGACCAAACTGGGCAAGGCACTCTGCGCAGCGCCCGCAGCGTTCAGCCTGATAGACGCCGTTCCCCGCGCCATCGCCGACCCCGGCACTACAGCGATCTGGGAGCAGGCACTGGACATGGTACAAAGCGGCGAAATGAGCCTTGAAGAGTTCGTCGCCAAACAGGCAGCGTGGATGAGCAAACAGGTCAGCCGTTGCGTCGGCATGCGCATGAGCATCAGCGGCCCGGCCAGCCCGGCAGGCGTTGCGCCGCCCTGGAAGAAAAAACGCAAGACCACTAAACGCGCCGCCAAGACCTCCACCGCCACGGCGGATACTGCGGCGAAAAAGCCGCGGCGCGCTGCCAGACCGGCCGCCAAGGCGTAGGCCGGAACAGCGATAACCAGATCAGCCATTGCACATTCAAGCGTTACGAACAGGTGTTACAACATGTCAGACCGAGAGCTCATCATTCCGTCCACCATGCAGTCGATCATGGACCGTGCAGGCTATGCACCTGCGGTCAGGGTTGGGGATACCCTGTACTGCGCGGGCCAGGTGGGGCGTACGCGGGATATGGAAGTCATCCTCAACCCGGAGGCGCAGTTCATCGCCTGCTGGGAGAATCTGCGTACGGTGCTCGCCGAGGGCGGTTGCACCTTCGAGGATATAGTCGACATGACGACTTACCATGTCGCCATGAGCGAACACATGGCGGTCTTTCGTGAAGTAAAAAACCGCATATTCCCGCGTGGCCAGTGCGCCTGGACCTGCATCGGCGTTGCCGAACTGGCGCACCCCGGGTTGCTGCTCGAAATCAAGTGCGTTGCGATCAGGCGCAACAACGCCTGATCGACATCACAGACTCGAGCGCAGGGGTATCTCGTGCCGCGAAGTTTGTGCCTGAACATCGTCCAGACCGACCATTTCGTCATGCGCCACGGCCTGGGTCATGAACAGTTTTACGTCAGAGACCGAAGACAGCACCTTGCGCGCCTCTTCCACCGAAGCAACGTGCAGGGTTTTTCCGCTCGAATCTTCTACTGGCACAGACTTGCCCTCGAGCTTTGCGTGCAGCACGTAGGAACCGCCTTCCATGGAGATCAGATCGAGTTCACGAACCGTTTGATCCTTTACATGTTTGGTCAGGTCTTGAATGTTCAAAGTCACACCTCCAGTGGCGTTCTGAAAATCAGCGCCTTGTAGAAGTGGAGCTTTTACCGGCGCGAACGTTCAGTCGTGTTGCAGGCCTTATCGGTGCAACAATAACGCTGCCTTCACTTGCCCAGCAACAGCGCTGCGTCGAAGCCCATCCGCAAGTTGCCCCAGTGGCGCCCCTCGAAAAAGAACGGCACATCGATTTCGGTCATGATCTCGCCGGTATCACGCAGGTAGGTCTGCAACAGAAAACGTTGCTGGTTGCCCGCTGCACGCAAGCCTATCGGGTCGGAGAACATGCGTTTGTTGCGGCACACCGGCAAGTCGACGGCACGGTCGCCGGTCGGTTTCAGTGACACCCAGCTGTTGTTGACCGGGCAGTAACCTTTGTTATCCACGATAAAGGTGACCTTGCCACCCCGGGTGCCCTTGGTCAGCTTGTCGCACTCTTCCTGGCAGACTTGTGCGAAACGTTCTGTGTAACCGGTCATGTACTGCTTGGGGTCGGTGCCGGGAATCAGATTGTAGCTCTGATCGAACAGATTGACGCCCTGTTTGTGCAGCTCGGCCAGCCGCACCTGCAGGATGTCCCGGCACTGACTCGCGCGAGTAATGGCAGCGTCCAACTCGCCATGCCCCAGCACGAAACGCCCCAGCAGCGCCTGCACTTGCTCAGCCACACTGGACAGATCCCGAGTAGCCGTTGCGGAGTGCTGCATGCGCTGATCGATGGCCTGGCTATCGGAATAGATCCGCGTTACCCGTTCATTGATCCCCGTGTTGGTAGAGGCGAACTGCTGAATGTGTGCAGCGATGTCGGCGAGCTTGTCGTTGGTCGACTCGAAATCACCGATCATGCTCTCGAAATGGCCGGATGCGCGCTCTACGACCAGTTGGGTTTCGCGGGCGCTGTGGCTGATCTGAATGGTCTGTTCGTGGGTGGAGCTGACCTCCTGAAGCATCGCGTCGATGTTGCGCGAGATGTCGTCAGTGGCTTTGCTGACGTTTTGCGCCAGCGTGCGCACCTCGTCGGCCACCACCGCAAAACCTCGACCACTCTCCCCCGCCCTAGCCGCTTCGATGGCCGCATTGAGCGCCAGCAGGTTGGTTTGCGAAGAAATCTGCTGAATCAGCCCGACAATCGACTTGATGCTTGATGAACGCTCATTCAGGCCGGAGACCAGCCCACCGAACTCGTTGAGACTGGTGGATATCTGGCTGATATTGCCGGTCACCTCAAGCAGTTCGGCGTAAGAGTCGCGTGCCATGCTCAGATTCTGCGCAGTGGTGCTGGAAATACCCTGGGTCTGCTGCGAAACATCCTCGATGCTGCCCACTGCCATATTGCTCTGGTCCATCACTTCTCTGGCGAAGCGTGCCTGATCGGTCGCGCTGTCGCTGGAGTCACTGATGTTCTTCAGCGAGCGTGCCGATTCGACGGCGATCTGCACAGTCAGCCCCTGAATGCTACTGATGATCTCGCGCTGTTTGGCCAGAAAGAGATTGCAGGTACTGGCCAGCCCGCGAATTTCATCATGTGTGAGCAGCGGCAGATCCCTTGATAGATCACCTTCGCCACTGGCGACCTCTTCGAGCGCGCGAGTCATGGACATCACCGGACGCACGATCAGGTGGCGGAAATACCACACCATGAAGCTGACCATGACCAGCGTGAACAGGGTGCTCAGCAGAATTGCGTTGCTCAGCAGATCGAGCTGACTCTGGATCACGCCCAGCGCGGCAGGGTCCGTTTGCGTGCCGCGCAATTGCAGCATGATGTCGGAACGAATGTTCAGCGCCACCCAATACAGCAAGGCGCTGACCAGGACCAGCAGGAAAAGGCTTGATAGCTTCTTGGTCAGCGTGTTGAAAAACTGCTTTTCAACTGACTCGTATAAGGCCTTTAACGTCTGCATGTCGCTGCTCCTGGGGTGGAAAGTGATTCATCCACGAAAATTAACGCTTGTCGGTACCGAAGATTCAAGGGCTGAACCGGCCAATACAGGCCTGTGATGAGCCCTGCGCGACTCGACCGAGGGTCGAATGCGCCGGAGAGTACTGCAGGTTGGGGCTATTTGATATCAAAGACGGAAACGATCCACCGATTGTGAAAGCTGCCCGGCCATTGCCGAGAGTTCATCGGTGGTGCTGGCGGTCTGCCCGATGACCCGGCTGTTGCCCTCGGACATGCTGGCAATCATCTCCACCTGGTGAGCGATTTCGTTACTGGCCAGGCTCTGTTCACCGATGGTGCGAGTGATGTCGTTGACCAGCTGTGTGGTGCTCAACGTGGCCTCTAGTATCTCGCTGATCGAGCGTTGCACCTCGGCAGTGACGGCCATGCCCTTGTCGACCTGGGCAACGCCTGCTTCCATGCTGGTAACCGCCTCCCGGGTACTTTGCTGAATACGAGCGACCATCGCGGTGATTTCCTGAGTCGAGGTACTGGTGCGCCCCGCCAGATTGCGAACTTCATCGGCAACCACGGCAAAACCCCGACCCTGCTCGCCAGCGCGTGCAGCTTCAATGGCTGCGTTAAGCGCCAGCAGGTTAGTCTGATCGGCAATGCCCTTGATCACCTGAATGATATTGAAAATTCCTTCCGAGTCCTTGTCCAGCGTACGGATCACCTGCGCTGACAGCTGCGCCGAGCGGGCAATGCTGTCCATGTCACTGACCACCTGATGAATCACCCGGCCACCATTTTTCGCCAGTGTCTCAGCCTGATTTGCCATCTCCAGTGCGTGCCCGGCATGCCGGGTGATTTCTTCGATGCTCGCCGTCATCTCGCTGGTCGCTGCCGACATGGTGCCCGCTGCCGAGCTCTGCTGCCGACTGCTGTCGGCCACTTCATGGCAGCCACTGCTGAGCTGGCGGCTCATACCACTGACGCCATGCGCGTTGCTGCGCACCACTTCGATCATCCCGCGCAGGTCGCGCTGCATGACCGCCAGACTGCGAATCAGCATGCTGGCCTCATCACGGCCACGGGGCTCGTTGATAGGTTCACTGAGATTGCCGTGAGCAATGCTGTCGGCAATGCGGCTGGCAGAGGCAAGAGGAATCATGATGCTGCGGGTTACCCAACGGCCCTGAACCAGAAGCAGCAGGATACTGGCCACCAGCACCACAACCAGAGCGATGTTGGCGCTGCGGATTGCCTGACGGGCACCTTCGCCGCTTGCCTTGAAATTCCCCTCGATCAGGTCGCTGAGACTGGACATCTGCTCTTCCAGTTGCGTGAAGGCGCTGGTGAACGTGCCCAGTTCCTGTTGCGCTCGCTCCGGATTATCCAGAGCCAGACCGACAATACGCTCGCCACTGGCAATATAGGTATCGAGGCTCGGCTTGATCCTGTTCAGCTCCGCCTTGATCGCTTCGGTGATGGGAAGTTTGAGGTTATCGTTCAGCACAGCGCGAAAATGTGCAGCATGTTCATCAAGGGACTTCTGCACCTCTTCACGCGTGCTGTTGCTTTTGCCCAGGCCGACCAGCATCGCCGACAGCACATCGGCACGCAGCGCATCGTGCATCATGTCGGCTTCCAGATGATTGCTGAGCGCGGTCATGCTGACCTCGCTGTCGATCATCGCCGTCTCCGTGCGGGTATTGCCCACATAGTTGACCAGGCTGATGATCAGAACCGTCAGCACGCTAGTGCCAATCAACAACAATAGACGTAGCTTTATCGACATCCTGATGTCCCCTGCGATCAGTGAAATAACATGAACTGCGGAGTGCTCTTATTCAGAGCTTATCGACGCCTGTTACCCGTAACTTGAACCCGTTTACAGTTTTTTACCGTATGAGTGCCCGCGAACGATCGATTACCCGGCCTGACGTCGACCTGTAACGCGGCTATGGTGAACTGTAATGAACTCACGCCCACCGCAGGAGCCAACCAAGTGTCTGACAAAAAGCCCGCTATCGATCTCACCTACCGACCACGCCTCGCCGACCTCAAGCCACTGCTCCCTTCGGCCGAATTGCTTGCACCGCAACCTCTTGCATCGCCACGCACCACACCGGCGAGCGAATTGCAGAAACGTAAGGGGTATGTCGAGAATTTTCTCGGTGACTTCGTCGTGCCATGGCCTTCGACCGACGCGGAGCTGGCACCGGATGTCTATCCGCTGGACAACGTCGGCAATCGCCTCGATTACACCCACTTTTCAATCACCATGTCGCGCAGTCGGCGTCTGGCCCTGTATGTCGGTGTCAATATCGACGGTGCCAGCAGCGTCGAGGTCAAGCGTGGCAAGGATTCGTGGTCTTTTGATGGCAGGCTGCCTGCCGAGGCGCAGATCGGCGAAAGCCTGTACGCCGACAATCTGCTGGATCGCGGTCATCTGGTCAGGCGTCAGGACCCTAATTGGGGCAAGGAAGCCGAAACGGCCAACAGCGATACCTTTCACTTCACCAACTGCTCACCGCAGATGGCCGCCTTCAATCAGAAGACATGGCTGGAACTTGAGTACTACATCCTTGAGAACACGCGTCGCTGGAAATCCCGGGTAACCGTTTTCAGCGGGCCGGTGCTGCGCGAAGACGACCGCAGCTACCGCAACGTCAAGATCCCTTCGGCATTCTGGAAGGTCGTGGCGTTTCTTGGCGACGACGGCAAACCTTCGGCCAGCGCCTACATGATCGACCAGAGCAGCGAGCTGGGTAAGCTGGACATCGTATTCGGTCCACTCAGAACCTGGCAGCGCAGCGTCCTGCAGATCGAAAAACTCACCGGCATCAGCTTCGGCGACCTGGCCAGCTACGACGGTTTCTCCAACGAAGAGCGCCTGACCGGCACGCGCATCGAAGCACAGATTCGCGGGCCGCAGGATATTCGGGTCTAGCGCTTTATAGACAAGCCCTGAGATACCCTGGAGTGGGCCCGTGCCCGGAAGGCGTGACAGCTTCCGGGCTGATTGGAACATGTGTCCAACGCTGAGCGCTCCGCGTGCAGATCACTGGAGCGACAGTCAGTCCACACCGCAGCCTTACTCGAACTGCTGGCGATTCTCCGGGGTGATGAGTTTGAACGGCACCCAGATGACCGGAGATGCCAGCGTTTCGCCACGCGCCATGCTCAACGCTGCATCTACTGCACCGTTGGCCTGCCCGACCGCGTCCTGGAACACGCTGACGGCCATCTTGCCCTCGGCCATCAGCTTCAGGCCGTCCGGGGTGCCGTCGATGCCGCCCACCAGATAATCCCTGGCATTCTTACCGGCCTTTTCCAGCCCCATGATCGCACCGATCGCCATTTCGTCGTTGTTGGCCGCGACGATAGAGAAGTCCACACCCTGCTTGACCCAGTCAATCACGATTGTCGCGGCCTGGCTGCGCTCCCAGTTGCCGATTTTCTTCTGCACGACCTTCATGTTCGGGTACTTGGCGACCACCTTTTCCACGTCCTCGGTGCGCATGACCGACGACTTGTTACTCGGATCACCCACCAGAATCACCACGTTACCCTTGTAACCGGCACGACGGGCCAGCTCTTCCATTTGCAAAGTGCCGGACTCCAGTTCGTCAGAACCGACAAATGCCGTCAGCGCAGGCCACTTGGCAGGTTCCGGATTGCGGTTGACGAATACCAGCGGAACCTTGGCCTCATTGGCCAGACGCATCATTTCCGCTGCACTTTTGCCGTTCACCATAGCAACAACGATGGCATCGACTTTCGAATTGACCAGGTTGCGGAATTGCCGCATCTGCAGCTCGACGTCGTCCTGACCGTTCTCCATGAAGATGTCGGCATCCAGCAGCGCCACCTGTTTTTCCACCCCGTGGCGCAGAATGGTCTGAAAATTGTCGTTGTACTTGGCCATACCCACGCCGATCAATGGCGTGGCAGCCTGTGTCAGGCCGGCGACCAGCAGGCTCGCACTCAGGGAAATCGATAACCACTGTTTCATGTTCTGACTCCCGGGCATCAAACGCTGAAATGATGGAGCAGCTCGCGCTGATCCCTGGCCATTTTCGACAGGTCCTGACTGCTGCTCGCAGACTGTTCGGCACCGTCAGCGGCCTGCTGGGCAGAATCGTTGATGTGCGTGACCATGCGACTGGTTTCCTGCACCGTTGCGCTTTGCTGCTCGGTGGCAGCTGCGATCTGGATATTCATGTCGCGAATCGTGTCCACTGCCTCGCCCATTTCCACCAGTAACTGGTCGGCACCGGAAGCCAGCGTCACGCAGTGATTGGACTGGATCTGGCTTTCGTTCATCACCTGCACAGCCGAGTGGATCTTGCTCTGCATCTGGCCGATCATTTCCTGAATCTCGCTGGTCGAGGTCTGGGTGCGGCTGGCCAGCGAACGTACTTCATCGGCCACCACCGCAAAGCCCCTGCCCTGTTCACCCGCGCGTGCCGCTTCGATGGCCGCGTTGAGCGCCAGCAAGTTGGTCTGCTCGGCAATGGTACGAATGGCATCGACAATACCGTCAATGTTCTGCCCGTACTTCTGCAGCTCGTCGGTGACCGCAGACGCCTTGTTGACCTGTTCAGCCTGCTGACGAATGTTGACGATGGTTTCAGCCACGCGCTTCTGCACCTTGCTGGTCAGTTCGCTGGTGCTGTCCACCGCGCCACGCGTGTCCTGAGCACGACGGGCCACTTCTTCCACGGTGCTTTCCATTTCATTCATGGCCGACGCGGCAGAATTGAGACGGTCTTTCTGCTCGTCGACCACGCGGGTGGTCTGTTCACTGATCTGCGCGTTCTGACTGGCAGTCAACGCCAGTGTGTCGGCAGAGCCGATCAACTGCCGAAACGTCTGTTGCAACGACTGGGTGAATTCATTGAGGTAACCGCCCAGCTCGCCGAACTCGTCGCGACGGCTGACATCGAAACGCACCCGCATGTCGCCGCTGGTGAGGGTCTTGAGCACCTCGCGAAACGCTGCCAATGGACGCCGAAGGCTGAAGGCGACCCAGGTACCGATGACTGCCGCTGCGATTACCGCCAGCAGGCAAGCGATCAGCAGCAGGCTGAGGCCGGTGGCGATGGTCGAATCTGCACCCGCCTTGGCCTCATTAGCCACCGCCAGTGACTGATTGCCGAACTCGCCGATCTTGTCCAGTGTTGCCTGAAGACGGGTTTCCGCAGCCTGGCGCTGTTTGCCGACCTGCTCGGCGAGCGCCGCTTCCTGCCTGTAGGCCTGATAAACGCCATCACTGCCGGTGAGGTCGTTAAGCAGGCGGTTGACCATCACACCAGCAATACGACCGCCGCGTGGATCTACTGCAGTCAGTTCGCGCGCCCGAGTGCTGATTACCTCATCCTGCAGGTTGAGCACACGCTGCAAGGTCTGGATATCCGGCGTCGCCGCATGAGCCGCCAGCCCTTCGTAGGATTTGCCGACTTCCAGCAGCAGCTTTTCACCTGCTGCCACATTATCCGCAGCCCCTGCACTGCGCTCGCGGGCAATGTAATCACGAAGATAACCGGTCAGCTGTGCGCCCTGGCTGCTGCTGTAGCCCTGCAATACCCGGCTCTGGAGTGACTGCAAAACGTGCTGTCGATGACTGGCAATCAGGGTCTGCGCCTGTTCGGCATAAGCAGCGCTCAACTGACGCTGCTGATTCAGGTTGTCGCGCAGTTCAGCGCGGTCGCCGATATAGGCAGGCGTGCTGTCCAGCAACTGATTGAACCGGGCCATGCTGTCGTTGAAGGGCTGCTTGCCATCGTCAATCTGCTTGGGGTCAGTGCTGACCAGAATCCCGAGCAGTGCCTGATTGGCGCGCAGCACATGTACGTAAAGCTCGCTCGCCGCCCTGCTCAAGGGTGCCGACTGCCCGGTAATGATGCTGATCCGGTCGCTTATGGAATGGGTGCTTTGGTAGCTGATACCTGCCATGGCGAGCAGCAGCACAACCAGCACGGCAAACCCACCGATCACTCGCTGAAGAATGGTCATGGCTATCCTCTTTTATTTTTATTGCGCCGAATCTGATCCGGGCCTGCGCAGAGAACGTCAGTCCGGAAAATGATCGGAGCTCAAGAGAGAATGTCGGCCGGGCAGAAGGCGACTTGAGGCATGGTTCACATTATCTTTATCGAAAAAAGGGCCGCCTGACCTGAAAGATCACGCAGCCCTTTGACTACCCGCATGGAGATCAGCGGAAATGACGCGCTACCGCCTCCGGTGCATCAGGCACATCCATGTTGATCCTGCGCCATGCGGCCTGGGCGAAGCTGTACACCGAAAACGCGATCAGACCCAGCGCCACGATCAGCAGCACCAGACCACCGGCAGGCAGATCCTGCAAACCGTTGAGCGCATCCTTCATGCCCGGCGGGTGCATGGCCTGATAGCTAGAACCGCTTACGGCCAGTAACACCGCAATTTCGATAAACGCCACGCCGCGCGCGATCAGCCCGAAGCGCGACACCGGACGCACATATTTCATGACGTCTTCATCAGCCTCGAAATACTTCACGAAGGAAGCCTTGTAGCCCTTGATGATATGCACAATGCCCAGCGCCAGGGGCACCAGTGCCACGACGTAGACCAGCAGGTTGGAGTGATCCCAGGACAGAAGCGTTGCCAACAGGTCCTTCGCCTGACCACCACCCGATGAGCCACCGGAGCTCTTGAGCCCGCTGACCAGCAGGCCCAGCGCGAAAAACGCCAATGCCCCGTAAGTAAAGCCGCCCACCAGAAGACCGCCACGAATCACCAGCCCCTTGAGTTCGCGGCCATGATGATCCACGTCACGCGTAGCCTGCAGCACACGCCATGCAGCGAACGCCAGCAGGCCAACAATCACCAGCCCGACCAGCACACTGCCGAACGGCTGGCTCAACAAGGCTTCAAGACTGCTGTGGCTATCGGCAGGCTGCGAAGATCCCTGCGCCGCCAATACCGCGAACAGACCAATAATCAGATAAACAACACCACGGGCGGCATAACCGCCTCGTGCAAGTAGAACAAGGCCGCGTTGCGCCGACATAAATAACTATCCCTGAGAGTAATTACAGGAACAGACCCGACATGTTCACAGGGGTTCGACCCGATTGACGGCGTGCGCACATTGCACGCCGTCAGTGGGCTCATGACCCTTCAGGCAAACGTGGCGCCTCGCGTATTCACGAACACCGAGTAAAGTGAATGGCTGCTGGCCATGAACAGCCGATTGCCCTCTCGCCCGCCGAAGCAGACATTGGCGCAGCGCTCCGGCAAGCTGATATGGCCGATGGCCTTGCCTTGAGGGTTGAACACTCGCACGCCGTCGAGTTTCTCCATATCCGCCTTTGGATCACCGTTACCTCCCCAGCCGCACCACAAGTTGCCGCTTTCGTCGCATTTGATGCCGTCGATGGCGGCGTAGTCGAGACCTTCGATGTGTTTGCGCCGCTCGCCCAGCGTGCCGTCTTCGTTGACCGCTATCGCCCAGATGAGGCCGTGGGGTTTGGCGCGCCCTTCGACCACATACAAGGTTTTCTCGTCCGGCGAGAAGCACAAACCATTCGGGCCTGCCAGATCATCGATGACCCTGGAAACCTTGCCGTTTGACGGGTCTATGCGATAGACGCCGAAGGGTTGCTCCTGCTTGACCTTTTGACCTTCGTAGTTGCTTTCGGCCTGGAAGGTAGGATCGGTGAACCAGATAGACCCATCGCGTTTGCAGGCGATGTCGTTGGGCGAATTGAAAGGCTTGCCCTCGAAGCTGTCGGCCAGCACGGTGATACGCCCGTTGTACTCGGTACGCGTCACCCGCCGTCCTTCGGTGGTGGTGCTCGACCCCTCACAGACCAGCAGCCTGCCCTGGCGATCGCGGCACATGCCATTGGAAAAGTTTGAATGCTCGCGGTACACCGACAGCTGACCCGTTACCTCGTCCCAGCGCATGATCCGATTGTTGGCGATATCGCTGACCAGCAAGTAGCGACCGTCACCCACCCACACCGGCCCTTCGGCCCAGCGCATGCCGCTGGCCAGCTTCTCGACGCTGGCATTGAATATTCGTATTTGGGTAAAGCTGTCATCCAGAACACTGACCAATGGGTCGGGGTAGCGCTGGGTCAACGGCTGAGCGCTGGAAAGACGCGGCAATGCGCCAATGGCGGCAACCGTGGCCGAAACAGCCAGTGATTGTTTCAGGAAGCCTCTGCGGCTCTGATCGGCTTTACTGCCTGACGGAGAAAATTCCATGATGAGCATCCATTATATTATTTTTGGGAATGCGCCAGCCTTGCGGCCGCACGCCATCCTACAAGATACCGCTGGATGGCTTGAATAATGGCCGTGTGCGATCAGATAATATTAAGGGTTATCTGCCAGCTTGCTTATTTGCTGTTGACTGCCGTTCTGCTCTGAGCGTATGAAGCACTTTAGCTGCAGCGCCTACAAGAAAAGTCGATGGCACCAGCACTACGAATACCATCAAGGCAAGAAGCATAAACTCTCCATCCTCGCCACCGATTATGCCCAGCGCATTTGCAGCAGAAATATACAGATCGAGGCCTGTTTCGGTTTGAAGTAGCCAGCCCAGCAGACCCAACGCGACTAGCCATTTGGTGAGCAGTATAGAAAGCACCAGAATCAGCACACTGCGAAGAACTATTTTCATCTCACATCAACGTCGGAAAGCTCAATCCAGTTTTTTAAAACTCCATCGAATGATTCGCCCGGAATACCTTCGATGTGCATAGAGGTATCAAATGCCATGTAACGCTCCTTGACCATAAATTAAAAACGGCTCAACGGCTTGGCTTTTCAAGCCTGAAACGCTCTTTAGCCCCAGCTAAAACTGCATTACCTTACCGAATATCAGACTACATGAGCAGCGTTCGCCAACGCCCTCATCCTGGTCCGAAAATCATGAGGGACTCATCGCAAAATAGTGTTTAACGATAAACATTCATTTGTCTGTTTGTGGCGCGTTACGTGGCGGGGATCGACGCCAGATACCGTTTCCCATCTTATGTGCTTGATCAGTACTGCGAGCACTACCTGCATCAGGTATCGTGCCTATCTTTACCTCTATACTCCAAGGCCTCCAATGCCATCCAGCAAACGCGAACAGGCCCAGACAGATCGGCGTCTGGTGAGCGCACTGACACCCGCCTGCGAAACAGCCAAAACCGAAATGCCCGGCTTCTGCTGGCTGACTCACGAAGTTGATTACGCAGCCTTCCCTGCCAGCTTGCAGGTGGTATGGGTGTTCGACACGCTGGCCGACAAGAACGCTGCGCTGGCGCGCGGGCTGGTGGAGCGGATGATCGGTCTCACGGTTGAGGCACTTGACGATGCACAGGTCGGCCTGGCAAATGTACCGGCTCATGTGCATGTCGACTGCGAAGAGCAGTGCCTGCGCGAGAACGGTGGCGACTGGCAGCAGCGTATCAAGCGCAAATACGCCAGGCGGAGTTGATATGGCAAAAGACATTGAAAACCCGTGCATTTCCGTGTGCCAGCTCAGCGGCGATCTGTGCGTGAGCTGCGGGCGTACCAAGGACGATATCCGCAAGTGGAAACGCATGAAACGTCCGGAAAAGATGGCCGCCGTGCAACGTGCCACACAGCGCATGAAAAGCCTGCAGAAAAAGAACGTGTGAAACCGAAAATTTCATCTTCGGTGCGGAAACTTCTTTAAAACGGCCCCGGTCAGTATTACCCGTGACTCGGCTACCTGGAGTCTGACGAATTACGGGAATTCCGCTCTTGGCCAGTCATGCAGATCGCCGCAACACCCTTTCACTGGATAGCCTGAATTTCTTCCTCGCCGATGTGCGTGACGGCTTGGGGCCTTACCTGGCGATCTATCTACTGGCCGTGCATAAATGGGACCCGGCCAGCATAGGCGTGGTGATGACCATCGCAGGTATTGCCGGGCTGCTGACCCAAACCCCTGCTGGCGCGCTTATCGACCGTACGCCTTACAAGCGCGCCATGATTGGCGTAGCGGCACTGCTGGTGACCCTGAGTTGCCTGATTCTGCCTTTCACTTCGTCCTTCTCGGTCGTCGCCCTGACCCAGGCGCTGAGCAGCATCGCGTCCTCGGTGTTCGCACCGGCCATCGCCGCAATCTCTCTGGGCATAACCGGGCCGAAGGCCTTTACCCGCCGCACCGGGCGCAATGAAACATTCAACCATGCAGGTAACGCCTGCGCAGCTCTGTTAGCGGGCGGCTTTGCCTACCTCTTCGGGCCTATTGCGGTGTTCTATCTGATGGCAGCGATGGCCCTGGCGAGTGTTATCGCGATCAGCTTCGTTTCTGCGGATGCCATCGACCACGACGTCGCCCGGGGTTTTGATGCGAACCACGACTCTCACGGTGCTCAGCCTTCCGGACTTGCTACGTTGCTGAGCAACAAGCCGCTGCTGCTGTTCGGCATCTGTTGCGCACTGTTCCATCTGGCCAACGCGGCCATGTTGCCACTGGTCAGTCAGAAGCTTTCGCAAATCAATATGCAGATGGCAACGCCGCTGACCTCGGCGTGCATCGTCGCAGCCCAATTGGTCATGGTGCCAGCTGCGCTGCTGGTGGGTATGAAAGCGGATGACTGGGGACGCAAGCCGCTGCTGCTGGCAGGCTTTCTGATTCTGCCGATTCGTGGTGTGCTTTATACCCTGTCAGACGACCCGTACTGGCTGGTGGCGGTGCAGATGCTCGACGGCATCGGCGCCGGCCTGTTCGGCGCGCTGTTTCCATTGATGGTCAAGGACCTCACTCAAGGCAGCGGACGTTTCAATGTAAGCCTCGGGGCGCTGTCCACTCTGTTTGGACTGGGCGCGGCGCTGAGCAACGGTCTGGCCGGTTTCGTGGTACATGCAGCGGGCTACAGCGCTGCGTTCCTGACCCTCGCGGGTGTGGCGGCGGCGGCGTTTTGTCTGTTGCTGGTGGCCGTACCGGAGACACTTTCACGTTCGAATAATGAACCTGAACTCAAACCTGACCACGCGGTGAGCACGTAAATCTGTTTACGCCACCCGAACCTGCCAGCCTTCGCGCTGGCAGGTCACAATAACCAGCCCGCTTCCTGCGCCCTGCATCCCGCCTATCCAGCGCCCTGCCCCGTCCCATAGACCGCTGCGGCCTGCCGACTCCCAGCCGCCAGTCGGTCCACCGTGATTAGCCACCAGCACTGGTAGGTTATGACGTCGGGCATGCCCCGCGAGCAGCTCTGCATCCTGTGCATAGCCACCTGGCGAAATAAGCACGCTCGCTGCATACACCCAGGCGCCACCTTCCGCCATACGCTGCACATGCGCAAGCTGAGTGAAATCAGCACACACGCACAGGCCAATCCGTTGCTGATCAATGGACAGATAGCAGTCCTTGTCTCCAGCACTGAACGCTTTGTCCTCACCGGGATGCAGGTATTGTTTGGCATAGGTAATGACGTCGCCGTCGGCGGTGAAGGTCAGCGCGCCGATCAGGATGCTGTCATTTGCTCCTCTGAGCGGTACGCCAATGGTGGTCACCAGGCGCAGCTTCATGGCCAACGCCTTAATCGGCTCAAGACGGGGGTCGTCCGCATGCACCGCCAGCTCTCGGGCCAGATCGGGTTCATAGCCTGTCAATGAGAGCTCGGGAAACAGCAGGTAACTGGCCCCAAGGTCAGCCGCGCGGTGCATGAAAGCGAGGTGTCCGGCGAGGTTCTGTTCGATATCTCCCCTTGCAGAGCAGAACTGAGCAACAGCGAGTATCGGAAACTTCATGGACTCTCCTGAGAACACAGTGGTGACAAGGGGAACATTATCTAACATGCGATGCCCGGTTCACACCTGGTTACATTTTCAACCACCACCAGCGTTGTACGACGTCTTATCTTGTCTGGCAGTGAATGACATCTCATTACAATAAAAACGGAGATTCAACGCATGCCTCATACCCCGTCTCTCAAAGAAACAGCTATACCCGCCAGCGAACCTCGCCTCAAAAAACTCGCCAAACTGCTGGGCCCCGGCATTATCGCGGTGCTGTCCTGGCTGGGCGCGGGTGATCTGATCACATCGTCGGTGGCAGGTGCCAGTTATGGCTACGCCATGATGTGGGTGCTGGCGATTTCGCTGTTGCTCAGGTTCCTGATCGTCAACATCATTGCCCGCTTCCAGCTCTGCAATAACCAGGGCATGACCATCCTGCAGGGCTATGCGCAACTGCATCCGCTGTTTGCCTGGTTCATGCTGGGCTATGCGTTGTTGATGGGCCATCTGATCAACGCTTACATGATCAAGGGTGCCGGTGAAGCGCTTGCCATGTTGCTGCACATCAATCAGCCGTTGCTCTGCTCGGTTGCGGTAGTGATCGCTGTATGGCTGCTGGTGGGACGCAATATCTACACGATGATCGAAGGCGTCATGAAGGTGTTGCTGGCAATCATGACCCTGGCGTTTCTTACCCTGGCGATCATGTCCGGTCCGGATGTCAGCGGCATCATCAAGGGCACTATCGGTTTCAGCATTCCACCCGATGAAGGCGTGCACGGGGCGCTGCTGGTGGCTGTCTCGGTGATCGGTGCCGTAGCAGGCTCTATCGCCAACTTCGTCCACCCTTACGTGATGCGTGAAAAAGGCTGGACCGGCCCCGAGCACAAACGCATTCAGCGCAACGACCTGCTGTTCGCCGTGATCGTCGGCATTATCATCAACCTGGCCATCTGGGTTGTAGGCGTCGAAATTCTCCGGCCCAACGGTATTCAGGTGAATACGCTGGCTGATCTGGGCAAGGCGCTGGAGATATTCTTCGGCCCGCTGGGCTGGTACATCTTCTTCATCGGCGTGTTCGCCACGCTGTTTGCCAGTATTTCCGGCAAGACCACCGCCTTCCCGATGCTGATCACCGATGCCTTCCAGCACATTCGCCCGAAGCGCCGCGAACGCTACGGCAAGGTGTTCCACAACGACCCAATGCACAAATGGTTCATGCTGTTCATCCTGGTCACCCCGCTGATCTGGTCGCTGCCCGGCATGCCGGACTTCGTGACCCTGACGCTGGGCGTCAACGCACTGAATATCGTGGGCCTGCCGGTCATCTCGCTGGGGCTGCTGATCATGTCCAATCAGAAGTCGCTGTTGAGCAAGGAATACCGCAACAACTGGTTCGAGAACATTGCGCTGACCTTTGCGACCGGACTGGCCTTGTGGGTGGCGTTTCAGCTGGGGACAGAGTTGCTTGCCTGAGCAGATAGAACGCTGCATGTGCGCTGAATAAACCGTCCGCGAGTCCATTTCCGTCCATGGAAATGGACTCGGTTTCAGTGATTGAATCTTCCCCCTGCCTCAAACCCTACCCTCACGCGTCAGGCTCCTGCTGATGGATACAACTGTCGCATCCTGCCAAAAACAAACAGAAATAATTCTTAAAGGAGATGTTATATTGTATCTATTATCATCAGGAAGTCTCACATGTCGTCTCGTAGAATCGCGTCTCTGGCAGGCTTGGCAATCGGGGTTTTTGGCAATACCGGCTATGCGGAGGAACATCCGCAAACCATTGAACTGGAAAGCGTCAACGTAACCTCCGACTATCAGTACGAGACAGCCACCAGTCCGGTTCAGGGCTATCGCGCTACGCGTTCGGCCACCGCCACCAAAACCGATACCGCCATTCAGGACATCCCGCAGTCGATCAGCGTAGTGCCCGCTTCGGTGCTCAAGGACCTGGGCAGTAACAGTGTCGAGCGCGCGCTTGAGTTTGCCGGGGGCGTGTCGAAACAAAACAACTTCGGTGGCCTGACGCTCTACGAATACAGCATCCGCGGCTTCACTACCTCCGAATTCTACAAGGACGGCTTCAGCGCCAACCGCGGCTACCCTGCCACACCGGATGCCGCCAACATCGAGCGTATCGAAGTGCTTAAAGGTCCCGCCGCCAGTCTGTATGGCCGTGGCGATCCTGGCGGGACGGTCAACATTGTCACTAAAAAACCCCAGCGTGAAGCCTTCACCACCCTGCAGACCAGCGCGGGTAGCTGGGATCGCTATCGCACCGCACTGGACGTCAACACACCGCTGGATGAGGAAGGCAGGCTGCTGTCGCGTGTCAATCTGGCCGTCGAAGACAACAACAGCTTTCGTGACCATGTCGAAAGCAAGCGGGTCTTCGTCGCCCCCTCATTCAGTTGGCAGTTGAACCCCGACACCAGTCTGTTGGTGGAAACCGAGTTCGTGCGGCAGACATCGACTTTTGACCGGGGCGTGGTCGCACCCAACAATAAATGGAGTGGCGTGTCCCGTTCGACCTTCCTCGGTGAACCGGATGACGACATCGACAATGACAACAACATGGTTCAGTTTGCCCTCGACCATCAACTCAGTGATGTGTGGTCGCTGCGCCTGGCCAGCCACTACAAGCAAGGCGAAATGTCAGGGTTTGCCAGCGAGGCGCGCCCATTGAATGCCGACGGCCGCACCGTCAACCGTCGTTACCGCGAACGCGACAACAACTGGCACGACAGCATCACCCAGCTGGAATTGCGCGGTCATTTCGACGCGATCGGTCTGGAGCACGAAGTGCTGATCGGCACCGAATACGAGAATTACCGCAAGAACGAGCGTGTGACTACCATTGCAGGCAGCCCATACGCCATCGACATCTACAAGCCGGTGTATGGCCAGCCGAAACCCAATGGCGCGCGTTCCGGCACTGATTTCTACGAGCACATTGAAAGCCGTGCGCTGAACCTGCAGGACCAGATTGTCTTTACCGACAAGCTGCGCGGGATGATCGGCGCGCGCTACGAACACTTCGATCAACAGATCAATGACTTCACCACCAATGCCACCTCCGGGCAGCGTCACGACGCGTTCACCCAGCGCGCCGGGCTGCTTTATCAGCTCACACCGCAGGTTGGCCTGTTCGCCAACGCATCCACCTCGTTCAAGCCGAACAATGGCCTGGACGCCGCCGGCAAAACCTTCGACCCGGAAGAAGGCATCGGTTATGAGGCCGGGATCAAGAGCGAACTGTTCGACAACCGCCTGAGCACCACCCTCGCCGCCTTCCACATAGAAAAGGAAAACGTTCTGGCCCTGGACCCGGCCACCGACACCAATCGCGCCGTGGGCAAGGCCCGCAGCCAGGGTTTCGACCTGCAATTCACCGGACAAATCACTGACGCGGTGCGGATCATCGGAGCATTCGCCTACATTGATGCCGAAGTCACCAAGGGCGACCGGACCATCCCGGCAGGCAGTCGCATCCTCGGGGTCGCCAAACACAGTGGCAGCCTGTTGAGCGTCTATGAATTTCAGGAAGGCGTATTGCGCGGTTCGGACGTGGGCGCGGCATATACCTACGTCGGCGATCGTTCCGGCCAGTCCGGCACCGACTTCGAGCTGCCAGCCTACCAGACCGTCGACCTGCTGGCTCACTATAAAGCCAGCGAGAACGTGACAGTGGGCTTGAACCTCAACAACATTTTCGATGAAAAATACTACGAGCGCTCCTACAGCAATTACTGGGTCGCGCCCGGCGAACCGCGTAACTTTACGGTCAGCCTGACACTCGGTCTTTGACTCCTGTAACCCTCGCTTCACAACAATAAGGATGCACCATGCTGTCAACAAAACCTTTCATGGCCTTGGGCCTGCTCGGCGCATTGTTCGCCAGTCAAGTAAACGCACACGGCCTGTGGACCGAACAGCGGCGCGGTAATATCGAGGTGGTCTACGGTCATGGCGCGGAAGACAACGCGTTCAAAGCGCAAAAAGTCAGCGGCGCATGGGCGTATGACCAGCAGGGCAAAATGATCCCGGTGACGGTACAACGCCTTGAGGATCACGCGCGACTGGTGCCGCTCAAGCCGCCCGCCGTGATGACGGTGGCGCTGGACAACGGCATGTGGACACGCAACGCCGAGAAAAAGTGGATCAACGAAGGCCGCAGCAAAGTGCCCAATGGCACCGACTCGATTCATACCTTCAAATACAGCGTGGCAATCTACGCAGAAGACGCGCACCTGCCCTCGTTCAGCAAACTGAATTTTGTGATCGTGCCACAGGCTGATCCATTGAAAGTCGGGGTTGGCAAACCCTTACCGGTACGCGTACTGATCGACGGCAAACCCGCCGCCGGTATCAAGCTGATCGGCGATTACCGCAGCGCACCGGATGTCGTCAGCGCCGAAACCGACGCCCAGGGCCTGGCCAGCGTCATCGTGCGCAACGAAGGGCTGAATATCATCGCTGCCGAGGTCACGCTACCCGTCAAGGACAACGCCGACATCGCCGAACGCGGCTTGTTTACCTCGCTGACGTTTGTCGGTGAGGCGCATCACGACTGATGACGCGCAGTAGCAAATTGCTTCTATTCAGGTACGCAAGGTATCTTCGGCCGACGTTGCCGAAGAACCTTGCTGGTCAAACTTTGCGCGTACCTGCTCGTGCTCGCCCTTGCAGAAAAGCACCTCCAGTTGCGGCTTCAATGAGTGGTCGAGTTTGGTCAGTTCATAGTCAACGCGTGGTGGTGCGGTTGGGGATACCGTGCGAGATGAAGCCTCACAGCGCCGCGGCCATATAGCGACGCGCAATAACGATAGTGCCCTTGCTTAACAAACGAGCCTTTTTAATCCCGTCAAAAGAGACGAGTGACCTCGCCAACGCCATATTAGCTGATACGCTAACCAAGGTATGCGACATCCGGCCATCTCATTGACTCGCTTGCGTACCGTCACTAAGACGGCTCAAGCCGGACGTAAAGCGTGCGCAACTTTTCATTAAGTTCGAGCTTATGCGCTCAGGCAGAAGCTGAAACTAACGATGCTGTCTATACGTGCGTAAATCCCTATCGGCAAACGCTTATAAAGCCTCTATTTATGACACACGCTAAAATTGGCCTTGCCCCACGATGCGGCTCATAACCTGATCCTTTTGCTGTTCCCTGCTTCAAGACGCTTCAATTAATTAATGCATCCCTGATTGACAGTGAGAATGACTTATGACGGCTTCCCTGCACCAATACACGCCTTCTCTAGCAGTCATTGATCCGCGCAGCCTGGCTGTGCGTAACATTGCTTACTATCGACGGGATGCCAAGGAGGTTATCGTTGCGCGAGTCCAGCGCCATGTGTTCAATACCTATGGTCATTTAAGCCAACAGTGGGACCCGCGTTTGCTTGATTCGGGTGAGATTGAAATTCAACCCACCCAAACCGCGCGTTATAGCCTTAGTGGGCAAGCGTTGCAAACGGAGAGCGTCGATGCGGGTTGGCGGGTTGCCTGCCATGACGCTGCGGGGGTGTTGTATGAAAGCTGGGACGGGCGCGGTACCTGCCTGCGTTATGCCTACGATGAACTTATGCGCCCTGTCAGCGTGTTTGAGCAAGTCTCTTGGGATGCCCCGCTGCTTTGTGTAGAGCGTTTTACCTATGCGGGATCCGGCGAGGAAGACGCCCATAACAACCGTTGTGGCCAACTGATTCGCCATGATGATCAGGCGGGCAGTTTATCGCGTGAGCATTTTGGCGTATTGGCCCAGCCGCTCACCGAAGTCCGCCGCTTCTGCAAATCGCTGGCGGCCCCGATCTGGCCTGAGTCAGCAGATGATTTAGAAATCGACACCTACGCCACCTGCTGGCGTCACAATGCCTTAGGCGCTGTCATCGAGCAAAAGGATGCCCTCGATCACGTACAGCGTTTCGAGGTCAATGTCACAGGCGGGGCCCGTGCTTCCTGGCTTGACGGCACGGTGTTACTCAAACGCGCCACTTACAATGCTTTCGGCGACGTAGAGATCGAACAGGCAGGCAATGATGTGATCACGACGGCTTATTACTCGCCAGTGAGCGGCGTGCTGTGCAGCCTCAAGGCCGAAAGTCCAAGTGGCAAAATGCTGCAGGACTTGCATTACCAGTACGACCCGGTGGGTAATATCGAGCAAGTTGAAGACCTCGCGCAGCCGGTACAGTGGGATACTCAGCAGCGTATCCAGGCGGTGAGTACGTATACCTACGACACGCTCTATCAATTGATCAGCGCGACGGGGCGGGAAAGTGCCACTTACACCATCGGCCCGGACCTGCCAGGGCTGAAAGTCTTTGGCGCAGCGGATGACAGCCGTTGGCGCAATTACCGCCAAACCTATAGCTATGACAGCGGTGGCAACCTGACCCGGCTCAGGCACAACGCCGGAGTGCGCAACACCTATACGCGCGAAATGGTAGTCGACCCACGCAGCAACCGCAGTGTGTACAAGGACGGTTCACCTATAGATTTCGCCAAAGCATTTGATGCCAACGGTAACCAACAGAACTTGTCACCGGGTCAGGTCATGCAGTGGGATACCCGCAACCACTTGCGCAACGTCACCCAGGTACAGCGCGATGCGCCGGATGGCCAGGACGATGATGTCGAAACCTATGTCTATGACGGCGGCGGCCAGCGAGTGCGCAAAGTGCGCCGCGCCAAAACCCTTGGCACAGAGCAGGTGAGCGAAGTGCGTTACCTCCCAGGGCTTGAGATTCGCACACGTACATCAGGTGAAACGTTACATGCCGTCATTGCCCAGGCAGGACGTAATAGTGTGCACTGGTTGCATTGGGAAAACGGGTTACGTAAAGGCATTGATAACGACCAAGTGCGTTACAGCCTCAGCGATTCTGTGGGCAGCCATACACTGGAACTGAATCAACAGGCCGAATTAATCAGTCAGGAAAGCTATTATCCTTACGGCGGTACGGCATGGTGGGCTGCGAAAAATGCAATCGAAGCGACCTACAAAACGGTCCGTTACTCGGGTAAAGAGCGGGACGCGACGGGCTTGTATTACTACGGGTTCAGGTATTATGCGCCGTGGCTGCAGAGGTGGATCAGCCCTGATCCTGCAGGAGATGCTGACGGACTGAACCGGTACAGGATGGTGCGCAATAATCCCGTTACCTACCATGACACTGACGGTCTCATAGCGACAAGAACGCATTTTGATGAAAAAGATATTGAAGGATTCAGTTCAGTTTTTCAGAGTATAAAAGAAGGGCTTTCTGCAGCGGGCCTGTCGGCGGAAGAAACAGTATTTGTCATGGTTGGCCGCTCACCGCAAGCCTTGGGAGAATATATCAGCGCCTCGGGCTTCGACACCGCACTGTTGCAGGTGTCAGGGTTAGGTAACATGAAAAAAATGCCGGAAATCAGCGAACTCGGCGAGGTGGAAAGGACTAACAGGAATAACTACCTGGATGGGAGTCTCGGAGAAGCGTTTTCTCAGCATAAAAATGCGGTACTGCTGGACTACTCGGTGACGGGAAGCAGCATTATGGAAACGCACAAGATGCTCACGCAACATTTTGGCAGCGAACGCACAACGATCAAAATGGCGACTATATCCAGGTTTTTAAACGATGATGATCTTAGCGCTAGTGAAGCGGCGAGCTTTCATCATCCCGACAACCTCTTATATGACACACCCCGTGGAAAAGCACGTCTTGACTATAAAAACAGAGGGGTTATGCGACTGATAAAAATCTTGCATAACGAGATTGACAAGGGCTTAAGCTACACCGAAAAATTCCACTTCACAAACATCGACTCGGGCGAAACAGCCGGCATCCTGGAAGACAAAAAATCCAGACTCAATGGCATGATGACAAGTGCAATACATCAGCACAAGGCTATAAGCTATACCGATATCAAAGACCGTAACAGAAGAAGATTTACACCCATGGTAAAAAACATGCACCCCCACTATTCGAGCCCAGATGATTACATAGCTTCTTACAACTTCAAAAGGACCTACACCGGGTCGTTTTTACATGGCATAAAAAAAGCAGTTACGGGGTACCGCTCCTAGGTTCTGTACAGGAACTCGGTGGGCGAAGGCAAGGCAAGCAGGCGAGGAACGGTCGGCGTAGCGTTCGACGCTATGGGTTGTGGATGAGCATTACGATCGGACTCGCGCACGAGTCTGCTTTTAACTCAGCGTCACCGAGCGCTGCCGCTTCCTCAGCGAATGGCCAGCGCCGATCTCGCAGAGCGTGGCTTGTTTACCTCGCTGACCTTTGTAGGCGTTGCGCATCACAAATGACCTCCCTATTCCTGCTGGTACACGCCTGCCTCAAGCGTTTTCTGTCTGATGGCAAGCGAAACCAGGACCCCAGCCCTCACTCCCCCACCCATCCACATTCCCTCGAGTAAACAAAGTTTCCAGAAACCTCTGGACGCTGCTTTTCCTTTCGCCTATAAAACAGCCTTCAAGAATATTAAATTCCTGTAGAGAATTTTATTCGCCACTCAGAAAACCTCTGTATCTGACTTTTTGCCCCCTTTGCCGAGCTGCCGCCCTATTCCAGAGGACAAGCCATGCAACACGAGAAGAACCATTTCATCCTGAAGATCAGCTGTCCGGCGACCTCCGGCATTGTCGCGGCAGTGGCTTCATGCCTGGCTGGCAACGGCTGCTATATCGGTGAAATGGCCCAGTTCGACGACGAGTACAGCGGCACATTTTTCATGCGTGCAGTGTTTCGTTTCAACGATGGTCACGACGGCGACATCCAGCAGCTGAAAACCGGTTTCGATGTGGTGGCCAAAGACTTCGCCATGCAGTGGGAACTGCATGACACACGTCGCCCGATGCGCGTGTTGTTGATGGTCAGCAAGTTCGATCACTGCCTGACGGACCTGCTGTACCGCTACCACAAGGGGGAAATGGACATGACCATCACCGCCATTGTGTCCAACCACCTGGATTTGCGGCCGATGGCCGAGCGGGAAGGCATTCGTTTCATTTACCTGCCTGTGAGTAAAGAAACCAAGGCAGCGCAGGAAGCTGCGCTGATGAAGGTGGTCGACGAAACCGGCACCGAACTGGTGGTGCTGGCGCGCTACATGCAGATTCTCTCCGACGACCTGTGCAAGCAACTGGCGGGGCGGGCAATCAACATTCATCACTCGTTTCTACCGGGTTTCAAGGGTGCCAAGCCGTATCACCAGGCTTATGAGCGCGGCGTGAAACTGATCGGCGCCACTGCGCATTACGTCACCAGCGACCTGGACGAAGGCCCGATCATCGAGCAGGAAGTGCAGCGTGTCGATCACGTCTACCTGCCTGAAGACCTGGTCGCAGCAGGCCGTAACAACGAAACCATCGCGCTGTCGCGGGCAGTCAAGTACCACCTTGAGCATCGGGTGTTTCTAAACACTGACCGAACGGTGATCTTCCGATGAGCGCGCGCATCATCGATGGCAAGGCCGCCGCCGCTTGTGTTCTGGAACAGGTCAGAAACGACGTGAAAACCTTGAAAGCCGACGGCATCGAACCGGCACTGGCGGTCATTCTGGTAGGTAACGACCCGGCCAGTGAGGTGTATGTGCGCAACAAGATCCTGCGCGCCGAGGAAGCGGGCATTCGTTCGCTGGAGCACCGCCTGCCTGCCAAGAGTAGCCAGCAACAGGTGCTGGCGCTGATTGCCGAACTGAACGCCGATGACTCGGTAAACGGCATCCTGCTGCAACTGCCACTGCCGCCGCACATTGAAGAAGCCCGCGCCTTGCAGGCCATTGACCCGGGCAAGGACGTCGATGGCTTTCACAGTGAAAACGTGGGCGGCCTCAGCCAGGGACGCAGCGTACTGACGCCCTGCACGCCCAGCGGCTGCATGCACTTGCTTGAACAGACCTGCGGCGATCTGAGCGGCAAACATGCGGTGGTCATCGGCCGCTCCAATATCGTCGGCAAACCAATGGCCGCCCTGCTGTTGCAAGCGCATTGCTCGGTGACCGTAGTGCATTCGCGCAGTACCGATGCCAAGGCCTTGTGTCAGCTGGCAGACATCGTCGTCGCAGCGGTGGGTCGCCCGCGCATGATCGACGCCAGTTGGCTCAAGCCCGGCGCAGTGGTGATCGATGTCGGCATCAATCGCATAGAGGATCAAGGCCGCAGCCGCCTGGTGGGCGATGTCGATTTCGACAGCGCCCTGAGCGTGGCTTCTGCCATCACACCGGTACCCGGTGGCGTCGGGCCGATGACCATCGCCTTTCTGATGAAAAACACAGTGACTGCTGCCAGGCAGCAAGCCCTCGCACAGCGCAGCCAATCGGAGGCCGTATGCCTTTCAACCTATTGAAATACGGGCTCAGCCCGGAGTATCCGGTCGAGGTGGATCTGCCTGCGCCCAAGGAACTCAAGCCTTCCTACGACGTGGTGATCATCGGCGGCGGTGGTCATGGGCTGGCGACCGCGTACTACCTGTCGAAATACCACGGCATCACCAATATAGCCGTGCTGGAAAAAGGCTATCTGGGCGGCGGCAACACGGCGCGCAACACTGCGGTTATCCGCTCCAACTACCTGACCAGTGAAGGCGTGAAGTTCTATGCCGAGTCGGTGAAGATGTTTCAGGGCCTGTCCAACGAGTTCGACTTCAACATCATGTATTCCGAGCGCGGCCAGCTGACCCTTGCGCATACCGACGCCACCGTACGCTCGTTCCGTCAGCGCGCCGAGGTCAACAAGCATTTCGGCGGCCGCACCGAAATGATCGACCGCCAGCAGATCCGCGAACTGGTGCCGAGCCTCAATCTGGACCCCGGCCATCTGCCGGTGCTCGCGGGCCTGTGGCATATCGACGGCGGCACCGCACGCCACGACGCGGTGGCCTGGGGCTATGCCAAACAGGCGGCCAAGCGCGGCGTCGAGATCCATCAACTGACCGAAGTGCAGGAGCTGGTGATCGAGAATGGCGCCATCACCGCAGTGAAAACCAATCGCGGCACCATCCAGTGCGGTTGCGCCGTGCAGGCAGTCGCGGGCATGAGTTCGCAGATGATGAAAAAGGCCGGAATTCGCTCACCGATCCAGACTTTCCCGCTGCAAGCGATGGTCACTCAACCGTTCAAGCCGTTCCTCGCCCCATTGGTGAGTTCGTCCGCCCTGCACTGTTATGTCCAGCAGACCAGCCGTGGCGAGGTGGTGTTTGGCGGCGGCTCGGACCCGTATCCGCTGTTCAACACGCGCTCGACGCTGGACCTCAAGGAAAGCCTGCTGGCCCACGCCATCGAGATGTTTCCGTTTCTGGCCAACGCCAAATTGATGCGCCAGTGGGCCGGAATCACCGACATGACCCCGGACTACAGCCCGATCATGGGCCTCTCGCCGGTCAGGAATTATTACCTGGACGCAGGCTGGGGCACCTGGGGCTTCAAGGCAACGCCAATCTGCGGCAAGACCATGGCCGAACTGGTGGCCAGTGGCGGCAAGGTGCCCGAGTTGATCAGGCCATTCGCGCTGGACCGCTTCTCGACCTTCCAGCAAGTCAACGAAATGGGCGCGACAGCGGCCAGCCACTGACGGAGAGCGACACATGAAAATCATGACCTGCCCGCTCAACGGGCCGCGCAACATCAGCGAATTCACCTACGGCGGCGAATTCAAGCACATGCCTGACCCGCAGACCTGCAGCGATGCCGAATGGGCCGACTACGTGTTCAACAGCGAGGACACCCTGGGCGTGGTGCGCGAGTGGTGGATGCACAACCCGTCCAGCTACTGGTTTCTGGCGGAACGCCATACCGGCAGCGACGAGATCATTCGCACCTTCGACCCGCGGGAAATATTTACCGCACGTATCGACTTCGCTCCCCTCCCATCCAAGGAGATCGCAGGATGACCACCCCAGCCCGCCTGCCCGCGCCCATGGGCCTGCTGATCAATCGCAACCAGCCGCTCACCTTCAGCTTCGATGGCAAAACCTATCAGGGCCTGCAAGGCGACAGCATTGCCAGCGCACTGCTGGCCAACGGTCGCTTTCTGCTCTCGCGCTCGTTCAAATACCATCGCCCGCGCGGCCCGCTGAGCATGGCCGGACAGGACGCCAACAGCCTGATCCAGTTGCCACACGAGCCTAACGTGCTGGCTGACACTTTTGTCTTGCAGGATGGCTTGCAGGCAACCGGACAGAATTTCAGCGGCTCGCTGGACCACGACAGGGATGCCTGGCTGGGCAAGTTCTCGAAGTTCATGCCCGTGGGTTTCTACTACCGCTCGTTCTACAAGCCCAAAGGTATGTGGAAAGTCTGGGAGCCGATCATTCGCAAGAAAGCGGGCCTCGGCGTGCTGGATCTGGACTTTCAGCCTGAATACTACGACAAGGCCTACCTGTTCACAGAACTGGCGGTGATCGGTGCAGGACCTGCCGGGCTACAGGCGGCTCTGACCGCAGCCAACGCCGGAGCCAGGGTGCTGTTGATCGAACAGCAGCCGATACTCGGAGGTTCGCTGACTTACGCGCGCTTCGATATCGACGGTCAGCGTGCCGGGCAACTACGGCGCGAACTGGTCGACGCCGTGCAGGCGCACGCCAATATTCAGGTCCTCACACAGGCCACTTGCAATGCCTGGTTCACCGACAACTACCTGCCAGTGATTCAGGGCAAGCGTCTGTACAAGGTACGCGCTACGCAATGCCTGGTGTGCAGTGGCTCGTTCGACCAGCCGGTTATTTTTCGCAACAATGATTTGCCCGGTGTGATGCTGACCAGCGCTGCGCAACGTCTGATCAGGCTGTACGCAGTCAAGCCCGGCAAGCGCGCGCTGGTGCTGACCGGCAATGATGACGGTTACCTCGCTGCACTGGATTTGCACGATCAGGGTGTCGAAGTGGTCGCGGTCGCCGACATGCGCGCCAATCCGTCGGATCGGGCATTGCAGGTTGCGCTGGAGCAACGCGGCATTGTCTGCCACATGAGCACCACCGTGTATGAAGCACTGCACGAGAAAGGCATGCGTCACGTGAGCGGGGCCGAGCTGCGCAAGATCACCGGCCAGGGTCAGGTGGCGAACAAGGGTTTGAGTGTCGAGTGCGACCTGCTGTGCATGTCCGGCGGCTACATGCCGGCCTACCAGTTGCTGTGTCAGGCGGGCGGCAAGCTCGCCTATGATGATCGACTGGCCGAGTTCGCGATCAGCAGCCTGCCGCAGAACCTGGGCATCGCCGGTTCGGTCAACGGTTATCACGCGCTGGATAACGTGCTGGCCGATGCGACGAATGCCGCCACAGGGGTGCTCTCGGCGCTCGGCCTGGAATCGGCAGCCAACCCGGCCACGCTGCGCAGTGAAGCGCGGGTCAACTTCCCCTGGCCAATTTTTCCGCATCCAGAGGGCAAGGATTTTGTCGATTTCGACGAAGACTTGCAGGTGCGCGATATCGTCAATGCCACCCGCATCGGCTATCGCGACATCCAGTTGGTAAAGCGTTATTCCACCGTCGGAATGGGGCCGTCGCAAGGTCGTCACTCAGCGTTGCCAACCGCACGGCTGGTGGCTGCGTCGACCCAGCGCAGCATCAGCGAAACCGGCGTGACCACTGCCCGCCCGCCCTTTGAGGCAGAGAAACTGGCACACGTGGCGGGCCGGGCTTTCGACCCCTACCGCCAGACGCCCATGCATCAACGGCATGTGCAGGCAGGCGCGAAGATGATGCCGGCCGGGATCTGGCAGCGCCCAGCGTTCTACGGCAAGCCGGCGCAACGCGATGCCTGCATGCAGCAAGAAGCACTGCATGTGCGCAACAAGGTCGGGATTATCGATGTGTCGACACTCGGTGGCCTGGACGTGCGCGGACCCGATGCCGCCGAGCTGCTCAACCGCATGTACACCTTTGCGTTCCTCAAGCAGCCGGTCGGGCGTTCACGCTATGCGCTGATGACCAACGAGCAAGGCGTAGTCATAGACGACGGCGTTTGTGCACGCTTTGCCGACCAGCACTTCTACGTCACCGCCACCACCAGCGGTGTGGATCGCATCTACCAACAGATGCTCAAGTGGAATGCCCAGTGGCGTCTGAACGTGGACATCACCAACGTCACAGCGGCCATTGCTGCGGTCAACGTGGCGGGTCCGGATTCACGCAAGGTGCTGGAGCAAGTGTGTACCGACCTTGATCTGTCTGCCGAGGGATTCCCTTATCTTGGCGTGCGCCTGGGCACTGTTGCCGGTATCAAGGCGCGGCTGTTGCGGGTCGGTTTCGTCGGCGAACTGGGCTACGAGATCCATGTCCCCGCTCGTCACGCGCTCAGGCTCTGGGATGCACTTGTCGAGGCTGGCAAGGCCTTCGACATGCGTCCGTTCGGCGTCGAGACGCAACGTCTGTTACGTCTGGAAAAAGGCCACGTCATCATCAGCCAGGACACCGATGGCATGACCCATCCGGCCGAAATCGACATGGGCTGGGCGGTCAGCAGGAGCAAGCCGTTCTTCGTCGGCCGCCGCTCGGTGGATATCCTCGAAGCCCAGCCGCAGAAACGCAAGCTGGTGGGTTTCACCCTGCCCAAGGCCAGTCCGTTGCCGCTTGAAGGTCATCTGGTGCTCAAAGGCCCGGACATCAGTGGCAACGTGACCTCCTGCGAATACTCGTCAACCCTGGGCATGATTATCGGCATGGCTTATGCCGCGTTCGACCAAAGCACACCCGGCCAGCAGATTCCGATTCGCGTCGAAGACGGCGTGGTGGTTCAGGCGACCGTCGTGAAACTGCCCTTCTTTGATCCTGAAAACCAGCGCCAGGAGCTCTGAACCATGAATAGCCTTATCCAGGACCGCCCGGTCAGAGCCGGCGCGCCCTCACTGTGCACACTGCAAGACCTGACCGATCTGCCGCGCGTGGGGTTTCGCGGTACGCAAAGCGCCGAATACCTGACAGCACGTGGTTTCAGTCTGCCCGACACGCCGAACCGCGCGGTTACTCAGGCCGACGGCAGCCATGTTGCACGTCTTTCGCAGACCGAATACCTGCTGCTCGGCAGCCCGCTTGATAAAGGCCAGCGCATAGCCGATGAGGAAGCCCGTTGGGAACTGGACCATAACGCCAACTACCTGCTGCCTCGCGAAGACAGCCATGCGTGGCTGCAACTGAGCGGCCCGTGCATCCCCGAGGTGATGGCCAAATTGTGCGGCGTGGACCTGCGTCCGACAGCATTCGCAGTCGGCTCCGTGGCGCAGACCTCGGCAGCGCGAATCAATGTGATCGTGATCAATGTTGGCGCGCAGAGCGAACCCTGTTTTCAGATTCTCTTTGATCGGGCTTCACTGGCTTACTTCAAGGAAGCGATGCTGGATGCCATGACCGAGTTTGGAGGGCGCCTCTCATGAACAACGGGTTACTGCTTCAGTGAATAAAGGCCGTTTCGTGCTCATGAACGACAACAAGTGTCTGTTACCGCCAAGCCGCCTAAAGAATACTGGCATAAAGCCGTTGGACATTTGGTAGACCATAAGAGCGACCTTCGGCTCAACGCCTGGGGTCGCAGACTGCACCCATGCAGCACCCGACACTTGCGGCAGTAACGCGCCCCCCCGGAGCTCAAATGAATATCAAACAGAAATTGACGTGGGCGTTCGCAGTCATTGCGTGTTTGCCCATATTAGTCGTCGCCGCCATCGTGATCGTGAATCTGCGTGACAAGGCGACCAGTGATTTCGTGGACAGCAGCGCACGCGAGATTCGCCAGGTCGACAATGCCATGCAACTGTTTTTCGACGGCATTACGCAGAACGTCAATTACATCGCGGCGCACCCGCTGATCGCCGGGGCGAGCGATGATTTCCGCAACTACATGGGCGCAACGCCTCCCCCGCAGTCCGAGAATGACAGGCAGGCGACCGAGCTGTTCGCCAGTATCGCCAAGGCCCATCCGGCCTACTCCTACGTCTCTTACGGGTTGATCAACGGCAGCTACATCATGACGCCGGAAGACCCGAAAATGAGCAACTACGACCCACGTGTTCGCCCGTGGTACAAGACCGCAATGGCCAATGCTGGCAAAACCGTGCGCAGCGACGCCTATTACTGGGCCAACGATGACGCGGTGCTGGTCAGCACCATTAGGGCGATCCCCAATAAACTGGGCAACCCTGGCGGCGTGGTTAACATCGACGTATCACTCAAGCAACTGACCAACATCGTCAAGCAGATCAAGCTGGGTGACAGCGGCTACCTGATGCTGATGGAAAAGAGCGGCACCGTGCTGGTCGATCCCAAGCAGCCGGAACACAACTTCAAGAAACTGGGTGAACTGGGCGACGGCTTCAGCGAGCTGGCGAAAACCCCCAGTGGTCTGGTCGAGGTGACACTCAACGGTGAACGCTACATGGCCAACGTGTACCCGTCCGAGCAATTGGGCTGGAACTTCATCGGCCTGATCAAGCAGGACGAAGTGATGGCCTCGGCCACCCGCCTGACCTGGCTGATCGGCATTATCGCTGCGGTATTGGCGGTGGTCTTTGCGATTGTCGGGGCCAGTTTTGCCCGGGTCATCGTGCGCCCGATTCACAGCGTGTCCAGCGGCCTGGAAGGTATTGCGGGCGGCGAAGGCGACCTGACCCAGAACCTCGCCGTGCGCGGCAAGGATGAAACAGCGCACCTGGCAGGCTGGTTCAATAAATTCCTGACCGCGATCCGCAACCTGATCCAGCACATCGGCCAGGCTGCCGGGAAGATTCTTGAAGCCTCACACAGCTCCACCCGTGTCTCCAACGACATGGCCGAAGCCGCTGGCCGTCAGCGCGAGGCGGTGGACATGGTCTCCACGGCCTTCCATGAAATGGTCGCCACCTCCAACGAAGTCGCCCGCTCCTGCAGCCAGGCCGCCGATTCGGCCGACAGCGGTCAGCAGCAGGCGCGTGAAGGTCAGCGGCAGATCGATGATGCGGTGCGCAGTGTCGACCAGCTCAGCGAAGAACTCACCCGCTCGGCCAAGGACATGACGCAACTGGAAAAGGACAGCGCAGGCATTCAGTCGATCCTCAATACCATCCGTTCGATTGCCGAGCAGACCAACCTGCTGGCCCTCAACGCGGCCATCGAAGCAGCCCGCGCAGGCGAACAGGGTCGCGGCTTTGCCGTGGTAGCCGACGAAGTCCGCGCACTGGCCAAACGTACCTCGGACTCGACCGCCGAAATCGACAACCTGCTGGGCAATCTGGCCAGACGCACCGCCTCGGTGGCGCAACAGATGCACGCCAGCCTCGACGTGTCGCAGCAATCGGTGACCAAGATCGGACAGGCACGCAGCAGCTTCGGGCAGATCCGTGAGTCGGTGGATGTGATTCGCGACATGAACACCCAGATCGCAACCGCCGCCGAAGAGCAGCATCAGGTGGCCGAGGACATCAACCGTCACATCAGCCAGATCCATGGCGACGCCCAGTTGATCGCCGACCTCTCGGACTCCGCCCGTGCGGATTCCAGAAGTCTGGAACTACTGTCCAGCGAACTCGACGGCCTGGTGCGCAAGTTCAAGACCTGATCCTGCACAGTCGGAGCGTGGAAACGATAGGTGTCTGTGTGCCCCTATCGTGCCCATGCTCCGCGTTGGCAATCCGTTCTGGACGCTCTGCGTCCTGTGCGCAGCAGGTGATCCAACCTCAGGGCTCTGCGCTGCCCCTCTCAAACCATTCAGCCAGAAAATCCAGCATGGTGCGCAAGGTGGCCGACTGGTGATGCCGCGAGGTGTAGATCGCGTGTATCCCCAGCGCCCTTGGCTGGTAGTCGGGCAGCACCGCGATCAGCTTGCCACTTGCAATCAGCGGCGCTGCCGAATGCACCGGTTGCAAGGTGATCCCCGCGCCAGCCACTGCGGCCTCCAGCAACACCACTGAATCGTTGGCGCTGAGGTTGCCGCCCACCGGAACACTGAGCGGCAACTGCTGACGGGTGAACTCCCACAGGCTCTTGCCGAAGTACGAATAGGTCAGGCAGTGGTGTGCAGCCAGTTCCTGCGGACTGGAGGGAGTGCCATGCATGGCGAGGTAGGCTGGAGAGGCACAGACAACCGAATCGCAATGCCCCAGTGGACGGGCAATCACATTGGGGTCCAGCTGATTGGTGATGCGGATCGCCAGATCAATACGCTCGCTGACCAGATCCACAGCCTCGTTGCCAATAAGCAGATCCACCGAGGTACCGGGGTAGCGTTGCAGGTAAGCCGTCACCGCTGGGGCCAGAACCGCCAGTGCCAGTGACTGCGAACAGGCAATGCGCAACATGCCGCGGGGCTCATCGACCTGCGTATCGGCAGCCAGCGGCACTGCGTCAGCCAGCTCGACAAGCTGCTGGCAACGCAGCAACGTCACTTGTCCGGGCGCAGTGAGCCCGAGCTTGCGCGTGGTGCGGTGCAACAAGCGCGCTCCCGCCCAGGTTTCCATTTGCGCCAGATAACGGGTAACCATCGCCCGTGACATGTCCAGCGCTTCGGCGGCAGCGATGAGGCTGCCGCGTTCGTTGATGGCCATGAACACCCGCGCCGCCATGATCCGATCCATGATTCATCCGATATAAGCAATCAATAGTTGCCAATATTGAGGCTTTTGTTTCATTTGAAGCAACATAAGATAACCACCTTAGTCCTGTCCGATAAAGGTCGTGCCCCATGCTGCGCAATTCCCTGCTTGCTCTATCGTTCGCTGCGCTATTCCCGCTTGCAGCCCAGGCCGCTGATCCACTGGCGATCGAAGTCTACACCCGGCCGAAAAAGCCATCTTCCCGGTGTCATCCGAACTGATCACCGGCAAGCATGATGCGGTGCTGATCGATGCACAGTTTCAGCGTAACGATGCTCAGGCGCTGGTAGAGAAGATCAAGGCCAGCGGCAAGAAACTCACCACCGTGTACATCAGCCACAGCGACCCGGATTACTACTTCGGGCTGGACGTCATCAAAGCCGCTTTCCCCGATGCGAAGATCGTTGCCAGCGCCCCTACCGTGAAGGCGATCAAGGCGTCGATGCAGGGCAAACTTGCCTACTGGGGCCCGATTCTCAAGGACAATGCGCCAGCCAGCCTGGTCCTCCCAGAGGTGCTCAAGGGCGACCATCTGACCCTTGAAGGCCAACCGTTGCAGATCAAAGGCCTTAACGGTCCGGCACCCGAGCGCAGCTACGTATGGATTCCATCGCTCAAGGCGGTGGTCGGCGGCGTTGTGGTGTCCAGCGGCATTCATGTCTGGGTTGCCGATACCCAAAGCCCGAAATCGCGTCAGGACTGGCTCGCCACCCTCAAGGGTATTGAGGCGCTGAAGCCGGTCACGGTAATTCCGGGCCATTATCTGGGCGAGGTTCCAGCGGGCACCAAGGCTGTGACGTTCACCGCCGACTACCTGAAGTCCTTTGAACAACAAGCGGCCAAAACCAAGGATTCCAAGGGCCTGATCGATGCCATGCAGAATGCCTGGCCACAACTGGCCGAACCGAGTTCGCTGGAACTGAGTGCCAAGGTCATCAAGGGCGAGATGAAGTGGCCGAACTGATCTGAAACCAGGGAACTGTTGCCGCATCGCCGCAGTTGCGCGCAGCAATTCCGGGGGATGGTCAGACGCCCCCGTCAATCGCTATGCTGCACCCATGAATGCTCCCGTCAAAATCCGTAACTCCTGCCCGCCCGGCGCTTGCGACTGCGAGCGCGAACGGCTGGATGCGGAAGACGCCGACCTGCGCATCCTCAAGCTGACCCGTGATGCGGAAAACACGCTGCTTGAGCGCCTGAGCCGTGTTGAAAGCCTGAAGGATCTGGAGCACATGCAGCGCAAGATTTTCGAGCAACTGGGTGTGCGCGTCGAAATCGCACCGGGCTTCAACGAAGTACGCACCATGCGCGGCATCAGCATTGTCGTGCAGAAAAAGACCGGCCTGTGCCGCAAGACGCGCAAGTCGGTTGCAAGCGCAATCCGCAGTGCACTTGAGGCACGCCCGCAGATCGCCTATGAACTACTCAACGCCAACGACCTGCTGCGCGACGCGTGAGTCAATACAGAGCCCGAACAGGCCTTTGAAACCATAACGCCCGATCTAAAACGGAGCGGGCGTCATGTTCATTGTCCTGTTGACTGATCAACAGGCCCCCGGCGGAATACCACCCTTGTTGAAGTCCTTCAGGCGTTCCTTTTCTTCTGGCGTCGAGTGCGCAGGCACATCGTTTGCCGGTTCCGGCTTTTTCTCGTCTTTCTGGTCAGTCATGGTCATTCTCTCCGCTCGTGGACACTCAAAATAAGGCCACACGCGAAGCATTCGGTTCCGATTGATTAGCGCGCTGCCACTTGTTCGGCGACATTGCACTCCAGTTGCCTGGCCAGCCCCTGCAAATCGAGCAGGGTTGCGCGCCAACTGCGTTCCTGACTGCCGACGCTGACCAGCGAGCGCACTCGGTCATTGACCGAGATCCCCTTGCCGGTATTGGCCTGCCAGCCCTGCTCGAGCATGGCCGGGTCGAACTGATTGAACGCGTCGATCGCATCGACCCGGCTCACGGCAAAACCAAAGCACAGGCGCTCGCCACGCACGATCAGGACACGGGACGCTTCACCCGGGGTTTGCGCCCCCTCGCCCAGCAGGCTGCTCAGGCAGATCAGCGGCACTTGCTCGCCACGCAGATTGAACTGCCCCAACAAGTGTGTCGTCGGTTGCGACAAACCGATCAGCTGTTGCGGCACGCTCATGATCTCGACGATCTGACTCAACGGCGCGACGAAGCGGGTCGGTGCGTCAAACAGCAGGCAGGCATGCCGCAGCATGGCCTTGGTCACATCGTGCGAGGCTTGTGCAGGTTTGACGTCGTGCTGATAAACCTGGGTGTAGCTTTTGACTTCCGGGCGCTGCAACAGCATTGGATGATCCAGCAACAATGCCTGTTGCCCCTCCTCCAGGTTCATAACCCCGGCCAGCAGTTCAGGATGCGGCAGGCCGTAACCCGGTGCCGCCAGAAGACTGCCCGGGTCCTGGCGCTGGATGGCGACCATGCGGTCGTAACCAAACCCGCACACCCGGCCATCCGGTGCCGTCAACAGCAACAACTGCGGCTTGGAAGTCTGGCGTTTATGGTCCAGACCAAGGACTTCAGACAGATTGAGCGCCGGAACCTTGGTGCCACGTACCGACGTCACGCCAAAGCAGCAGTCACTGGCAAAGTCCGACGCCGAAATTTCAGGGTTATCCACCAGTTCGGTCACGACGCTCGCATCGATACAGAAGTTGCGACCGTCACACTCGAACACCAGGTAATGCAGCAAACGATTCTTGGCCGCGAGTGCCTCTTCCTTGAGCACCTGCGCGCTCGGATCAGCAGCAAACAGTACGCCTGGCAAGCTACTCAGAAAACCCAGGTCGAGCTTGTAGATCATCCGCGATTCTTCTGCGCCCAGCAGCAGTGATGGCAGCAACCCGACACTGGTGCCGCCAGGGCCCAAGGGGCTGAATTGAGAGTCGCGGGCCTTGAGGATGTCGCATACCGCATCAATCGCCAGCCCCAGGTAGCCACCGCCGTACTTGAGAATAGCGACCAGCGGCGTGGGCAACGATGTATCGCCGCCCTCCGCCAACTGGCCCCGCAGGTCCACCAAAGGCACCGGTTTGCCGCGCAAGGTAAACACCCCGCGCAACGCACCGCGAGTCAGCGGATGGGGGTACAGGTCGGCAGGCCAGTGCACGGCCTCCATCAGCGCTTCGGCAACCACCGCCAGATAAACGCCATTGATCTGCACGACGCCATAGGCATTCAGGCTGCTCATGCAGGTTGTCCGATGGATACCTTGTCCAGAGTCTGGGTGTGGCCGGTCAGGTTGGCTTTATGCAGCTCCACGATCAGTGTTTCCACTTCCTGCGCCGACAAGCGTTGTTTCTCGGTCGCGGTGTTGATCCCGTCGATTGCCTGAGTGGTCTGCATCACGCCTTCCACGATGTGTTCGAAGGCTTCGCCGGCACTGCGCGAAATCTCGTTGCCCGACTCGATCCGGCTGACTGTTTCGAGGATCAGCTTGTTGATTTCCTTGGTCGCACGCGAGGACTTCTCGGCCAGCTTGCGCACTTCATCGGCCACCACCGAGAAGCCCAGGCCGTGCTCGCCAGCCCTGGCCGCCTCGATAGCGGCGTTGAAGGCCAGCATGTTGGTCTGACTGGCTATCTCGCTGATCACCTGGATGATGTCCTGAATGCCCTCGGCCGACTTGGCGATCATGCCCATCGCATCGGACGCCTTGACCAGAGTCTGCGAACCGGTACTGGCCTGCTCACGCGTCATTCTGGCCAGATCGGTGGCCGTCTCGGTACTCTGTGCCACATAGGAAATGGCATTCATCAGTGCTTTCACCGACTCGCCCATGGCGCGGGTCTTGGCTTCTATCGCCTGCTCCATCTCGACCTGACGGGTAATGTCAGTGGCGAATTTCACCACTTTGAACGGCAGCCCGTCATGGTCTAAAATCGGGCTGTACGTCGCCTGAATCCAGATTTTCTGCCCGTACTTGCTGACGCGCATGAAGCGTCCGGAATAGAACTCGCCCTGCCCCAGCCCGTGCCAGAACTCCCGGTATTCAGTGCCACGCACATATTCCTCATCACAGAAAATACGGTGATGCTGGCCCTTGATTTCCTGCAGGCCATAACCAAGCGCTTTCAGGAAGTTGGCGTTGGCCGTAATGATGTTGCCGCTCATGTCGAATTCGATGACGGCCTGGGCGCGGTCGATTGCATTGACCTTGCCCTGATCCTCGACGCTGGTTTCCTTGGCAACTGTCACGTCGAGCGCGAACTTGACGATCTTGTAAGGTTTGCCCTGCGCGTCAAAGATCGGGTTATAGGTCGCCTGAATCCAGATTTCCTTACCGTCCTTGCGCTTGCGCTTGTATTCGTTGGCGTCGTACTCGCCGCGCCCCAGCTTCTCCCAGAGCTCACGATACTGCAGGCTGCTGACAAATTCCTCGGAGCAGAACATGCGGTGGTGCTCGCCGACGATTTCATCGAGCTCGTAGCCAAATACCGCCAGAAAATTGCGGTTGGCATGCAGCACCTTGCCCGTCAGATCGAATTCGATCACCGCCTGAGAACGTTCGATGGCTGTCACCTTGCCCGCGGACTCAGCCTGACGAATGCGGCTCTCGGTCACATCGTTGGCGAACTTCACGATCTTGTAAGGACGACCATCCGGGTCGAATATCGGGTTGTAGGTGGCGCTGATCCACAACTCGCGACCGTTCTTGCCGATGCGCTTGTATTCGCCGGAGTCATACTCGCCACGTTCGAGCTTGGCCCAGAAGGCACGATAGGCCGGACTGTTCAGGTAGTCGTCTTCGCAGAACATGCGATGGTGCTGACCCTGAATCTCGTCCAGACGATAACCCAGGACCTTGAGAAAGTTTTCGTTGGCGGTGAGCACGCGACCGTTAAGGTCGAATTCGATGACACCCTGCGAGCGATCGATAGCCGCAACCTTGCCTTCGTACTCGGCATTGGATTTGCGCTGCGCAGTCACGTCCGTAGCGAACTTCACCACCTTGAACGGATTGCCTTGCTCGTCAAACACCGGGTTATAAGTGGCCTGCAACCAGATCTCGCGCCCGTTCTTGCCCAGGCGCTTGTACTGCCCTTCGTCGAAAGCGCCCTTGCCCAGTTTTTCCCAAAACGTCGCGTATTCGACGCTGGACGCATATTCCGGCGTGCAGAACATACGGTGATGCCGACCCTGGACCTCATCCAGCCGATAACCGACGCAATCCAGAAAATTGGTATTGGCCCGCAGGATATTGCCTTCAAGATCGAACTCGATCATCGCCTGGGAACGGTCAATGGCCGTCAACAGCGAGTGAACATCAAGTTCCAGCCCGGCCCGGTCCCTGTGGGTGCTTTCAATTGTGGTCGACATGTGGAAGTACTCTGCGAGTAAGCATCTGTGGAAGTATTGTTATAAAGCCCCGGTCTGTGCGGGCCCGGTCAAACGCTTCAAACATGAGGCGCGGACTGACTATGGTGCCTGCTGATCAAGCCGGTTAATCGTCTTTCTCAATGCCTTCCATAGCGCAAACTTCAAGGCCGTCAGAGCCAGGTGGAACTATCGAAGTCACTCGGCAAGGAGCCGTTACATAAACATCGGCTTCAGTCAGATTAGCTTTAGCGCTGCCAGACCACTATTTAGCCACTATCAACGCACACACTTCTTGGCCCTACCGTTCACCGGTAAGGATCGCTTCGTAAACCACTTCCGTCCCCTGCTGAAAACCGTTGCGTCATCAGGCGTAAAACCAGATGACGAGAATCACGGCCCCCGTCCATCCCAGGGTGAGCAAGAAAGAAAGCCCTGCAAGGCGCGGGTCCATGGAACTCCTGTTCTAGAAGGCTTGGGTAAGCAGAGCGCTGCATACGTAGGGATATATCGGCTGGATCACAGGTCTATAAACTATTTTCACCACCTTGAAACACTGCCGGCACAGGGGTCTTGCTCTGGATCAACGTCTGATAACCTTGCCGCCGATCACTTCGTAAAAAGACGCTCGTCGCAGAGGCAGCCATGGCCATGATTTTCCCAGCCGAACCACTACGGCCCGAGGATCGTTTCGACGCCTGGCAGGAGGTTGTGAGCTCGACGTATGGCTTGGTCACCAGCCAGCCGCTGACCGAAGCGCCGTTTGACGGCAGGCTGAATGTCAGGGATCAGAGTAGCGTTACCTTCACCCGTATCCAGTCTTCCCCCGTCCATTACCGGCGGTTGCAGCAAGACAGGGAGAGCGATCACTTCCTCCTCACGCTCTCTTTGTGTTCCGTCGCTATCGTCGTGCAGAACGACAGAGAGTCCCGGCAAGGCGCTGGCGATATCGTCCTTTACGATAGCGCACAGCCTTACGCATGCAGTTACCCCGAAGGTGACGATCAGATTGTGCTGGCGGTGCCCCGCAAATTGTTGCTGCAACACATGCCCGCTGCCGAACGACTGGTGTGTCGCACGCTCGATGGCCGTTCGACGCTGGGCCGTGTTGCCGCAACCTTGTTGAATGAAGCCTGGAACACAGAAGGCTTATCGGACCCGCTAAGCGAGCGACTCAATGCATCACTGCTGGACGTACTGTCTACAGCCTTCGACTCGGTGTTCGGCGACACCGATATCCGGCAGCAGTCTCGTCAAATGCAACAACTGCAGCGCATCAAGCAGTTCCTGTTGAATAATCTACCCGACACAGGGCTGACGGCCGAAAGCATTGCTTTGGCGACTCATGTTTCGCCACGCACGCTCAATCGCCTGTTCGCACAGGAAGGCACCACGGCCATTCGCTGGCTCTGGCAGCAAAGGCTCTCGGCGTGCCATGACGCATTGCGCAAAGGCCACGTTTGCCGCGTCAGTGACGCTGCGCTGAATTTCGGCTTCAGCAACCTCTCGCATTTCAGTCGAGCCTTCAAAAACGCTTATGGCATCTCTCCTCAGCAGTTGCTGGGGCCACGATAAGACGATTGGCACCTTCGGCACAGCGATTGACCGTTCAGGCAAAGCACGCCACATCCGGGTCGAGCAGTATCACCGCCATGCCAATGAACGGTGACGAAGGAAAACCTCGATGACTACCCAACCCGATAAAACCCTGCGCCTGATCTTTCCCCAGTGGCAAGGTGGCAACAACGCGCCTTATCATTTTGGCGCACAGCTGCTGGCGTGGCTGGCACCGGACGCGTCAGGGCCCGTCGAGCACGTGGCCGTAACCGAACCGGATGACCAACCACTTGAACTTGAAAACGGCATCATTGCCCGCCATGCGCTGCTGGCCCAGCTTGGCATTGCACGGCAGCTGATAGACCGGCATCAGCCGGATCGTCTGGTGGTTCTGGGTGGCGACTGCCTGGTCGACCTCGCGCCATTCGCCTACCTGAACGAACGTTATGACGGTGACCTTGCGGTGCTGTGGGTCGACGCTCACCCGGACGTCATGACACCCAGAGACTTCCAGCATGCGCACGCGATGGTCATGGGCAATCTGCTGGGCGAAGGTGACAAGGATTTCGTCGATGCCGTGAAACGCCCGATCAAGCCGGCCAATGTGATGTACGCGGGCCTGCAGGAAACCCTTGAGGTCGAAAGCGCATTCATCAAGCGTCTCGGGCTGCGCAGCGCCGATGCACAGGCGCTGGCACACTCCAGCGAGCCGGTGCTGCAGTGGCTTGAGGAAACCGGTGCAAGGCACCTGGCGATCCATCTGGACCTGGACGTGCTGGACCCGGCACTGTTTCGCTCTGTGCTGTTTGCCCAACCCGGTGTCCCTGCCAGTAAATTTGAAGGCGTTGCTCAGGGCAAGATGACTATCGAGCAGGTCGTACGCTTGCTGACAGACGTTGCCAGCGCCGTGGACGTGGTCGGCCTTGGCATTGCCGAGCACCTGCCGTGGGATGCTCTGGCGCTGCAGAACATGCTGACGAAACTGCCGCTGCTTGGCGACCGGCTGCCAAGCCACGGGACTGACTCCTGAACCAGCGAGTAAAATTCAATTTATGCATATTTAAATACCAGATAATTAGTTAATTTAATAATTAACATATAACAAAATAGAATTTCACTGTGGGTTTTTATAGGCATATCGTCATCCTATACCGACCCCTTTCTCCAGGCGGAGGTGCATCCACCTTTCTGAACCGTCCGGAGCAAAAACATGAGCAGACAACGACACCTTAAACTTGGCGCAATGGTCCACGGAGTCGGCCATGGCTGGGGCGAATGGCGCCACCCGCAGGCGCTGGCCAACGCCAGTGTGAATTTCGGCTTTTATCAGCAGCAGACCCAGTTGGCCGAAGCGGCCCGCTTCGATTTTGTGTTCATTGCCGACAGCCTGCACATTCACGAAAAATCCAGCCCGCATTACCTGAATCGTTTCGAACCGTTGACCATTCTCTCCGCACTCGCAGCCACCACCCGGCATATCGGTCTGGTGGCAACGGTGACGGTCAGCTACACCGAACCCTTTCAGGTAGCTCGCCAGTTTGCTTCGCTGGACCACATCAGTGGCGGTCGGGCTGGCTGGAATGTGGTGACTTCCTGGCTCAGTGGCACCGCCGACAACTTCAGCAAGGGCGAACACCCACCGCACGCCGTACGCTACCGTATCGCCAAAGAGCATATCGAGGTGGTCAAGGGCCTGTGGGATTCCTGGGAAGACGACGCCTTCGCCTACGACAAGCAGAAAGGCGAGTTTTTCACGCCCGGCAAACTGCACACGCTGAACCACAAGGGCGAATTCTTCTCGGTGAAAGGCCCGCTCAACATCGCCCGGTCGAAGCAGGGTCAGCCGGTGATTTTTCAGGCAGGCACCTCCGAGGCCGGGCGTAACTTTGCCGCTCAGAACTCCGATGCAATTTTTGTCCACGCCGAGAGTTTCGATGAAGCGCGCGCCTATTATCAGGACCTGAAACAAAGGGCTGGCGGCTTTGGTCGCGACCCTCACGCGCTGTCGATTCTTCCGGGCATTCGCCCGATTGTCGGGCGCGATGAGGCTGAGGTGGAGAGCCGCTATCGCCAGGCCGTGGAGTTGGTGACGATCGAAGACGCCATTGTCGCCCTTGGCCGACCGTTCAATGATCACGATTTCAGCCAGTACCCACTGGACGAACCCTTCCCGGAACTGGGCGATCTGGGCTCCAACAGCCAGAAAGGCGGTTCGGACCGGATCAAGCAACTGGCCAAAGACGAAGGCCTGAGCCTGCGTGAAGTCGCCCTGCGCTTCTCCCTGCCCCGCCGTGACTTTGTCGGCACACCGGAACAGGTCGCCGACGCGATACAAACGTGGTTCGAAGCAGGCGCAGCCGACGGTTTCATCATCAATAGCGTCCTGCCGGACGGCCTGCAGTACTTCTCCGAATGGGTGGTGCCGGTGCTGCAACGACGCGGACTATTTCGCACCGAATACAGCGGCAATACGCTACGTGAAAACCTCGGCCTTGAGGTGCCGGTCAATCGTCATGCGAAGGCTGTCGCCCATCAATCTGACGAGGTGGTGGCATGACTCGACTCGTGATTGCCAGCCAGCTGGATGATGATTTCAATCAGGTGATTCGCGAGCGGCTTGCAGTGACCCACCCTGAAGCCAGGGTCATCGGCGTACCTGCCGGAGTGCCGAGCGATTTGCCCGGCGAGGTCAGCATTCTGCTGGCGTGCCCTATCAACGTGCGTGGTTATGAAGCCCCGGCCTTGCCGCCTCCGGGCTGGCCCTATGGCCTGAAATGGATTCAGGTGGTGTCTTCGGGTATCGACTTCTACCCAGGCTGGCTGTTCAACGGGCCGCCGGTGAGCACCTCGCGGGGCAGCGCGGCAGAAAACATCGCCGAGTTCTCGCTGGCCGCCATTTTTGCCGCAGCCAAACATCTGCCGGATATCTGGGTGCATGACTCGCAATGGAATTTCACCGCACTGACACCGCTCAAGGGCACTACGCTGGGGATTCTCGGCTTTGGTGCCATCGGTCGCAGCCTGGCAAGCAAGGCCCAGGCGCTGGGTATCAACGTGATCGCATTGCGGCAAAGTCCGGCTCCGTTCGAGGTTGACGGTGTCGAGGCTGCACGCGACATTCACGACCTGTTCGCGCGCGCAGACAATCTGGTACTGGCCGCGCCGTTGACACCGGCCACGCGGCACATCGTCAACGCCGAGGTGCTGAACAGTGCCAAACCCGGCCTGCACTTGATCAACATCGCCCGTGGCGGCCTGCTTGACCATGAAGCGCTGCTCAATGCGCTGGATAATGGAAACATCGGCCTGGCCTCGCTGGACGTCACCGAACCCGAGCCCCTGCCGGACGGGCATCCACTGTACTCACACCCTCGCGTGCGCCTGTCACCGCACACCTCGGCGATCTCCAGCAACAGCCGTAACGAAATAGCCGACAGCTTTCTGGCCAACCTTGAGCGTTTTCTCAATGGGCAGGCCTTGCAGAATCAGGCTGATCGCCAGCGCGGCTACTGACACAGATCACACCCATTACGCTGCGTGGAAATACAACTCCTGACACTCAGCGTCACCCTCAAATACCGAGCGTGCCATGCCCAAACCGATAAAACACACACAACCTGGCTACCGCCGTCCGCTGCTGGCAGGTCTGCTCGCGGCGTTGGTGTTATGCATCGCCCTCCCCGTCGAAGCACAGCAAACGTTGCGGATCGGTTACCAGAAGTCTTCCACGCTGATCACCCTGCTGAAAACACGCGGCACGCTGGAAAAAGCCCTTGCGCCACAGGACGTCACCGTCACCTGGCATGAGTTTCCGAGTGGCCTGCCGCTGCTGGAGGCGTTGAACGTCGGCAACGTCGATATCAGCGCGGATGTGGCGGACACCGTACCGATCTTCGCTCAGGCAGCACAGGCCAAGCTGACCTACTTTGCCCAGGAAGCGGCCTCGCCTTCCGCGCAGGCAATCATCGTCCACAAAAACTCGCCCGTGCAGCAGTTATCGGATCTGAAAGGCAAAAAAGTCGCTGTCACCAAGGCAGCGGGCTCTCACTACCTGCTGATTGCTGCGTTGAAAAAGGCCGGTCTGGCATTTTCGGATATTCAGCCCGCCTACCTGTCGCCCGCCGACGGCCGCGCGGCCTTCGAAAACAACAAGGTGGACGCCTGGGTCACCTGGGAACCCTTCCTGACCAGCGCCCAACGGCAATTGCCGACTCGCACCCTGGCTGACGGCAAGGAGCTGTCCAGCTACAAGCGCTATTACCTGACCGGCACCAACTACGCCAAGGACCATCCGCAAGTACTCAGCGTGGTTTACGAGCAGTTGCACAGCGCCGGTATCTGGCTAAAGGCCAACCCGCGAGAAGCCGCGCAGGTACTGAGCCCTTTATGGGGCAATCTGGATATCGAAACGGTCGAAATCGCCAACAGCCACCGCACCTATCAGATACAGCCGGTCACGCATGAGCAACTGGACGAGCAGCAGCATATCGCCGATGCCTTCTTCGCAGCGGGCCTGCTGCCCAAGGCGGTGGATGCGCAGGCTGTGGAGGTATGGAAGCCTTGAGAGAGGGGGCGTATGTGCTCTTACATCAAGCACGCACGCCCCTCGGTCAGCGTGCGAATTCAAGCACGCGGCGGCCTGGGAAACACTCCGCGGGCGGTTTCATAAGCCTGCGCGACACGCAACGCCAGGGCATCCTTGAAGCGCGGCGCGACAATCATCATGGCAACCGGCAGGCCCTCGGCCAGGCCTGCCGGGATTGACGTGGCCGGGTGGCCGGTCAGGTCGAACGGCGCGGTATTGGCGAGCATGTTCAGTGCGCTGTGCACGTACTCTTCAATCGGCGCATCGGCGGCGGTCAGCGTGGTGGCTACAAACGGCATGGTCGGCATCACCAGTACGTCAAAATCCTTGAATGCTTCGTCGTATTGACGGGTGAGTTCCGGCACCAGCATCCGCGCCTTGGCGTAGTAGGCACCGTGCAGGTTTTTCAGGCTGTAATGCCCGGTAAGTGCCACGGCACGCACGCTGCTGGACAATGCGTTGGCATGCTCACGACGCCTGGCACCGAAGTAGCTCATGATGTCGGGGTCGTAATAGCCGTCGACATTCATGCCATAGCCGTTGCCTTGCAGCATCTGATACGCCGCACCATCGGTGGCGATGACATTCCACATGTCCAGCGCCACACCGCGGTGCCACGGAGCGCTTGCCTCTCCGACCGTCGCAGCAAGGCTTTCCAGCTGTGCCACTGCGGCGCGAACCAGGGCGTCTACCTGCGGTTCGGACATGCCGGGAATCGCAAAACCTTCGCGCAGCAGGCCGATTTTCAAGCCGGCAACGCCCTGATCGAGGGTCGCGACACAACTGACCGCCGGCGGGTTTTTCTGCCTTGAATCAAGCCCGTCGGCCCCGGCGATTACGTCGAGCATCACCGCGCAGTCGCGCACGTTATTGGCCATCGGACCGACATGGTCGATGGTCCGCTCGATCGGAAAAGCCCCGGTATAAGGCACAAGGCTATAGGTCGGCTTGTGCCCGACGATGCCGCTCCAGGCCGACGGCATGCGGATCGACCCGCCCTGGTCGCCGCCGATGGCCATGTCCACTTCCTGCAAGGCGACCAGCACGGCGCTGCCGCTGGAGGAGCCGCCTGCGTTGCGAGTCAGGTCCCACGGGTTTTTTACCGCACCGGTGGCCGAGGTAAAACTGGCTCCGGAGAAACACAAGTCTTCACAGACTGACTTGCCGACCACCGTCGCGCCTGCGGCCAACAAGCGTTTGACCACCGTGGCATCTTCGGACGGCACGTAACCATCAAGGCTCAGCGAGCCGTTGGCCATCGGAACGCCGGCCACTGAGACGTTGTCCTTGATGACCACCGTTCTGCCCGCCAATGGGCCGCTCGCCGCACCGGCAATGTGCGTCTTCACGTACCAGGCGCCATGCAGGTTTTCGGCCTCTGTCGGTTTGCTGTGCTCGCGCAGCGGCGTGGGCTGCGCAACGTGAGCGGCGTACAACGCATCAATGGCTTCGTAGGAGCCCAGGGTTTCGTCAGCAAGACTCAGGAACGATGCCATCTGGCTGTCTGACAGGTCGTACCCGTGATCCTGGGCGGCAATCAGAAAGTCGGCTTTGTCGGGGCGTTTTACGGACATGGTGTTCTCCAGATAACGGTAAGGGCCGCCCGGGATCGGGCAGACACTGACTGGAGCCGCCTGCGCAGGATGCGCAGGCATGGGCTCGATCCGGAGGACGCCGTTGTCCATGCCGGTCGCCACGCGGTGTTCCATACCTGCCGGTTCAGGGCGTATGGCAAGCGTCCGCGCAGAAGAGGATCAGACCGATGAGGCCCGACACTCGAAGCGAGTCTGCAGCCTGTCAGGAACAGGCTTGTTGAAACAGTTCGTGGGCCTTGACCAGCGCCTCGGCGATTTTCTCCACGGGTTCACGCTTGGCCATCGCCTGATCCCGCAGCGCGTTGTAAGCGTCTATTTCAGACATACCCTTGGTTTCCATCAGGATGATTTTTGCCTGCTGCACGGTACGCATCACCGCCATGCGCCCTTCCAGGCGCTTGACGTGTTTTTCCCGTTCCCGTGTTTTGCGTGCCTGGCTGAGGGTGATGGCCAGCGCCGTCAGCAGGCCGAAAGACCTGACCGGCGAGGGAATCACCGAACAGGCATTGAGCTGCACCAGCGCCTCGACAATGATCGGGTTTTCATAGGCGATCACCGGAATGATCGGCGGCGTCGAGTTGTGCAGCAGCCAGGGCGTGTTGGTCGACAGGCTTTCCGGCGACACCGCCAGCACGATCACGTCAGCCTCACTCTGCAACCGTTCGGGGATCGGCCACTGCACGCGTACCTGGCAACCAATACGCTGCAACTGGGCGATCAGGTTGCGACCGTCTTCATCATCGGGGTGCATCACCAGCACGCTGATGTCGCGCAGGTCCTTGATGCCGCCTGCGCTGTCGTTGCGCAAACGTTTCTTGGCGGCACGCAGGGTCATGGACGCCTCCCGGTCAGGCTGGACCAGCCGTTGAAGTCAGGCGCAACGGCATAAGGATCGGGCTTCAGCGCTTTCTGACTTTGGTAAAGGATGTCGAACTGCCCGTCGCCATTGGCACGGCCGATCCGCGAGTACAGGTAGGTATGGTGATTGTGCTCATCGATGCGCACCCGTCCCTGAGGCGCGTCGTATTCCAGACCGCGCATGGTTTGCAAGACGTCCTCTACCTCCGTGCTGCCTGCGCGGGCTATCGCCTTGGCCAGCAGATGGACCTGAAAATAAGCGGCTTCCCAGCAGCGGTCGGTCACCTGATGCTGGCCGAACATCTCCCGGTATTGCGCAATGCACTGACGATTGAGCGGCGTGTCGATCGACTGGAAGTAAGTGGCTGCCGAAATGTGCCCGGTGCCCAGATGCACACCCATCTGCTGAATGTCGGTTTCGCTGGTGGTGACACTGGCAATCGGCATGACCGCCGGGTCGAAACCGGCGTCGGCGTAGGCCTGGTACAGGTGCGCCATGGTGTCACCGACCACTGTGGAAAAGATGAACGAGGGTTTCAGTTCCCGGGCCTTGACCATGAGCCTGGCGAAGTCCTCTGGCCTGGCATTTTTCAATGGCAGGTAGTACTCGCCCAGCTTGCTGCCTCCGCGCTCGTAGAGCAGGTCGCTCATCAGCCGATTGGTTTCGTAAGGGTAGACGTACTCGGAGCCGATCATCAGCACGCGACTGCCGAAGTGGTCGAACATGTAACTGCCCAATGGCACGGCGTTATGGTTCGGCGTGGCACCGGTGTAAATGATGTTGCGCGAATACTCGAAGCCCTCGTAGTAAACCGGATAGAGCAGCAACGCGTTGTACCGTTCGACGACGGGCAATACTGCCTTGCGCGCCGCCGAGGTGTAGCAACCGAAGAAAAACCGCAGGTTCTCTTCACGAATCAGCGATTCAACGTGCATGGCAAACAACGCAGGCGTTGAATCCGGGTTACGGGTAATCAGTTCCAGAGGACGGCCATTCACGCCTCCTGCCGCGTTGATCTGATGGATTGCAAACTGTGCGCCGCGCATTGTTGAACACTCACCGGCAGCAGTAACGCCGGTATTGGAAAACAGACCTCCTATGCGGATCGACGGGTCAACCATGTCTATGAACCTTGTTCAACGTGAGGTGAGACGCCCGAACCTGGCCGGGAGCCTGAAAGAAGACTGAGCGAATAACCGTGGATTCAACGGTGGCTCTCAGGCGGTTGTGCCTGGGGCTGGCGTGACGGCAGTGTCAGGACCAGTCGTGCGAGGGACCTTCCACACCTGCCGAGAGTGGGCGTGTGGCAAGAGACCCTGCGAGGGTGTTGATCAGGCTTATGCAGGTAGCGGGCCATAGGTGCTGCGTGGGTGTTGATGACTCGTGTGTCTGCTGGCCGGGGCGTTCCCTTGGTAACAGGCATTTGCTGGCAGAAACAGGCGTACATTCGCAGGGGGTCTGTCGCTCAAAACATAGCTTTCGCGAACAAGTTCGCTCCCACAAAAGCTGTGCGAATTTCCCAGAAAAACGTCCGTAGCCTCACGTTTTTGGTGCGCAAGAGACCCGTTCGCGCCAAAGCGGCGCATGCCGGTTTGTTCGTGCAATTAATGCAGGGATGCTCTGCCACACGGTTTCAAAACCCGTGCAAACTGCCGTTTCGGCACTTGGCATTGCCCTTGCTATGTTCCCCCTGAGACATCGCGCCAGCTGTCTGCCCTACGCCCCCTTGGCAAGTAGGGAGACACCTCGCGTACGACTGGATCGGACACAGTTTGTCCCGCCAGATTCGGCACAGAAGCCTGACATCCCGCCCATTGATTTGGCCGGGATGTCGGGCTTTTTTTATTCCTGGGAGAAAAGTGAATGCACAACGACAAACGCCGTTTGATCAAGCATGCTCTGTTGCTGGGTGCGATCAGCCTGCTGCCGTTTTCCCTGATCGGTCAGGCGCAGGCGGACGAGACTGTGAAAGTCGGCATCATCCACTCGCTGACCGGCACCATGGCCATCAGTGAGGCCTCGGTGGTCGACGCCGAAAAGCTCGCCATCGAAGAGATCAACGCCAGTGGCGGCGTGATGGGCAAAACCATCGAACCGATCGTTGAAGATGGTGCCAGCGACTGGCCAACCTTTGCCGAGAAAGCCCGCAAGCTGCTGGAAAACGACCACGTTGCGGTCACCTTTGGCGCGTTCACCTCGGCGTCGCGCAAAGCGGTGCTGCCGGTCTTCGAGCGCAACAAGGGCCTGCTCTATTACCCGACCTTCTATGAAGGGCTGGAAAAATCCCCGGCCATTATCTACACCGGCGCAGAGGCCTCGCAGCAGACCCTGGCAGCCGTCACCTGGCTGATGGCCAACAAGGGCAAAAGCGTCTATCTGGTCGGCTCCGACTACATCTGGCCACGCACTACCAACAAGCTGGCGCGGGCATCGGTCACCAAACAGGGCGGCTCCATCGTCGGCGAAGACTACCTGCCGCTGGGCGCTATCGAATTTTCCTCGGTGATCAACAAGATCAAGGTGGCCAAGCCGGACATCGTGCTTTCGACCATCGTCGGCGGCTCGAACGTGGCGTTCTACAAACAGCTCAAGGCTGCCGGTATCGACAGCAGCAACCAGACGCTGATGGGCCTTGCGATCACTGAAGAGGAAGTCACCGGCATCGGCGCGGAAAACCTCGTCGGTTTCCTGACCTGCATGAGCTACTTCCAGAGCCTGAAAAACCCGGTCAACGAGAAGTTCGTCCAGGCGTTCAAAACACGCTATGGGCAGCAGCGCGTCGTCGGTGACCCGATGGCTGCGGCGTATACCGCGGTGTACCTGTGGAAAAAGGCCGTCGAGAAAGCAGGTAGCTTCGACGTGCCGAAAGTAATCGCCGCCTCCTCGGAACTGACCCTCGATGCGCCCGAAGGCGAGATCAAGGTGCACAAGGACAACCACCACCTGTGGAAACGTGCACGCATCGGCACGCTCAACGCGCAGGGCCAGGTGGACGTGATCTACGAGTCCGCACCGATCGAGCCCAACCCGTTTCCGAAACTCTGATACCGGGCCGGGCGCTATCTGGTTCGCGCCCGCTTTCGTCAATGTGCAGCAACAGGTAGCGACGGCATGACTCTCGATACGCTGGTAATGCAAGTCTTCAGCGGGTTCTCGCTGTTTTCCGTGCTGGTGCTGATGGCACTCGGGCTGACCATCGTGTTCGGCCTGATGGGCGTGATCAACATGGCCCACGGTGAACTGATGGCGATGGGCTCATACATGACCTACGTCACCTCCGTGGTGTTTCAGCGCTACTTCCCCGAGCTCATGGGCTGGTATTTCATCATCGGCATCGGAATGGCCTTTGTGGTGACCTTCGCCTTCGGTCTACTGCTGGAACGCTGCTTTATCCGCTTCATGTACAACCGGCCACTGGACACATTGCTGGCAACCTGGGGACTGTCGCTGGTGCTGCAGCAACTGTTCCGTCAGGTGTTCGGCCCCAAGGAAGTCAGCGTACCTACCGTGCAATGGCTGCAGGGTGCGTGGAAAATCAGCGAAGGGCTGGAGTTGCCGCTCAACCGCATTTTCATCATCGGCCTGACGTTCGTGATTGCCGCAGCGGTGTTTCTGTTCCTCTACCGCAGCCGCTGGGGCCTGCGCATTCGTGCAGTGACCCAGAACCGCGCGATGGCCGGAGCGGCCGGAATCAACACTGCGCGGGTCGATTCGGTGACGTTTGCGCTGGGCTGCGGCCTGGCGGGTATTGCCGGGAGTTCATTCACCATGCTCGCCTCCACCGGCCCGGTGAGTGGCCAGCAGTATCTGGTGGATACCTTCATCGTGGTGGTGTTCGGCGGCGTCGAAAGCCTGCTCGGCACCTTTCTCTCGGCGTTCGCCATCGGCCAGACGCAGATCTCGCTGGAATACCTCACCACCGGCTCCATGGCCAAGGCGATCACCCTGCTGGTGGTCATCGTGCTGCTGTTTTTCCGCCCCAACGGCCTGTTCGCCACGAAAGTGAGACGTTGAGATGAACAACATGACTGAAAAGCCACTGGCCGGGACGCCGGTCAAAGCAGCCCGACCAGACTGGCTGAGTGGTGGCTGGTTGTCGCTGATCGAGCGTTACAGCCTGATCTGGCTATCACTGCTGTTGTTGGTGGTATTGCCGCTACTGCTGGGCGATTTCCGTCTGGGGCTGGCGGGCAAATACCTGAGCCTGGCGTTCTGCGCCGTGGGCATGGTGATGATCTGGGGCTACGGCGGCATTCTCAGCCTCGGCCAGGGGATCTTCTTCGGCCTGGGCAGTTACATGATGGCGATGTACCTGAAACTGGAAGCCACTGCCACGGACGAAGCCGCCAGCGCCCTCGCCGCTTTCTACGGCTCGGCGCTGCCGGACTTCATGATCTGGAACAGCGTCGAAGCCCTGCCCTGGTGGTGGAAACCGTTCGAATCGGCCACCTTCACCCTCGCAGCGATCCTGATCCTGCCTTCGCTGCTGGCGTTTCTGTTCAGCTATGCCTATTTCAAGAAGCGCGTCGGTGGCGTGTACTTCTCGATCATTACCCTGTCACTGGCCTCGATCATGTCGATCATGATCATCGGCCAGCAGGGCTACACCGGCGGTGTCAACGGTCTGACCGACTTCAAGACCGCCTTCGGCATGAGCCTGCAAGCCCCCCAGACGCCCTGGATTCTCTACCTGATCACCACGCTGTTGCTGCTGGCCAGTGTGGCAATGTGCGGTTTCATTCTGCGCAGCCGCCTGGGCAAGGTCGTCGTGGCGATCCGTGACCGCGAAGACCGGGTACGTTTTTCCGGCTACAACACTGCGTTGTTCAAGGCCTTCATCTTTGCCGTGGCGGCCCTTATTTCAGCGCTGGGCGGCGTGATGTTCACCCTGCAGGTTGGTCTGGCGTCGCCATCGCTGGTGGGCATCATTCCGTCCACGGAAATAGTGATCTATGCCGCGCTGGGCGGTCGCCTTTCACTGGTCGGCGCGGTATACGGCACGCTGCTGATCGGTGCAGCCAAGACTTACCTGTCGGAGAACTTCGTCAGCTTCTGGCAATACTTCATCGGCTTTCTGTTCATGGCGGTGGTGCTGTTCCTGCCGACCGGCCTCGCCGGGCTGTTGCAACGCCTGAGTAACAAGGAGGCGCAGTCATGAGCGCAATGTTACTGAGTGTCGAAGACCTGACCGTATCGTTCGATGGCTTCAAGGCGGTCGATAACCTCAACTTCTATGTCGAGGAAAATCAGGTGCATGTGGTGATCGGCCCCAACGGCGCGGGCAAGACCACCCTGCTCGACATGATCTGCGGCAAGACCCGCCCGAGCGCAGGCAGCATCCGCTTCAAGGACCTGCAACTGGCGAACATGATCGAGTACCAGATCACTCGCGCAGGCGTGGGCCGCAAGTTTCAGAACCCGTCGGTGTACGAAGACCTCACCGTGCGTGAAAACCTCGACATTTCCTCGCCGGACAAGCGCGGCATCTTCAACTGCCTGTTCGCCGGGAAGAACGCAGCGCTGAATGCCGAAATCGATCAGACCGCCGAAATGATCTTTCTCAAGGACCAGCTGGGACGCAAGGCCGGGCTGTTGTCCCACGGCCAGAAACAGTGGCTGGAGATCGGCATGCTGTTGATGCAGCGTCCGGAACTGCTCCTGCTCGATGAGCCCGTGGCCGGCATGAGCGCTGGCGAGCGGGAGAAAACCGCTGGCCTGCTCAAGCTCATCGCCAAGGGCCGGGCAATGGTCATCATCGAGCACGACATGGAGTTCGTGAAATCGGTGGCCGACAAGGTCACCGTCCTGCATCAGGGCAAAACCCTGGCCTACGGCTCGATGGATCAGGTGCAGAACGATCCTCGCGTCATCGACGTCTACCTGGGGCACTGAACATGCTGAATGTCTCTCACCTCAATGTGTATTACGGCGACAGCCATGTGTTGCGCGACCTCAGCCTGGAGCTTGCACCGAGCGAGTCGCTGGCGATCATGGGCCGTAACGGCATGGGCAAGACCACGCTGCTGAGAAGCCTGGTGGGCATGCTACCGACCCGCAGCGGCAGCATCACACTGGCCGGGCAGGAACTGACTGGCAGCAAGAGCTATGAGCGGGTTGCAGCCGGGGTCGGTTTCGTACCGCAGGGGCGGATGATCTTCCCCTACCTGAGCGTCGAGGAAAATATCCTCACCGGCATGCAGGGCGCACCCGCTGCGCCGATCCCCGACTACGTCTACGAATACTTTCCGGTGTTGTTCGAAATGCGTCGGCGCAAGGGCGGCAACCTCTCCGGCGGTCAGCAGCAACAGCTGGCCATCGCCCGGGCGCTGGTTTCCAACCCCAAGGTGTTGATCCTCGATGAACCCACCGAAGGCATCCAGCCCTCGATCATCAAGGACATCGCCAAGGCCCTCAATCTGCTGAAAAAGGAGCGCGGATTTTCGCTGATTGTTTCCGAGCAGGTGCTGTCGTTCGCCATGGCCGTGGCTGACCGCTATCTGATCATCGAGAAAGGCGAATTCGTGCATAGCGAAGTCCGCGAAACCGTCGACCGCGAGCGCATCCTGCGCTACCTGACCATCTGAACAGAGCACAGGAGCCATCGCCATGCTGATACTCGACCGCATTCTGGGCCAGGCCAGCGACCCTGCCCTTGCCGACCGCCTGCATGACCTGAGCCACGCCGGCCAGGTCGAAACCCTGAGCCTGTCCGGCAGTGACATTCAGCGCCATCGCCTGCGCCTGGCCAGTGATCGGGGCACCGACTGCGCCATTCGCCTTGAGCGTCACCAGCAGCTGCGCAACGGCTCGGTGCTGATGCTCGACAGTCAACGCGCCATCGTCGTGCAGATGCAGGATCAGGAATACCTCGACCTGTTGCCAAGGGACGCAGCGGCGGCGCTGGAGCTGGGTTATTTCGCAGGCAACATGCATTGGGCGGTGCGCTTTGCCGGTGACATCCTGCAAATACCGCTCAATGGCCCGCAAGCCGATTACCTTGAACGTCTGGCCCCCATGCTTGCGGACGGCCGGGTGCGATGCGCATGAACGCCATGAGCAGCCTGCTGCTGGCCCTGCAACAGGCCGACAGCTTCTTTCCCGGTGGCGCGGTGGCATGGTCGTGGGGCCTGGAAACCCTGCTGGCTGACGGGTATCTCGGCAATGGCGAAGTCGTCGTGCCGCGCCGCCGACAGCGAACCGTTCGCCTCAACCGCAGTGCCGAGGTGCACGGCTTTGTCGAAGGCCAGTTGCGCCACCGCTGGAACAGTTTTGACCGGGTATTTCTACTTGCTGCATGGCGCACGGCCGATGACCAGCCTGCGTTGATGGCCATGGACGCGCAGATCGAAGCCTTGACCCTCGCCGAGGAACTGCGTCAGGGCTCACGGCGTGTAGGCCAGGCATTGCTGGCCGTGCACGTCGCGTTGGGCATGCAGGATGCGGCGGCTTATCAACAGCAGGTTCTGGCGGGTAACGCGCCGGGGCATTTGCCAGTTGTGCAGGGCTTGCTCTGGAACCGTCTGGGCATGCAGCGCGATCACTGCCAGCTGGCGGCGGCGCACGGTTTGTGTACCGGGCTGGTCAGCGCCGCCGTGCGCCTGGGGGTCATTGGCCATATCGATGGGCAACGGGTCCTGACCAATATCCAGCCGCTGATCACCGAACTTCTCGCAATGGAGCCACCCACCCCGGACGACGCCTGTGGTTTCACGCCCATGGCCGAAATCGCCGTGATGCGCCACGAAACCCAGGACCTGCGCCTGTTTGCCAATTGAGCCAGCCACCCTACCGGGAGCCCTGTCATGCTGCTGACCCCCACCGAGCTTGAACGACTGACGCTATATACCGCCGCCGAACTGTCACGCAAACGCCGCAGCAAGGGCCTGCGCCTGAATTTCCCGGAAGCCTCGGCCCTGATTGCCGACGAGATTCTTGAAGGCGCACGCGAAGGCCGAAGTGTTGCCGAGCTGATCGGGTTCGGCTCGACCATTCTCAATACCGATGATGTGATGCCAGGCGTCGCCGACCTGCTGCCCGTGCTGCAAGTGGAAGGCACCTTCCCGGACGGCACCAAGCTGGTCACCGTGCACCAGCCCATCAGGCCGGGCAAACTGCCGCTTACGCTCATGCCGACACCTGGCGAGATACTCTCGCCGGACAGCGACATCCAGCTCAATAGCGGCCGACCGACCGCGACCCTGCGCGCGATCAATACGGGTGACAGGCCGGTGCAGATCGGCAGTCACTACCATTTCTTCGAGGTCAACAAAGCGCTGGATTTTCCGCGCGAAACGGCCTTCGGCATGCACCTGGACATTCCCGCAGGCACGGCGGTGCGTTTCGAACCGGGCGAGCTGCGCGAAGTGCAACTGGTGCAGTTCGGCGGTACTGGTGACATTCACGGCTTCAGCGGCCTGACCAATGGCAACCTGCACGACCCGGCCTGCAAACAGACAGCGCTGGAGCGTGCCCGCGCCCAACATTTCAAGGGAGCCTGAAGCATGGCGACGATGACCCGCAAGGAATACGCGGCCATGTACGGCCCCACTACAGGCGATGCAGTGCGCCTGGGCGACACCTCGTTGCTGGCTGAAGTCGAATTCGACTACTCGGTGCCCGGCGACGAGTGCCTGCACGGCGGCGGCAAGACCCTGCGCGACGGCATGGGCCTGATGCCCGGTCATGACAGCGCCGACGGTGCCCTGGACATGCTGATCTGCAACGCGCTGATCATCGACCCGGTGATCGGTATCGTCAAAGGCGACATCGGCATCAAGGACGGCAAGATCGTCGCGATTGGCAAGGCAGGCAATCCGCAGATCATGGACGGCGTACACCCACAACTGATCTGCGGCGTCGCTACTACCGTGCGCGATGCCGAGGGCCTGATCGTTACCCCCGGCGGTATCGACGTGCATGTGCATTTCGACTCGGCGCAACTCTGCGACCACGCGCTGGCGGCGGGCCTGACTACCCTGATCGGCGGTTCACTGGGACCGATCACGGTCGGCATCGACTGTGGCGGGGAATGGAATGTCGGCAAGATGTTACAGGCCGCCGAAGCATGGCCGATCAACTTCGGCTTTCTGGGGCGCGGTAATTCAAGCAAGCCCGAGTCGCTGCTCGGGCAACTGCGCGGTGGCTGTCTGGGGTTGAAGATCCATGAAGACTGGGGTGCCATGCCTGCGGTGATCGACACCTGCCTGAAGGTCGCCGACGAATACGATTTTCAGGTCCAGTTGCACACCGACACGCTGAATGAATCCGGGTTTCTCGAAGACACACTGGCGGCCATCGGCGACCGCACCATCCACATGTACCACACAGAAGGCGCAGGCGGCGGACACGCCCCGGACATCATCAGTGTGGCGGGTAAAAGCAACTGCATACCCTCCTCCACCAACCCGACCAACCCTTACACGGTGAACACGTTCGACGAACACCTGGACATGATCATGGTCTGCCACCATCTCAATCCGGACGTACCGGAAGACGTGGCATTCGCCGAATCGCGGGTACGGCCACAAACCATCGCCGCTGAAGACATTCTTCACGACACTGGCGCCATTTCGATTCTCGGCTCTGACAGCCAGGGCATGGGGCGCATCAACGAGGTGATCTGCCGCACCTGGCAACTGGCGTCGAAAATGAAAGACCAACGCGGCCGCCTGCCGGAAGAAACCACGGCACTGGGCGACAACGAGCGGATCAAGCGCTACATCGCCAAATACACCATCAACGCTGCGCGGGTGTTCGGCATCGACAGCTACATCGGCTCGCTGGAGCCCGGCAAACTGGCCGATCTGGTGCTGTGGCGACCGGCGTTCTTTGGCATCAAGCCGGAACTGGTGGTCAAGGGCGGCTTTATTGTGCATGGCGTGATGGGCGATTCCGCCGCCTCGCTGTACACCTGCGAGCCATTGGTGATGCGCCCGCAATGGGGGGCGTTTGGCGAGGCGAAGCAGGCGCTGTCGGTCAATTTCGTCAACCGCCTCGCCGTCGAGGCCGACACTGCAACGCGCCTGGGGCTCAAGAAGCAACTGCTGCCCGCGTTCGGCACGCGCACCCTGCGCAAGTCGGACATGTTGCACAACGATGCCTGCCCGGACATCCGCGTCGACCCGCAGACCTTCGACGTGTATGCCGACGGCGAGCGCCTTTACTGCGAACCGGTCAGCGAAGTGCCCCTCGCGCAGCGCTACATGCTGCGCTGAACCTCGACCACACAGGAAACCCGACGATGAGCCTGCCCTTGAATGCACCCGCCACGCACACCGATGTCCAGCCTCACCCCGGCGCTGCCCGAGTCGGAATCGGCGGCCCGGTAGGCTCCGGAAAAACCCGTTTGCTGGAACAACTGATTCCACGTTTTATCGCGCGTGGCATCGAGCTTGCGATCATCACCAATGACCTGGCCACTCGCGAGGATGCCGAGCGCGTGCAGCGCAGTGGCCTTATCGACCCGCAACGGGTGCGCGCAGTGGAAACCGGTGCCTGTCCGCACACCGCCATTCGCGAAGACCCAACCCTCAACCTGCAAATGGCTGACGAGCTGGAAGCACGTTTCGGCAATCTCGACCTGGTGCTGATCGAGTCAGGCGGCGACAACCTGGCCTCGACCTTTTCGCTGGACCTGGTGGACTACTGGATCTTCGTCATCGACGTCGCGGGCGGTGACGACATACCGCGCAAACGTGGCCCCGGCGTATTGAGCTGTGACCTGCTGGTGGTCAACAAATATGACCTGGCGCCTTATGTGGGCGTTGATCTGCCACGCATGCGGCGCGAATCGGCGGACGCGCGAAACGGCCGGCCCGTCCTGTTTACCAACTGCGGCACCGGTGAAGGTGTCGACGCAGTGGTTGAAGCGATAAGCCGCGCCGTATTGTTCGACCGCCCATGAACGCCCATCAAACGTTACTGCCCGTCCAGACCAAAACCACGGCGCATATTGCCTTCAGCAAAGCGCCTTCGGGGGCCAGTTATGTGTCACGTCAGGAGGTCGGCTACCCCTTCCATCTGGGCCGCACGCTGAAACTGCCACAGGACCCGCCCGGCATGGCGGCGGTCTACCTGCAATCGTGCTCGGGGGGGCTGTTCGCAGGCGAAGCCCTGCACCTGCATCTGCACGCAGGGCCAGGCACACAGGTGCACGTCAGCACCGGCGCTGCGACGGTCGCGCACAGCATGCTGGAACGGTCCGCACGGCAGACCGTCACGCTGGTCGCCGAACCTGGCGCGCTGCTGGAGTACCTGCCGATGGCCACCATTTTGTTTCCGCAGACGCAGCTGCACAGCATGGTAAATGTGACCTTGCACCCCGATGCGCGGGTCACGTTGTGCGACGCTTTCTGCCTGCACACGCCCCAAGGCAGCGAGGGCTTACCCGGCTTCTACCGCGCCGATCTGCAGATCCACTGCCCGGCCGGAAAACTGCTCGCCGGTGATCGGCTGGCGTTGACCGGCGAAGACCTGCAACGGCGTTTGCCAGGCGTAAGCGCTGAGCTACAGGCCTTGGCGACCTTCATGCTGGTAGGACAGGGTTTACCTGTAGAGGATGTGAAACGGGCCTTGCGCGACGCATTGCGCGTCGTCCCAGAGAGCTATCTGGGCGTCAGCGCGCTGCCGAATGATTGCGGCGTATCTGTGCGCATTATGACCGCCGATGCCGTGGCATTGCGCAGCGCCCTGCACCTGGCCTGGGCGTGCGCTCGCCAGCAACTGACCGGCATTGCGCCGCGGGTGCGGCGCAAGTGAAACAGCGCGGGTTCGATCGTGGCACCGGGGCTGATGCAGAGTGATGCAGCCCCGGTCGTCACACTGGCTCAGCGATAACGCTCAAGCCAGTGAGCGTAAGGCGCAGGCAGGGTCCAGGCCGATTTTTCGACACCCAGCTCTTTCGCTGCGAAGTACGCCCAGTGCGGGTCGGCCAGATGCGCACGGCCTATCGAAACCAGGTCAAGCTGACCGGATTTAACCGCTTCTTCAGCCAGTTTCGGCTCGCCAAAACCCCAGGCGCTGGTCACCGGAATATCCGCTTCACGGCGCACACGCTCGGCAATCGGCCCCATGAACGCAGGCCCCCACGGAATGTTGGCGTCTGGCGTGCTGAAACCGACGCTGACACTCAACAGGTCCAGGCCACCGGCCTTGAAGCGACGTGCCAGTTCGATCGATTCGGTGAGGGTCTGTTCGTCACGACCGTCGTACTCAAGTACGCCAAAGCGTGCTGTCAATGGCAGGTTTTCCGGCCAGACTTCACGCACCGCTGCCAGCGTTTCAAGCAGGAAACGGCTGCGGTTATCGAAGCTGCCGCCGTATGCATCGGTGCGCTGGTTGGAGTGCTCGGAGAAGAAGCTCTGCCCCAGATAACCGTGGGCAAAGTGCAGTTCGATCCACTCAAAGCCGGCATCACGAGCACGACGGGCGGCATCGACGAAGTTCTGACGAACGCGGGCAATGTCTTCCAGGGTCATGGCGCGCGGGACTTTTGGCAAGTTGGCACCGAACGCAATGGCGGAAGGCGCGATGGTGTCCCAACCGCGCGAATCGGAAGCGACAATGTGGTCGTCGCCTTCCCATGGACGATTGGCACTGGCCTTGCGTCCTGCGTGGGCGATCTGGATGCCCGGCACGCAACCTGCGTCCTTGATGGCTTTGACGATCGGCACGAACGCCTGCGCCTGCTCATCGTTCCAGATACCGGTGCAACCGGGGGTGATGCGCCCCTCCGGTGCAACCGCGGTGGCCTCAACCACCAGCAAACCTGCACCGCCACGCGCCATGCTTGCGAGGTGAACGTGGTGCCAGTCATTGACTACCCCGTCGATTGCCGAGTATTGGCACATCGGTGGAATGGCGATTCGGTTGCGCAGCGTCACGTCTTTCAGTTTGAAGGGTTCGAACAATGCAGACATTAAAAGCTCCCGTAGGCCAGATGACTTTTGATTTCAGTTGTTCGATGATAATCGAACTATGGCAATCAACGGAAGCCTTGATATCATTCGCACCATGCGAACCTTCCAACACCCCGATCCAGAAGACCTCTCCCTTGAACGCGTGCTCTACGCCTTGAGCGACCCGGTGCGCATGGAAATTGTGCGCTACCTTGCGGGTGTCGCCGAAGCCACCTGCGGTGAGCTGGACGGTGGCCGGCCGAAATCCAGCATGTCCCACCACTTTCGTGTTTTACGGGATGCCGGGCTTGTGCAGACGCGAAACATCGGCACCACGCATATGAATTCGTTGCGCACGCAGGTGCTGGAGAGCCGCTTTCCGGGGTTGTTGGGGAGTATTCTGGCGCAGCGGTAAAGCAGCAAAGCGCCAGTCCTGTGCTGCCATTTCCTTTACATGAATGCGAAAACGCCCGGTATCAGCCAATTGCCTGATACCGGGCGTTTCTTTGCTGCTGCGAATCTATTTACCGACTCGCTTGTCAGGCCGTCTTAAAGCTTAAATTTCCCCACTTCCTGTTGCAGACTGGTAGCCAGGTTTTTCAGCCCGCCGCTGGTCTTGAGCAGTTCCTGAACCGACATGTTGTTCTGTTCGGCCATTTGCGCAGAACGCTCAACATTACGTGCCACATCCTGGCTGGCTGCGGTTTGCTCACGCAGTGCAAAGGATATCTGGTCGACCACTTGCAGAACCTTGCCCGAACTGTCGCGAATCTCGATGATGGCCTGACCGGCCGTGCCAGCCATCTCCACACCCTGATTCACTTCCTGAACACCGCTGCGCATGCTCTCGACCGTTTCGCGTACGCCTGCCTGAATTTTCTCGATCATTCCGGCAATTTCCTTGGTGGACTTGCCAGTGTTCTGCGCCAGCAGGCGCACTTCATCGGCAACCACTGCGAAGCCGCGACCCTGCTCACCGGCACGAGCCGCTTCGATAGCCGCGTTGAGCGCCAGCAGGTTGGTCTGGTCGGCAATGCCTTGAATCACGCTGATGATCGATGAAATGTGCTCGGAGTGCTGACCCAGGCCTGCGACCTGTGTTGACGACAGCTGCACGGTCTTGGCAATGCCGTTCATGCTGGACAGCGTATTTTCGATGACCTGCGCACCATCCTTTGACTGCTGACCCGAACGACTGGCGAGTTGATGCGCCTCATCGGCATTTTCGGAAACGTGGTGGATGCTGACGGTCAGCTCTTCAATGGTGGCCGCCATCATCGACGCAGACGTCGACTGTTCCTGAATTGCACCGGAAAGCTGCTCGGAAGCACCGGAGATCTGTTGCACGGCGATTACCAGTTGATTGGCTGCCTGGCTGATCTGTTGAATCATCTCACGCAGGCGGTTTTGCATGCGATCGAACGCTTTCGGCAGTTCGTCGTGGCTGCTGGTGTCGATTACCGTGTCCAGCTTGCCATTGGCAATTGCCGTTGCAGCATCGATGGCCAGTTGCAGGCGTGCTGTAGTGCTGCGCCCCAATGCGGTGGCCAGGATAGCCGAGAGCAGCGCTGCCGCAAGGCCGCCACACATCAGAATCATGATAGCGAAATGCTTTGCGTCCAGCATATTCTGGGTTCTTTGCACCAGAAGCTTGTTCTCGGTGGCGCTGATTTCAGCCAACACCGCGCGCATACTGTCCATCTTGGCCTTATCGGCACCGGAGGTGATGCGATTGTCCAGCTCGTCATCGGACATGTTGCGGGCGGTCAGGTCACGGCGCAGAGCGATGATCGGATGGATATCTTCATCGAGCCAGCGCTTCTGAATTTCACCCAGCGAGGCCAGACGACGCTGTTGCTCCGGGTTATCGGCGGTCAGGCGCTTGAGCGAATCGAGTTCTTCGGTAAAGCGCTTTTCACCTGCTACCTGCGGCTCGAGGAACGCATCTTTCGAGGAGATGACGAAGCCTCGCATACCCGTTTCGATGTTAATCAGTTGCTCAAGAGCCAGTTGTGCATCACTGAGTACCTGATAGGTATGGACGTTGCTGTTGGTAGCGTCCTCAACCTGCTCGAAGCCTCTGTATGCACTGAACACCAGCACGGCGATTAGAACGACTATAGCAACGAAGCTGAAGTACAGCTTTTGCGAGATGCTGAGCTTGCTGAACATGATGTTAATCCTTAGCCGTGCCTGTCCGTGGCAGGGTGATGAGCTACCTAGTCGACAGAGGTAATGGAACTATTCTGCGCGAGTGATGTCGTTTCGACATCCGTATTGTCGCCCGTGCTTTCCGTAACTTTAGGGTCCGGCTTTAAACACACTGCATGAATGGCATGCTGCTTTAGTCAACCCGATGATAAGGCTAAAGAAATTAATTTAAATGACGACCAACATTCAAATTAACCACCCATAAATCGCTAACATATTGACGTTAGAAAAACGTCATTAATTTTCTATATAAGTTTGGACATGCGTGGTGCAATGACTCTTTTGCGCCTTTTGAGCGGAGAATATCAGTAAGGTAAGTACACCGTTAGTTCGGAAAAGTCATACTAATCGCTCAACATACGAGCCGCCGCAGCGCTTCCTTCCATTCCAGATACAAACCCTGCAGATTCCTGCCGGGAACGGGGTCGAAGCGTTCACGCTGTCTTTCCAGCGCTTGCAGGTCGGCGGCGTTATTCCAGAGGCCGAGGGCTTTGCCCGCCAGGTGCGCGGCACCCAGCGCCGAGACTTCTGGCGACAGGCTGCGGATCACCGGGCATTGCAACAGATCTGCCAGAAACTGCATGAGCCAGCGATTGCGGGTTACCCCACCATCCACCCAAAGCTCTTTGAGCGGCGTGCCGATGTCAGCCTGCATCGCATCGAATACATCGCGAATCTGATAACCGATGGACTCCAGCGCAGCACGCATGATGTGGGCGCCGGAAGCCCCCTCCGTCAGGCCGCAGATCAGCCCGCGGGCTTCAGCCTGCCAGTGCGGCGCGCCCAGACCGGACAGCGCCGGTACAAAGTACACGCCGCCATTGTCGGCCAATTGCGTGGCCTGTTCGCTCAGGGCATCCATGGATTCTCCGGCCACCAGTCGCGCGGCCCATTGCACCGCTGCGCCGGTGTGTACGATGTTGCCTTCCATTGCGTAAGTCGATGCTGCGCCATCATGCCAGGCCAGTGTCGTCGACAGACCGTGGCTGGAGGCGATAGGCCCGGCCATTGGCGTCATCAGCGAAGAGCCGGTGCCCAGGGTCGCCTTGACCAATCCGGGGGCAAAACCGCCCTGCCCATAAAGCGCAGCATGCGAATCGCCGATCATCGACAGAATCGGAATACCGGCGTCCAGCCCGCCGACCGCCACGGTATGAGCAAACAGACCGGCACTGGGCTGAATGCTGGCCAGTGCAGCAGCAGGGATCGAAAACAGCTCAAGCAATTGCGGATCCCAGTCACAGGTCTGCAGGTTGAACAACTGGGTGCGTGCCGCGTTGGAGCAGTCGGTCGCGAAAGCTTGCCCTGCGCTGAGTTTCCAGAGCAACCAGCTGTCGATGGTCCCCAGGCAGATTTCCCCTGCTGCCGCGCGAGCGTGACCGTCGTCCAGGTGATCGAGAATCCAGCGCATTTTGCCAGCGGAGAACATCGGGTCGAGGGCCAACCCGGTTTTGCTCAGAATCATGGCTTCGTGACCCTGGGCATGCAGCTCGGTGCACAGCGGCAAGGAACGACGGCATTGCCAACTGATGCAAGGCGACAAGGGTGCCCCGCTCGTCCGGTCCCACGCCACCACCGACTCGCGCTGATTGCTGATGGCCAGTGCGCTGATCGGACGCTGCAGACCAGTCATGCAGTCTGCAATCGCCTCAAGCGTGGCTTGCCAGATCAGCAATGGGTCCTGCTCCGAATAACCGGCTTGCGGGTGGCTGATACTCAAGGGCCGTGAACCACGGGCGACGACTTGCCCCTGTTCGTTGACCAGCACGGCCTTGGCATTGCTGGTGCCTTCATCGATGGCCAGAATCAGCGGGGAGTGTTCATTCATGGTCTGGTTGCTCGACATGCAGAAATGCCCCTAACGCAAACGTGCAGCGGCCGCGACAATGCCGTCCGCATCAATGCCATGCAAGGCACGCGTCGGCTCACGGGCACCGGCTGCTGCGTACTCACCGTCACCAATGCCCAAGCGAATCAGGGTGATGCCCAGCGCGTTCTCGGCGAGCAATTCGGCCACAAGGCTGCCGAGCCCGCCGTTGATGTTATGTTCTTCGACAGTAATCACCCCGCGACTGCCGCTCAAGGCGTTGAGCAGCGCATCACGTTGCAGTGGACGAATCGAAGAAAGGTTGATGACCTGCGCGTCGAGCCCCTGCTCCGCCAACCGCGCCGCAGCGTCTACCGCTTCATGCACCACCGAACCCAGCGCGACGATGGTCAGGTCTGAACCACGGCGCAGAATATCGACTTTTCCGGGTACGAAGCGGTAGCTGGGGTCATGCAGTTCACGCAGCGGCTTGCCATCGAGGCGGACGTACACCGGGCCGTGATAACGCAGGGCGTAATAAATGATCTGCCGGCACTCCAGCGGGTCGGACGGCGCGAAAATCTGTACGTTGCCAAAGCCGCGCATGACCGAGATGTCGTCCAGGCAATGGTGGGTACTCGCCAGCGGCCCATAGCTGGTGCCCGCATTGAGCCCGAACATTTTCACATTGGCCTGGTTGTAGCAGACATCAACCTTGACCTGCTCGCAGGCCCTGGAAATCAGGAACGGCGCAGCGTTGCAGGTGGCAGCGATCTTGCCCCCCAGCGCCAGGCCCGCCGCCACACTGACCAGCGACTGCTCAGCGATGCCGACATTGATTACCCGCTCCGGAAAACGCTGCATGAAGGGGGCGATCTTGGCGGTGGACGTCGAGTCGCTGACCACTGGCACCAGGTCCAGACCTTCGTCGACGGCCGCGATAAACGCGTCCACCATCACGCTGGCAAAATGCTCACTCGACATGATTCAACTCCTCCAGTGCTGCGCTGACTTCATCACCTTTCGGCACCCGGTGGTGCCATTCGGATCGCCCTTCGATGAACGACACGCCCTTGCCTTTGATGGTGTGGGCGATCAGCACCTGAGGCGCGCCTTTGCGCAGTTGCATCTGCTCCAGCGCCGTCACCAGTTGCCCGACATCGTTGCCATCGCATTCGCTGACCGTGAAGCCAAACGCCGCCCATTTCTCATCCAGCGGGTCCAGCGGCATGATCTCTGCCGTGAGGCCCGCCAGTTGCAGCTTGTTCTTGTCGACGATCACAAACAGGTTGTCCAGGCCGTACTTGGCGGCTGCCATTGCCGCCTCCCAGTTCGAGCCTTCCGCCAGTTCGCCGTCGCCGGTCAGCACGTAGATTCGTTTGGTGCTCCCGGACATCTTCGCCGCCAGCGCCAGGCCTACCGCAACCGGCAGACCGTGGCCCAATGCACCGGTATTGAGCTCGATGCCCGGCGTTTTCTGCCGCACCGGGTGGCCCGGCAGACGCGAATTGAAATGCTGATACTCGGGCAGCCACGCTTCGGGGATATAACCGGCCTGGGCCAGACAGCAATACAGACCACCGACGCCATGGCCTTTGCTCTGGATGTAGATATCGCGCGCAGGGTCTTCGATGCGCTCGGGGCTGATATCGAGAATACGGAAATACAGGGTTGCAAGAATGTCGGTTTCCGAAAGGTCAGCCCCCGTGTGCCCTCCCGCAGGCGATCCGGCATTGAGGGTGATGACATTACGCCTGATCAGGCGTGCCTGTTCTTTGATCTGCTGGGCATCGTAGCGAAAGGCATTCATGGAGCGGCTCCTGCGGGGCTAGCCACGCGGTGATTCATTATTCTGAAAAGCACTTGAATATTTATTCAGCACTGAAAATATATTTATATTTAGACGCCGATCGCCCAACAGGTCAAGCAGGCGCGCACCTGAAAAATCAAAAAACGTTGATTACATTTTTTGCCGACGACATTTGAATCAGCTGCGCGAGGCTCTGTCTTGAGGCTCACAGGGACGTTTGAGGTGTATTCGCAAGGATTGAAGAAAATTAAACCGCTTGACTTTGCTCAGCCGGAGACGGAATCTGAATTAACAGTCAGGCATGCATATATATTCAAGCAGCCAGAACAAACTCCAACAACAATAAATCCGGAGACCCCCATGGACGCCAAAGCCCCTGCTCATCAGGCCGCCGCAAAACCGTCAGGTCGTGCGTGGTTGCTCAAGCTGCTGCCTGACAACATCGGTGGGCCATTGATTGGCCTGGCCCTGCTGCTGGTGGTCTTTTCCTTCAGCTCCGAATTCTTCTTCACCCTGCGCAACGGTCTGAACATCCTTGACCAGGTGACAGTGCTGGGCATTCTCGCCATCGGCATGACGGCGGTGATCGTCATCGGCGGCATCGATCTGTCTGTCGGTTCGGTGCTGGCGTTTTCGATGATGATGCTGGGCTGGCTGTATCAGGACCAAGGCCTGGCGCTGGGCCTGGCGATCCCGGTAGCCATAGCGACCGGCATGCTCGCCGGGCTGGTTTCCGGATTGCTGATTACCTACGCCAGACTGCCCGCCTTTATCGCCACACTGACCATGATGTCGGTCGCCCGAGGCCTGGCAAACATTCTTACCGAAGGTCGGCAGATAGTCGGTTATCCGGAGTGGTTCACCAGCCTGGCCACCGTGCGCCATTTCGGCTTTCTGTCGGCCACAGTCGGGCTGTTTCTGGTCATGCTGGGCGTGGCCTGGGTATTCCTGCGTTTTCGGGCCGGTGGGCGCAACCTTTACGCCATTGGCGGCAGCCCTGAAGTAGCGAGGCTTTCAGGGATCAAGGTGCGAGCCATCACTTTATGGGTGTACGCCATCAGCGGCGCGCTTGCCGGCATCGCCGCGGTGACGATGGCCGCCCGCCTCGACTCCTCGCAACCCAGCGCCGGGCTGACGCTGGAGCTGGACGCCATCGCCGCAGTGGTTATCGGCGGTGCCAGTCTCAGCGGCGGTGTCGGCAGCGTCGGTGGCACGCTGGTCGGTGTATTGATCATCGGCGTGCTGCGCAACGGCCTCAACCTGCTTGGCGTTTCGCCCTTCATTCAACAGGTCGTTATCGGCGTGGTCATTGCCCTCGCCGTGACCATCGATACCTTGCGTCGTCGCTCCAACAGTGCTCACTAAGCGTTGTCGTTTTGTGTTTGACCGATGTTGACATCCCCAACAATAAAATCAGGAGTCACCGCCATGTTCATGACCAAAAAACTGCTCCTCGCCACGGCCCTGGCCGCCGCCACACTCACCACAGCAGGCTCGACCTGGGCCAAAGAGCTGACCATCGGCCTGGCCGTAGCCAATCTGCAGGCTGACTTCTTCAACCAGATCAAACAGTCGGTCGAAGCCGAAGGCAAAGCCCGCGGGGTGAAGATCATTACCGTCGATGCGCAGGGCAATTCATCGACTCAGGTCAGCCAGATTGAGGACCTGATCACCCGCCAGATTGATGCGTTGATCTACATTCCCGCAGGTGCCACTGCCGCGGGCGTGCCAGTCAAGGCCGCCAAGGCTGCCGGGATTCCGGTAATCGCTGTGGACCGCAATGCGCCTGACGCGCCCGGCGACACGTTTATTGCCAGCGACAGCGTGGCCGGTGCGCGCACGCTTGCCGAATACGTAGGCAAGGTGACTGGCGGCAAAGGCCGCATCGCCATCCTTCAAGGGCAGTTGGGCACAACCCCGGAAAACGATCGGGCGAAAGGTTTCCAGGAAGGCTTGAAAGGCTTTCCCGGACTCAAGGTCGTTGCCGAGCAGCCTGCCGAATGGGCGCAGGACAAGGGCTTTGCAGTCGCTCAGGACCTGTTGCAGCGTGACCCGAACATCAGCGTCTTTTTCGGTCGCGCTGACGCGATGGCCCTCGGTGCTGCACAGGCGGTAAAAGTCGCCAACCTCGGGCAACCGGTGGTCGTAGTCGGTTTTGACGGCGACGTGGCAGGCCTCAAGGCGGTGGCAAGCGGCGTGCTGCAAGCGACCATGACCCAGCAGACGCAAAAGATGGGGCGCATGGCCGTTGCCTCCGCACTTGACCTCAAGGCTGGCAAAGCCGTGCCCAAGGAACAACTGCTGGAAACCGTGCTGACTACCAAAGACAACGTCGCGCCTTTCCTGCAACAGCACCCTTGAGCCACGGAGTCCGCCATGCAAGCTGCTCTGGATAACCCGACGCTCCACAACCCTGAGGTCACACCTGCAGCAGTGCTGTGCCTGCGTAACATTGGCAAGACTTACGGCCCGGTGCAGGTGCTTTCACAGATCAATGTCGACGTGCGGCCAGGTGAAGTGCTCGCCCTGCTCGGTGAAAACGGCGCAGGCAAATCGACCTTGTCGTCGATTATCGCGGGCCTTGTGCAGCCTGAAGCGGGAGGCTCCATGAGCTGGCTCGGCGAGGATTACGCGCCAGCCTCTCCGGGCGCGGCGCTGGGCGCTGGCATCGGCCTGATTCATCAGGAGATTCGCCTGCTGGCGCAGTTGTCGATTGCCGAAAACATCTTTGTCGGGCGGCTGCCCATGCGCCACGGCAAGGTCGACCGGGACTACATGCAAGCGCAGGCACAGAAGCAGTTGGAACGCCTCGGCCTCGACGTGTCAGCTTCGCGCAAGGTCGAGGGTTTAAGCGTCGCTGCACAGCAACTGGTCGAGATCGCCAAAGCCCTGACCCTGAACGCACGCCTGCTGATTCTCGACGAGCCCACCGCCGCTCTTGGCGGTGAAGAAACCGAGCTGCTGTTTCAACAGGTCGAGCGCCTCAAGGCTGAAGGCGTGTCGTTCATCTATATCAGCCATCGCCTGGAAGAAATCGCGCGAATCGCCGACCGTATTCTGGTACTGCGCGATGGCCGACAGATCGCGCTCCATGCCACTGCACAGGTGCCCGTGCGCGAACTGGTCGAACAAATGGTCGGGCGCAGCCTGGAACGTATCTTCCCCGTCCTGCAAGCGCCGCAGGACAGAGTGATGCTGCAGGTCAAGGACCTCGCCTGCCGCGAGTTCGCCTTGCATGGCATCGACTTCAGCGTACGCGCCGGTGAAGTGTTCGGCATCGCTGGAGTGGTTGGTGCAGGCAGAACCGAACTGATTCGGGTGATTGCAGGCGCAGCCAGGGATATTCAGGGCCACATGCAACTGGATGGCGAAACCGTTCAACTGCACTCCCCCTCGCAAGCAATTCAGGCGGGCGTGGTGCTGGTGCCTGAAGACCGCAAGCAACAAGGCGTGGTGGTCGAGCACCGTATCGAAGACAACCTGGTCTATGGCAACACCGATCTGTTGCACAGCGGCAACTGGGTATCGCCCAAAAGCCTGCACGCGTTTGCCCGAAACGCCATTTCGCGCCTCGGCGTAAAAGGCGCGCCCGAGCAGCGAATCGACAGCCTGTCCGGCGGCAATCAGCAGAAAGTCATCATCGCCAAATGGCTGGCCCGTAACCCCAAGGTGTTCATTCTCGACGAGCCGACCCGAGGCATCGACGTCGGTGCGCGGGCGGCGATCTACGAGGTGATCGCCGAGCTGGCGGCAACCGGCATGGCCGTGATCGTGGTCAGTTCCGACCTCGACGAAGTGCTGGGTTTGTCACACCGGGTCATGGTCATGAGCCGTGGCCGGCAGATGGGCATCCTTGAACGTGGCGAAGCGACACCGGTGTCAGTCATGGAAATGGCCACCGCCTGAGAGTCAACACACTGATTACGTGGAGAACGACATGCAACTTTTTCGTCTGGATGGCCAGGTGGCCTTTGTGACCGGAGCCGGCAGCGGCATTGGCCAGGCCATTGCAGTCGGCCTTGCCGAGGCCGGCGCTGACGTGGCGTGCTTTGACTTGCCAGGCAGCGCGGGCATCGGCGACACCGTAGAACGCATCAACGCACTGGGCCGACGCGCGCTTGCCCTGCAAGGTACTGTCACCGACCGCGCGACGCTGGATACAGCCATCGCGCGTACCGAAACTGAACTGGGCGCGCTCAGCGTGGCCGTCAACTGTGCCGGGATCGCCAACGCGCAGGCCGCCGAAGACCTGGAACTGCAACGCTGGCAAACCATGCTCGACATCAACCTCACCGGCATCTTTCTCAGTTGCCAGGCCCAGGCGGCGGTCATGCTGCCACGCGGAAAAGGCGCCATCGTCAATATCGCCTCGATGTCCGGCAGTATCGTCAATCGTGGGTTGCTGCAAGCCCACTACAACGCCTCGAAAGCGGGCGTCATTCACCTCAGCAAAAGCCTGGCAATGGAATGGGCAGACAAGGGTTTACGGGTCAACTGCATCAGCCCCGGCTACACCGCCACGCCCATGAATTCACGGCCGGAAGTGGCCGAGCAAGTGAAGATATTCGAACAGACCACGCCCATGGGACGTATGGCCAGCGTGGACGAGATGGTCGGCCCGGCGGTCTTTTTGGTCAGTCAGGCCTCATCGTTCTGTACCGGCGTCGATCTGCTGGTGGACGGCGGATTTGTCTGCTGGTGAGCCAGTCCTTTCAACTACTGGAGCACGCATATGTATCAACGTTTCAGCGGAAAAACCGTGGTCATCACCGGCGCTTGCCGAGGCATCGGTGCAGGCATCGCCGAGCGCTTCGCTCAGGAAGGTGCCAATCTGGTGCTGGCCTCCAACGACCTCGAACGGGTGACGTTCACCTCTGAGCAACTGGCCAGCGAATACTCGGTCAACAGCCTGGCACTGGGCATCGACGTTACCGATGAGGCCGACATACAGCGCCTCTACCAGATCGCCAACGAGCGCTTCGGCAGCATTGATGTGTCGGTGCAAAACGCCGGCATCATCACCATCGACCATTGCGAAAGCATGCCCCGCGCAGACTTCGACAAGGTCCTGCAGGTCAACACCACCGGCGTCTGGCTCGGCTGCCGGGAAGCCGCCCGCTACATGGTCAGACAAGGCAGCGGGAGGCTGATCAACACATCCTCAGGCCAGGGCCGTCAGGGCTTCATCTACACTCCACATTACGCCGCGAGCAAAATGGGCGTGATCGGCATCACCCAAAGCCTGGCGCTGGAACTGGCACGGCACAACATCACGGTGAACGCCTTCTGCCCAGGCATCATCGAAAGCGAAATGTGGGACTACAACGACCGCGTCTGGGGTGAAATCCTCGGCACCGAAGAAAAACGCTATGCCAAGGGCGAACTGATGGCCGAGTGGGTCCGCAACATCCCCATGCGTCGCGCCGGAAAACCCTCGGACGTCGCCGGGCTGGTCGCATTCCTGGCCTCGGATGACGCCGCCTACCTGACCGGTCAGGCAATCAATATCGACGGCGGGCTGATCATGTCCTGACCGGTCAGGTAGGCACGACCCGCTGCCAGTTTGGTATCCTCGCCGCCACTTTGGATATCGCTATCATTTTTTGGGGCCTGCATGAGCCAGATCGAAGAACAACGGCTGATGAGCAAGATCGCCAGCCTCTATTATGAAGAAGGACTCAAACAGTCCGAGATTTCCACCCGCCTCGACCTGTCCCAATCCTTCATCAGCCGCGCCCTGCGCCGTGCGTTGCAGGAAGGCGTGGTAAAAATCACCGTCATGCGCCCGCAAGGCCTGCACCTGGAGCTGGAAAGCCGCTTGCAGACCCTGTACGGCATACGCCAGGTGATCGTCGTCGAAGCCACCGAGCCGGACAACGAAGAAAGCATCAAACAAGCCATCGGCTCGGCCGCCGCGCATTACCTGGAAACCAGCCTTAGCGCTCAGGACCACATCGGTATCTCCTCCTGGAGCAGCACGATCCGCGCGATGGTCAGCCACATGCACCCCCAGCCTGGCAAACAAAGTGCCCAGGAAGTCGTGCAACTGCTCGGTGGCGTCGGCAATAAAGGTGCCTTTGAAGCCACCCTGCTCACCCAGCGTCTGGCCACCCTCCTCAACTGCCCCGCCTTCCTGCTGCCTTCGCAGAGCATCGAGCAATCGGTAGAAAGCAAACAGCGCATCGTCGAAATGGAAGAAGTCAAAGAAGTCCTCCAGCGCTTCGACAGCATCACCCTCGCCATCGTGGGTATTGGCGAGCTCGAACCGTCACAACTGCTGCGCAACAGCGGCAACTACTACACCGAAGACATGCTGCGCGTGCTCGCTGAACGGGGTGCGGTGGGTGATATCTGCCTGCGGTATTTTGATGCCCAGGGCAAACCGGTGCTGGAAGAGGATGAAGAGTTTGTGGTGTCGATGGGCTTGCCGAAGCTGCGGTCGATCAATCGCGTGCTGGGGTTGGCTGGGGGGGTGAGGAAGGTGCAGGCGATCAGAGGAGCGTTGTTGGGGGGGTATCTGGATGTGTTGATTACCGATTTGGGGACTGCGCGGGGGTTGGCGGGTTGAGCCAAAATCCCTCCTATCCTGCATGTTATTGTAGGGCTACACGTGTTAGCCCTACATACATCCTGCGGAGCAGTAATAGGCAGACCTTTAAACATCTTTTTCCCTGGCCTGCGTCTTGGGTTCTGTATGAAAAGTCGGCGCCAGCCTCACACTCCGCGCTGCACCGCCAACACTTCCGGCCGATGAGAAAACAGTTGTAGAAACGCCCCGCCCAGCGCGCAGCCCGCCATCACGAAGAAGCACACTGTATAGCCACTGAGGCTGGTCCAGCCGCCGCCCATGGAAATCAGTGTGCCCATGAGTACCGGTGCAATACCGCCGCCGATGAACATCGCCGTGGTGATGATGCCGTTGGCGGTCGACGTTGCAGAGGGTTGTGCAGAGTCGGACGCAACCGCGTAGTAGATGGGCCAGACGGCATTGGCGACCAGGCCGAAAAGCAGTTGCACGGCGATGACGATCAGGATGGTGTTGGCGAAGTAAAAGGCACCAACACTGACCGCCATCCATAGACCGCAAATGATCAGGGTTATGCGCCGACCAATGATGTCCGACAAAGAAGGCCAGATCAGTTGCCCGAGGATACCCGTCAGCGTGAATACGACGCTCATTCCTGCCGATTCGGCCAACGACAGGTTGAGGATGTTGTACAGATAGGCTGGCAGGACAATGTTCACCCCCATGTACACCACCTGCGTGAGCATGGTGTTACCGGCTGTCAGGGCGATATTGCGGTTACTCAGCGTGGCCTTCACTGACTTCCAGACCTGGCCTTTGACGTTGGTCGACGGCGTGCTGTCCGGCGGGGTCATGCCTTTGGCGGCAATGTCCACATACAGTTTGGTGATGCGCTCGGCCGTCGAGTAGCGCGCCCAGAAGATCATCAGCGGCAGAGCTACCACGAAGGCGAAGAAGAATACATAACGCCAGTTTTCCTCACCGAAGGTGCTGATCACGAAGCTGGCGACAATGCCACTGAGCATCGCGCCGATGGGGTAACCGGTGTGGTGTGCGCCCAGAGCAAAACCGCGGCGCTCCACCGGCCACCATTCAGCCGTGTTACTGACCCCGACCGGTTCGCCCCAGCCAGCCCCCAGGTTCACACCCACCCGCAAGGCGATGAAACTCGCAAGGCTGCCACTCAACGCCTTGAAGCCTGAGAGAAAGGACAATGCGGTGTAGCCCAGTACCAATGGCACCTGAAAGCGTGCCCGCTTCCAGCCGCCGCCGTAACGATCACTCCAGATAGAGCCTGGAATATCGAGAACGGCCAGAGCCAGCATGACGACGGTGGCCACCGTACCCCACTGGTCCGCAGACAATTCGAAATGCTTGGAAATCGTTGGCCCCAGGCGCAATACAATCTCGCGGTCATAGGCATTCAGAATCCAGATCATCCAGCAGACCAACAACGACACCCACGAAAACCGGTGAATCTTGCCCAGCGATGCATTCTTGTTATTTGGCATGGGAACTCTCCAGGCGTGCCAGGCACGCCCAAGCGAGAAAGGGTCAGTCGTCCTTAACGTTCAGGTTCAGTCTGTTGACGGGTTAACTGGCAAAGCGCCGTTCAGCGATGCCTTGCACGCCCAGCCCGGTGATCGCAAACAAGGCACCGCGTTGCTGGCCATCTTCCGGAAAGCGTGGCAACGGCGGCCTGGCCATGGAAGTGACATACAGCGTGTCCAGGTTCGGTCCGCCGAAGCTCAGGCTCGTCACTTTCTTCACGGGCATGTCGATGATGCGATCCACCTGCCCGTCCGGGGTGTAGCGCACCAGTTTTCCGGCGTAGACCAGCGCTTGCCACAGGCAGCCTTCGGCATCGACGGTGCAGCCATCCGCCGCGCCTCCTGCTGAGGTGTCGACCTTGGCGAAGGTTCGTCTGTTGGCAACTGCGCCGCTGGCGTTGTCGTAGTCATAGGCCCAGATATCCCCGGACCAGGTGTCAGCGAAATAAAAGGTTTCACCGCCCGGGCTCCAGCACGGTCCGTTGGACACGATGATGCCTTCATCCAGCGTGTGCAGGCTCAGGTCCGGGTCGAGGCGATGCAGCCTGGCGCTGGCCTGATCCTCCTGCGTGTCCATCGAGCCCACGATGAACCGGCCCTGCCGATCGACCTTGCCATCATTGAGTCGATTGTCGGGCAGCCCCGGTTCGGGGTCGACTATCAGCTCGAGATCACCGGTCGGCAAATCAAGGTTGTAGATGCCGCTCTGCAACGCGACGAGCGCCGCGTCGCCATTCCTGCGCAGGGCCATGGAACCGATTTTCTGGCCGACATCCCAGGCTCGCAACTCGCGCCCGTCATCCGTACAGCTCAGAACACGACCGTCGAAACTGTCGATCCAGTACAGACGCTGTTGCTCGACATCCCAGACCGGGCCTTCGCCCAGCGTGGTCTTCACGTCGACAACGATTTCGATACGCATTTTTCACCTCTGTCTTGTTGTTATTGAGATGACACGTTTTGCGAGACTAGAAATTAACCTTGTCCTGCCCCTTCAGATCAAGCATTTCACGGGCTTCATCAGGCGTCGCCACCTGCCCGCCCAGCGCTTCGATCACTGTGCGAATACGCTTGACCTGATCGGCATTGGACGCCGCCAGCTTGCCCGGTCCGTCCCACAGCGAATCTTCAAGACCGACCCGCACATGACTGCCCATCGACAGGCCCATGGTGCCCAGCGGAATCTGATTGCGACCGGCACCCAGAATCGACCATTGGTAAGCGTCGCCAAACAGACGGTCGGCCGTACGACGCATGTGCGCCAGGTCTTCGGGATGCCCGCCTATACCTCCGCGCAAACCAAACACCGACTGAATGAAAATCGGCGCCTTGAGCAGCCCGCGCTGCAGAAAATGCGCGGCGGTATACAGATGGCCGATGTCATAGCATTCGATTTCAAAGCGCGTACGGTTCTCGGCACAGGTATTGAGGATGTGCGCGATGTCGCGGAAGGTGTTACGGAAGATCCGGTCATCACTCTCGGCCAGGTACGGCCGTTCCCAGTCGTGCTTGAATTCGCTGTAGCGATCGAGCATTTCATACAACCCGAAGTTCATTGATCCCATGTTCAACGAGGCGAGTTCCGGCTTGAGTTGCGCCACAGGTTGCAAGCGCTCTTCAACGCCCATGGTCGGCGCACCGCCGGTGGTGATATTGATCACCACATCGCTCCTGGCCTTGATGTGCGGCAGGAATTGCCGAAACAGATCGACATCCTGACTGGGCCGCCCGTCAACCGGGTCGCGGGCATGCAAGTGGACGATAGAGGCCCCCGCCTCGGCGGCACCGACGGCTGCATCGGCGATTTCCTGCGGTGTGATCGGCAAATGAGGCGACATCGAGGGCGTATGAATGGCCCCCGTGACGGCACAGGTAATAATGATCGGACGTTTCTTGGGCATGAGCATTCTCCGTTCTTGTTCTTGGCGAGAAAGTCTGGTGTGGAACACGACTCGGACGCTGTCCGGTCCTATCGAGCCTGATACTCAGAGGTATTCGACGTTGCCATCCACACTGATGGCCTGGCCCGTGACATTGCGTGCAGCGGGCGAGCACAAGAAAAGCGCCATCGCGGCAACGTCCTCGGCAGTGACCATGCGCTTGAGCGAAATCTTTTTCAGGTACTCCTCGCGCATCTCCTCCTCAGGCACATTCATCTGTTGCGCACGCGCACGAATAACACCGTCCATACGCGGGCCTTCGACGATGCCGGGCAGCAAGGCATTGACGCGGATGTCGCTCTCACCCAACTCGGACGCCAGAGATTTCATCAGGCCGACAATCGCCCACTTGGTCGCCGCGTACGGTGTACGCCAGGCGTAGCCCAGACGACCGGCGACAGACGCGATATGGATCAGATGAGCGTTGGGCGACGCCTTGAGCAGCGGCACCGCGTGATGAGCAAAACGGTATTGCCCAGTGAGATTGATGTCGATGGTGCGCTGCCACTCCTCTTCACTAATGGCATCAATGCCTGCCGTAGGGCCGGCGATCCCGGCGTTGTTGATCAGCACATCAAGACCGCCGAACTGTTCGCGCTGCACCCTGAACACCGCTTCGATCTGCACCGGGTCAGCAACGTCTGCGCGGGTGGCAACGCAGCCTGGATGGCGATCAAGGAATGCCGCAATGGCCGCCTCGCTGACATCACACACATGCACCTTTGCCCCGGCTTCCATATAAGCCGCCGCCAACACCTCACCGATCCCGGCGGCACCACCGGAAATCAGCACGCGCAGCCCTGTGTAGGGAACCAGCCGATTGAGAACACTCATGCTTTTTTCACTCCCGAGACACGCGACCTGGAGCGGTCGCTCTTTGCGATCAGGCGCGTCAGAGAATCAGCCGCCTGCATGATGTCGTCGGTGACCGCTGCGCGAGCGGCCGCCCCATCACGCGCCGCCAGCGCCTCGACGATACGGTTGTGTGCCTCCATCGAACGCTGAAGGTGCGCCCTGTCAGGTGCGACCAGTGCGAAACACGGGCCTATGTGCAGCCAGAAGTTCTCTACTGCCGCAACGATCAACTCAGCCTTGGCGACCGCATAAATGCGGCGGTGAAAGGCAAAGTTGGTCCACAGGTAGAGAGCCACATCAACACTGTCTGCTGCCTTCTGCATCTGCTCGCAGAGCTGGCTGATGTCTGCAAGATCGGCGTCATTGATCAGAATGACCGCCTTCTCGGCCAACAGACCTTCCAGCGCAACTCTGGCATCACGAATTTCGCGCAGCCGCTCCGGGGTCATCATGGGTACGCGTAGACGAGCGGTTTCGGTGACTTCGAAGGCGTTCTCTGCACTGAGACGATTCAATGCCTCGCGCACCGGCATCGGGCTGGAGCCCAGCGCCTCGGCAAGACCACGGATCGTCAGCTTCTGACCCGGCTGAAAGCGCCCGCTCATCAGCGCTTCACGGATCTGTCGGTAAACCTGATCCTGGAGGGTATCGCGGGAAACCTGCCGCATGGCGGGCAGGAGGATCGGACGGTCTGTCATGGGGAGTGACTCATATTAACGTTCTTATGGGGCTAATATGTGATCACAAATAACATATGTCAAATTTTTTCAGGGGGGACGACGGGATGAGCCCACGCCTCGGCCTCAGGTGACTCCGGGTTACTTTCATAGGGCCAGTGCGCAGCAGTTCAGTCATCGCACAGACATTGCCGCGACCCCGCCCTTCAAAATTCCAGTCGTGTCTCTCGGGAAGGACCATGTCCAAAATAAGCGGTATAGCACTTGCTGAAATGGCTCGGAGAGACGAATCCGCAGGCCACTGCGACCTGAACAATGGTCAGCCTGGAATGCTGCAGTAACCGACGAACCTCAGTCACTTGAAATTTCGAGGTGGTAAGAGGAATTGCCGCGCCGAGTAAGACCGGGCATCAAGCTGGCCATTCAGCGGACAAGGGAAAGAGCACATATACGACTGCGGCGTTAGACGCCTCCTAACAATCCTGATGAGGCCCCATAGGATGAAATCATTTCACCACTAATGGGATCAAATCGCCTTTGTAACGACGCACGTTCAGTGCTGCATGATGACGAACGCTTATACAGCCCGCTGGTACCATAAATATCCGTCCCGTCTCATTAAAGTGACCATCTTCGATAAGCGATCTAAGCGTTTTTTCATCAATACCTTCAAATGACTTGTTGTCGGATTTGAGTGTGAAGCTAAACCGACCTTTCTTCGGGCCTCTCTGAAATTTATAGGGATGGCAGACCAAGCCAGCCTCGTTGATGCCAATCACATCCTCAATGACTTCAAGCATTTTTAGCTCCTTGCGACCCTATACCGGTGATCTCTATAGCTCAAACCCAACCAATTCGCCAAAAAAACGACACTCTTTACGCGTTTTAATCAGGAACCCATAACGAACACGCTGAAGCAGCCTGTGCGACCAACCAATCATGCTCACGCTTGGCATAAGGTCGAGGCATTCCGGCTGAGACTCTAAGCAAGAAATTATAAGAGCCCCGAAGCTCGTTTTCTGTCGGAGTCGCCGCGCCCAGCTTTGTATTCGTTTTCAGCCCCTTGATGCTTCCCTGTAGTGCGATCTCCTGCTGCATGCCATCCGCGCTACTCTCCAGAACGTTCACTGTGATGTAAGCGGCATTTGAGCAGCGATCCATTTTTTCCCACTGTTTCATTTGGGCTTCGGTAGCCATGGAAACTGATGACACGGAGAGCATCAAGTATCCCATTAGATAACGCATAACTGCATCCTTTCGAAAATAACGTCCGCCGTAATACCTCATCCCAAGCAAATTTTCCAGTACCGGGCACGGAGGTAGACGCACTCAGGAGAAACACTATGGGGGACGTTCAGGCCACCGACGCTTAACTCCGCCTGATCGGGCATACCTTGGGTCTGAAGCCCGAACAGCCAATCCGCCGGGAAATCAGCCAAAATCACTTCCCGAGCAGTCCGGGGTTTGATGATGCAAATAATCTGGATGTGGTGGTAGCAAGAGCAGCGAATGCGGCAAGCACAAATAACGTATGACTCGCTACAGGTGCCACGATATAAACCGCTTTAACAGCGCTGAGCGGTGCCATGCCAAAGCAAGCCAAAAGACGCCATTAAAATTAACTAAATGCAGAAAAAAGTACGACGAAGGTTTCTGACTCCCCACCCTCGCCTATTACGCTGAAGGCTACGAAGCGTGAGATCAGGACGCTTTGAAAGCCTTCAGATCCATCTTGGCTTTAACCATGAGGTCTGGAGTCATAGGCCTCCCCTGATTATCTAAAAGCACTGGGGTGCATGCACAGCGACAGCGCACACGGTTATCCCCCTCTGCCCACCAATCAAGCATCTCCTGCCCAGAGAAGAGCTCACCATGCCTTTCAACATGATGTTCTCTGCTGGTGGGTGTCAGAGCCGACAGGTGCATGAATTTCACAGGTATGCCGAGACGCGCTGAATCAGAGATGTCGTTCTGTAGCTTGCGAATCCGCATTTCATGGAGTTCTGAATCAGAAATTCTACCGACCAAGATTGCGCTCCTCGTTAAGACCCTCATAAAGTTAATAGACCACTTAATCAACTCACGCCACCTTTATGAATTCGATATGAGCCAGCGCCATCAGATACGGATAGGCGACTGCATCGACATAATGCTCACGCTGCCAGATGAAAGCGTGCATACGTGCGTGACCAGCCTGTGTGCCAAGGTCTGCGTGATTATGGCGTAGAAGGCCAGATTGCTCGGCCGAGTTAATGGCTCGGCTGGTCGATGTGTTTCGCGAAGTGCGCCAAGTGCTTCGCGCTGACGGAGCGTGATCGTTGCACGAAGGCTCACTAGTTTTTGTACGAAAAGTCGGCTGGGGTAGAATTGCCGCCATGATTGGCTGGAGGCCCGCATGGCAAAGCGCTACGAACTCTCTGACGCATCGTGGGAATTGATCAAGGATCTGGTTTCTCCCGAGCAGAAAATGGGTCGCCCACGTAGCGATGATCGTCTGGTACTCCACGGTCCTTTGGGTTTTGTGCTCGGGTGCTGCCTGGCGAGATCTGCCGGAACGCTTTGGGCCCTGGTCGACGGTGTATCAGCGTTTTCGTGACTGGCGCGATAACGGTACGTTCGACCGTATACTGGAACGCTTGCACATTCGACTCAACCAGGAAGGACTGATCGATCTGGACACCTGGATAATCGACTCCACGGCGGTACGTGCAACCCGAGCCTCTTCAGGCGCCGGAAAAAAAGGGGGGCCTGAAGAAGCGCTAAACCATGCTCTGGGGCGCAGTCGAGGCGGCCTGACAACCAAGATTCATATGGTTTGCGACGCTAATGGCGTGCCATTGCGCTTCATGCTGTCACCGGGACAAGCCAGCGATATAGCCCACGCCCAGCCGTTGCTGGATCAGGTGCGCATTCCCGGTAAGCCGGGGCGACCACGCAAACGCAGTAGATGGTTACTGGCTGACAAAGGCTATGACGCAGAATACCTGCGTTACTAATGCGACCGTTACCGAATACAGCCTGTGATCCCGCTACGCGCCATGCCACGCAAACCCCGGCCTGGCTTGCCCCGACTTTTTGATCGTCCAAAGTAGCGGCAGCGCAACATCATTGAGCGGATGTTTGGCTGGCTAAAAGAGAACCGCCGAATCGGCACTCGCTACGACAAGTTGGCCAAGAGCTACGCAGCCATGGTCACGCTGGCCTGCAGCCTACGTTGTATGCAGCAATACTTTTCGTACAAAACCTAAAATTAACCCAAGTATGCGGGCTTGCTTTTAGCTCCTATCTACTATTGATTCTTTAGTAAATCTCAAAAAACTTTGCGGGAGGATTACTTGTTATGTGTTGATCGTGTAAAGTCGAGCCACGACGATTCCTCGCTAAGCCAGGACGTCCTAGGGGGGTGACTCTTCCGACTGCAGCTCAGTCAAGCTGCTTAAGGTGAAAGTGGATGAGCCCGTTCCCGGCTGTGCCGATCGGATACCTCAGACATTTAAGCTACTGCTTGCGGCCATTCGCGGTAAGCCAAAAGCAAGCGCCCGGCATGGCGCTTTACAAATAACCAACCCTTAAAAGTTGGCAGCGCTGTCAGCACCTAGCAGGGCTATTGCCATGTTCAAGTTGCGGACAAAAGCGGTACAGGTAGAAATCAGTCTCTGGGCGTTGGCGTTTCTTGCCAGCGGTATCATAGACGAGTTTTTTCCTTAGGCTGACGGAGGGCGGGGATACCTGCCCTCCTGATCCTAAAACATACAGATTAATACCGGGCACGGAGGCGTCTAATCAACAAATCAGACGAAGATCGCCTTAGCAAAAATCTAATGCCACGTAAAACTCACGCACATGAAAAAGCCCAACCTTCTCAGATTGGGCTAAGTCATTGAAAAATATGGTCGGGACGGAGTGATTCGAACACTCGACCCCTAGCACAAAATCATTAGACCACTACAGTTCACTACACCCCACCTATTACCCTGGAGGACGCTGGCACAGGGCTGTGCCTCTTCTAAAAAGCGACAAGTCTTTTATGTGCAAGCAAGCAGCGCAAGGGGGTTTCAGCCACTACAAGCAGAACTGGCAAGATCAACAACCCTAGATGCTCAACCCCGACGCCGGGTTAAGGGATACGTTTATCGGGGGCAAGGCCACCTCTCGATCAGCCCTGAAATCAACAGTATTGGACATGGCCAAGCGTACGTAATCGGCATACTGAGCGACTCATTATTGAGTCTCTAATTAACTAAGAAAAACTGTATATTGCAGACATGCACATCAAAGCCTGTTTATTTTTTTATGGAACAACTTAATACAAAAAAAAGAAATAATAATAAAACACAGCGCAACTATAAACCTAGCCACAAGAACACTAAGATCAAAAAAATAATTAAGGAGAAGCAATATCCATACTGAATGAAAAGCAGCGCACGCAATCGCGAAAAAATAAACTCTTGCGTGTGAAAAAAATCGCCCAGCTTTTTGTCGGTTCACTGCTTTTGCATTCCGTCTACTGTGATGGTATCGGCGGCTCTATCTATGACCAATACAGGTACTGACGTGCTTCGATATGCACGAACATAGTCAGTTCTAATATATCTAAATAGCCGCCAGGAATCCGGCTTTAAAACCAGCTTCGTGACCCCATATACAGACATCGCAAGGTCGGCTGACCCGTAGGCCATATTTCCTTCTCGTGCTCCGTAACCAACTGCTTTCGCTGCTGCTTGGTATCCCTTTCTTACTGGGCCCTCTGTATCACTACGCCCCTCCCAAAGGTTGCGCCCGTTTTCATAAACGTTATTTGCACCATGAGCCATAATTGGTACACCTGCAACGAGGCACAGCGTACCTAAAGAGCCATAGCAAATGCCCGCACCAGCTCCGAATTGCATTGCTCCGGCGACTACTCCAACGCCTTTTTTGGCAACCTCCCATGACTGGGCAAACAAGCTATCTTGTTCATCTTTTATTTCTTTTAGCCCCTGCTCAGGACTTTTTTTACCTTCAGAAACATCATTAACAATACTTTTTGCGTAATAAGAGACTTCACGATTGAATTGCAATCGCAGAATGCCATTATCAATATGCTTAATACCTAATGTACAGGCTTGCTCTCCTAGCTTTTCAGCGGCGGCACTAACCATCAAATAGCTTGTGCGATTTTCGTCTGTTGGTTTCATACTTCACCCCTCCAAATGACGTATGTGCCGCTAGTCATACATCTACCCCTGAGATTAAATCTTCCACTTTATCTGTTGACACTGAATCCATTCGCCTACGCAAATGGCTTATTCGCAGTCCTGTCCCAGCCACCAGAAACGATACCGGCACTACCACCATCAGCGCGGCGTTGTTGTGAATATTCAAATTTAATGCGGCCATAATTCAGGTTTACTACTTCTACAGGGAAGCCTGACTGGTCGGCACCTTGACCGCTTACTAATGAGATCAGGACCTCTTCAAGTACGATATCCAGATACTTGAATTTTTCAGTTCCTGCACGATGGATTCGAATGGTCACATTTTTGATATGCGAACCCCTACAGCAAAGCTCAAATAGCTTAGGGGTGGCTCTATCCACATATTTACTGATCTGGAAATCGCCAAGGGAAACCCCTCCAGCAGTAGCCCCTCCATTCGAGCTGGCAGTCTGACTGATGGACTGCATGGCGTTGTAGTGGTAGGAAAGCAATTCGACCCAACCTTTGTGCCCATCGTCAAGAGACTCGCCCTCAACACCATCAACCTTCATAAACGCATCAAAAGACATAGAACTCCCTGTTCTTCGAAAAAATGGAAAAATCAGCCACACTTTAGTACTGCTGCAGAATCATTACCACTTTAAAATTCTACAACCACCTTCCTTGCCCTATCCGTCCCTCAGCGGAGCATCCCACAGCGAAGCGCAGGACCAATACTCAGATCCTGGATACATGACCTAGGCTGCAAACATGGTGTCAGAAAATGATCACACGGGCCGTTTGTGACAATTTGGAAAAGGTGATAACCATCGAGAGACAGCAAGTCACTCAAAACTCACGCACATGAAAAAGCCCAACCTTCTCAGATTGGGCTAAATCACTGAATTATATGGTCGGGACGGAGTGATTCGAACACTCGACCCCTAGCACCCCATGCTAGTGCGCTACCGGACTGCGCTACGCCCCGACTAGGCGTGTATCTGTTTTGCAACCTGCGAAAACGTTGAGAAATATACCCTAAGCGTTTGAATTTTGGAAGTATCCTGCTTGCTCAATTACGCTTTGAGCATAACCAGTACGTCTTCCAGCTCGGCAATCATCTGCCGGATCATCTGCTTGTACTGCTGGGTATCGTCCTTCGGTTCACCGGTGGTAAGACGAAGTCGGGCACCACCAATGGTGAAGCCCTGATCGTAGAGCAAGCCGCGGATCTGACGGATCATCAGCACGTCCTGGCGCTGATAATACCGGCGGTTTCCGCGTCGCTTGACGGGGTTGAGCTGAGGAAACTCCTGCTCCCAATAACGCAAAACGTGCGGTTTTACCGCGCAGAGCTCGCTAACCTCACCGATGGTGAAGTAGCGTTTGCCGGGGATCGGCGGTAGCTCATCGTTATGACTTGGTTCCAGCATATGCCTCAACTCGGGCCTTCAGCTTCTGCCCTGGACGAAAGGTGACCACACGGCGCGCCGTAATCGGAATTTCTTCACCGGTCTTGGGATTTCTCCCAGGCCGCTGGCGCTTGTCTCTAAGGTCGAAGTTGCCGAAACCTGACAACTTCACCTGCTCGTTATCTTCCAGAGCGTGCCTGATTTCTTCAAAAAACAGTTCAACCAGTTCCTTGGCTTCCCGTTTATTCAGGCCCAGCTCTTCGTACAGACGTTCGGCCATCTCAGCTTTCGTCAGAGCCCCCATACGCTACTTCCTTAACGTGGCGTTTAACCTCTCCTCAAGCGAGGTGAGGATAGCAAGTGTCGTTGCGTTTACCTCATCGTCATTAAGAGTGCGCGATGGATGCTGCCAGGTCAAGCCGACTGCAAGGCTTTTTCTATGTGGATCAATGCCTTTACCCTGGTAAACATCAAATAACCTGAGGTCTGTGAGCCACTCGCCTGCATTTTCACGAATAACGTCCAGAACCGCACTGGCCGAAACGTCGCGATCAGCCAGCAAGGCCAGGTCGCGACGCACTTCCGGGAAGCGCGAAAGCTCGTGGAATTTCGGCAGACGGCCTGTCGATACTTCAGCCAGAACCAGCTCGAAAACAAAGACCGGACGATCCAGGCCCAGGGTTTTCGACAGTTCCGGGTGAATGGCGCCCAGGAAGCCGACTTCGCGACCATCGCGCTCGATGCGAGCTGTCTGGCCTGGGTGCAAGGCGGGATGCTGGCCCGGTGTGAAGGTGAACTCACCCAGCGCACCGGCAAAACCCAGAACCGCTTCTACGTCAGCCTTGACGTCGAAGAAGTCGACCGCATCACGGCCTTGCGCCCAACCTTCCGGCAGACGGCTGCCGCATACCACACCCGCCAGCATCGGCTCTTGCTTCAAGCCGTCAAGCTGACCGACGAAACGCAGGCCGCTTTCGAACATGCGTACGCGGTCCTGCTGGCGGTTGAGGTTGTGTTGCAGCGCTTTGACCAGACCGGGCCACAGCGAGGCACGCATGGCCGCCATGTCGTTGGAGATCGGGTTGGCCAGCAGCAAGGGCTTGGCACCCGGCGTGAACAGTTCGAACCATTTCGGGTCGATGAAGCTGTAGGTAATCGCTTCCTGATAACCGCGGGCAACCAGCAGGCGACGCAGCTCGGGCAGATCGCCCTTGGCTTCGGCCTTGGCCTGAGGAGCAAGACGGGCTTGCGGGTAACGGACCGGCAGACGGTTGTAGCCGTACAGACGTGCCAGTTCTTCGATCAGATCGACCTCAAGGCTGATGTCGAAACGATGACTTGGCACTTCTACACGCCACTGGCCGTCGGCTTCGGCAGCGACAGCAAGGCCCAGACCTGTCAGCAGACGCTCGATTTCGGCGTTTTCAATGACCAGACCGAGCATCTGCTCGACGCGACTGGCGCGCAACGTAACCGGAGCAATCGATGGCAAATGCTGTTCGCTGACCACTTCTGTTATCGGACCAGCCTCACCACCGGTGATTTCCAGCAGCAGGCCGGTCGCCCGCTCCATGGCCTCACGGGCCAGCTGCCAGTCAACACCACGCTCGTAACGGTGCGAGGCATCGGTGTGCAGACCATAGGAACGCGCCTTGCCAGCCACCGAGATGGTGTCGAAGAAAGCACTTTCCAGGAAGATATCGCGAGTACCGGCAGTTACGCCGCTGTGCTCGCCACCCATGACACCGGCAATTGCCAGAGCACGCTGGTGGTCGGCAATGACCAGGGTGTCAGCACGCAGGCTGACTTCCTGACCGTCGAGCAGAACGAGCTTCTCGCCCTCCTCCGCCATGCGCACACGAATGCCACCGTTGATTTCGGCCAGATCGAAAGCATGCAGAGGCTGACCCAGCTCGAGCATCACGTAGTTGGTAATATCGACAGCGGCATCGATGCTGCGCACGTCGGAACGACGCAGACGCTCGACCATCCACAGCGGAGTAGGACGCGACAGATCAACGTTGCGGATGACGCGGCCCAGGTAACGCGGGCATGCAGCCGGAGCCAATACTTCGACCGGGCGCACTTCATCGTGCACAGCGCTGACAGCAGCGATCTGCGGACGGGTGACGTCAGTGGCGTACAGCGCACCGACTTCACGCGCCAGACCTGCTACTGACAAACAGTCGCCACGGTTCGGGGTCAGGTCGACCTCGATGCTGGCGTCGTCCAGGTTCAGGTAGACGCGAATGTCCTCACCGACCGGCGCATCGGCGGCCAGCTCCATCAGGCCATCATTGCCCTCGCCGGCCTGCAACTCGGCAGCCGAACACAGCATGCCGTTGGACTCGACGCCACGCAGCTTGGCTTTCTTGATCTTGAAATCGCCCGGCAGCTCGGCACCGATCATGGCGAACGGAATTTTCAGACCGGGGCGCACGTTTGGCGCGCCACACACAACCTGAAAGGTTTCGCTGCCATTGCTGACCTGGCACACGCGCAGCTTGTCGGCATCGGGGTGCTGTTCGGTGCTCAGCACCTCGCCCACGACCACTCCACTGAAAACGCCGGCGGCCAGCGTGACGCTGTCAACCTCAAGACCGGCCATCGACAGACGAGCAACCAGCTCGTCGCGGGAAACCTGCGGGCTTACCCAGCCACGCAGCCATTGTTCACTGAATTTCATCCTGCTCTCCTGAAAGGTTCGTTACGACTTAGCGAAATTGCGCGAGGAACCGCAAATCGTTGTCGAAGAACAGGCGCAAATCATTGACGCCGTAACGCAGCATGGCCAGACGCTCTACGCCCATGCCGAACGCGAAGCCCTGAAACTCTTCAGGGTCGATACCCGACATGCGCAGCACGTTCGGGTGGACCATGCCGCAGCCCATGACTTCAAGCCAGCCAGTCTGCTTGCAGACACGGCAGCCCTTGCCACTGCACATCACGCATTCCATATCCACTTCTGCCGACGGCTCGGTGAACGGGAAATACGAAGGACGGAAGCGCACGGCCAGTTCTTTCTCGAAGAACACCCGCAGGAATTCTTCGATGGTGCCTTTCAGGTCGGCAAAATTGATGTCGCGATCAACCAGCAGACCTTCGATCTGGTGGAACATCGGCGAGTGGGTAATATCGGAGTCGCTACGGTACACACGGCCTGGGCAGACAATGCGGATCGGCGGCTGTTGCGATTCCATGGTGCGGACCTGTACCGGTGAGGTATGGGTGCGCAGCAGCATGTTCGCATTGAAATAGAAGGTGTCATGCATCGACCGGGCCGGGTGATGGCCTGGGATGTTGAGCGCCTCGAAGTTGTGGTAATCGTCTTCCACTTCAGGGCCTTCGGCGATGCCGTAGCCAATGTGCGTGAAGAATTGTTCGATACGTTCCAGAGTACGGGTAATCGGGTGCAGACCACCGGAGGTCTGGCCGCGGCCCGGCAGGGTCACGTCGATGCATTCGGCAGCGAGTTTGGCAGTCAGTTCCGCCTGCTCGAACGACGCCTTGCGTGCATTGAGAACCTCTGTGACACGCTCCTTGGCAACGTTGATCAGCGCACCGACTTGCGGACGCTCTTCAGCTGGCAGGTTCCCCAAGGTCTTCATCACCTGAGTCAACTCGCCTTTCTTGCCGAGGTAGTGAACCCGGATTTGCTCCAGGGCATTGATATCTTCGGCGCTTTGCACAGCCTCAAGAGCTTGAGAGACCAGCGCGTCCAGGTTTTCCATGTACAGACTCCAGATACAAAATAGGGGAAGAGCTGAAGGCTCTTCCCCTATTTATGACGTTTAACACCGACCCCGGAGAACCGGGGCAAGTGATTGTCGGGGACTTAGGCCAAAGTGGCTTTAGCTTTCTCGACAATCGCAGCAAACGCCGCTTTTTCGTTCACTGCCAGATCAGCCAGAACCTTACGGTCGATCTCGATGGACGCTTTTTTCAGGCCAGCAATGAAACGGCTGTAGGACAGACCGTTAACACGAGCACCAGCGTTGATACGAGCGATCCACAGAGCGCGGAACTGACGTTTTTTCTGACGACGGTCACGGTAGGCGTATTGGCCTGCCTTGATTACCGCTTGCTTGGCAACACGGAATACGCGTGAACGCGCGCCGTAGTAGCCTTTTGCAAGTTTCAGAATTTTTTTGTGACGCTTACGGGCAATGACGCCACGCTTTACACGAGCCATGAGTTACTTCCTCTATATCTTGATCAAAATTAACGAAGGCGCAGCATGCGCTCGACTTTTGCCACGTCAGACGGATGCAGCAAGCTGCTACCGCGCAGTTGACGCTTACGCTTTGTCGACATTTTGGTCAGGATGTGGCTCTTGAAAGCGTGCTTGTGCTTGATGCCGTTGGCGGTTTTCAAAAACCGCTTAGCTGCACCACTTTTAGTCTTCATCTTTGGCATGTTCGGATACTCCGCATTCAGTTGATAAATATAACCGCAAGGCCTGCCGTGCCCTGGTGGTTATTTCTTCTTTTTCGGGGCGATGACCATGATCAGCTGGCGTCCTTCCATCTTAGGATGCTGTTCGACGGAACCGTATTCGAGCAGGTCACCTTCAACCCGCTTCAACAGCTCCATACCCAGCTCCTGGTGGGCCATCTCACGACCGCGGAATCTCAACGATACCTTGGCCCTGTCCCCGTCACTCAGGAAACGTACCAGGTTGCGTAGTTTTACCTGGTAATCCCCTTCCTCCGTCCCTGGACGAAACTTGATTTCTTTAACCTGGATCTGCTTCTGGTTTTTCTTCGCTGCAGCAACCTGCTTCTTCTTCTCGAAGATCGATTTGCCGTAATCCATCACACGGCAGACAGGAGGAAGTGCGTCGGCAGAAATCTCTACCAGATCCAGCTTAGCCTCTTCGGCAATACGAAGCGCTTCATCAATCGAGACGATGCCAATCTGCTCGCCGTCAGCGCCAATTAAACGAACCTCGCGGGCCGAGATATTTTCATTGATCGGGGCCTTGGGTGCAGCTCGTTTATCTTGTCTCATTTCACGCTTAATAATAATTACTCCGTATCTTGGCGACCACGCCGGGAAACCGCTTGTGCGAGGAATTCAGCGAATTGGGCAACCGGCATCGAGCCAAGGTCAGCGCCTTCACGTGTACGCACAGCGACAGTTTGCATTTCAACCTCCCGATCTCCAATCACGAGGAGATAAGGAACCTTGAGCAAAGTATGCTCGCGGATTTTAAAGCCGATCTTTTCATTTCTCAAGTCGGACTTGGCACGAAACCCGCTTTCAGCCAGAGTTTTTTCCACTTCAAGGGCAAAATCGGCCTGTTTGTCAGTGATATTCATGATCACTGCCTGGGTAGGCGCCAGCCAGGCTGGAAACGCGCCTTCGTAATGCTCGATCAGAATTCCGATGAAACGCTCGAAAGACCCCAGGATCGCACGGTGCAACATGACCGGATTCTTGCGACTGTTGTCTTCCGAAACGTACTCGGCGCTCAAACGGATCGGCAAGTTGAAGTCCAGCTGCAAGGTGCCGCACTGCCAGACCCGGCCGAGGCAGTCCTTGAGGGAAAACTCGATTTTCGGACCGTAGAACGCGCCTTCGCCCGGCTGCAGATCATAGGGCAGACCAGCACTGTCGAGCGCAGAGGCCAGCGCCGTCTCGGCACGGTCCCAAAGCTCGTCGGAGCCTACACGCTTTTCAGGGCGAGTGGACAATTTGAGTTCGATGTCCTTGAAACCGAAATCGGCGTAGACATCCTGCGTCAGCTTGATGAATGCGGCAGATTCGGCCTGCATCTGATCTTCGGTACAGAAGATATGAGCATCGTCCTGAGTGAAGCCACGCACACGCATGATGCCGTGCAAGGCCCCCGACGGTTCGTTACGGTGGCAGGCACCGAACTCGGCCAGACGCATCGGCAGCTCGCGGTAGCTCTTCAGGCCCTGATTGAACACCTGCACGTGGCAAGGGCAGTTCATCGGCTTGATCGCGTAGTCGCGGCTCTCGGACTCGGTGGTGAACATGTTGTCAGCGTAGTTGGCCCAGTGCCCGGATTTCTCCCAGAGCGAGCGATCGACCACTTGCGGGGTCTTGATCTCGAGGTAGCCATTCTCGCGCTGCACTTTGCGCATGTATTGCTCGAGCACCTGATACAGGGTCCAGCCCTGCGGATGCCAGAACACCATACCCGGCGCTTCTTCCTGGGTATGGAACAGGCCTAGGCGCTTGCCGATCTTGCGATGATCGCGCTTTTCGGCTTCTTCGATGCGCTGAATGTAGGCAGCCAACTGCTTCTTGTCAGCCCACGCAGTGCCGTAGACACGCTGCAACTGCTCGTTCTTGGCGTCACCGCGCCAGTAGGCACCGGACAGCTTGGTCAGCTTGAACGATTTCAGGAAACGCGTATTCGGCACGTGCGGACCACGGCACATGTCGACGTATTCTTCGTGGTAATACAGGCCCATGGCCTGTTCGTTCGGCATGTCTTCGACCAGGCGCAGCTTGTAGTCTTCGTGACGGGCGGTGAACACCTCGATCACTTCAGCGCGCGGGGTGACTTTCTTGATGACGTCGTAATCTTTTTCGATCAGCTGCTGCATGCGCTGCTCGATCGCCGCCATGTCGTCAGGCGTGAACGGGCGCTCGTAGGCGATATCGTAATAGAAGCCGTCGTCGATCACCGGGCCGATGACCATTTTTGCAGTCGGATACAACTGCTTGACCGCATGCCCGACCAGGTGAGCGCAAGAGTGACGGATTATTTCCAGTCCTTCCTGATCCTTGGGGGTGATGATCTGCAGGCTGGCATCGTTTTCGATCAGGTCGCAGGCGTCAACGAGCTTGCCGTCAACCTTGCCGGCCACGGTGGCCTTGGCCAGCCCGGCACCGATTGAAAGCGCGACATCGGCTACGGAAACCGCATGATCGAATGAACGTTGACTGCCGTCGGGAAGAGTAATAGTTGGCATGGCGCCTCCTCTCCTAGTGGTGACCCCTACCAAAGGTCACGTGGGTTGGGATGAGCCAGTACGTGATCCGGTGGTATGCCTGCCTCACAGTGGCAGGAGCCTTGGGGCCAACCTTGAACCGGACCAGATGACTGGAATGTACGAAAAACCTGCCTGCGTCGCGTCCAAAGCCATCAGCAATGGGGACACTTGAAAATAACAGGACGCGCATCCTAGCACAGCTCGGCCGACACCGGACGTCCATATGCGTAAATCACACCAAATAACACGTCACCTGAACTGGCAGGCGTGATGGGCGTCTTAACCAGTCAGGATCCTGTACGTTTCCTTGTTCACTAAAGTCAGCAAAAGGAGAACACCATGAAGCTTTCCCGTCTGTCCGCACTCCTCGCCTGCGCCGCCGTCCTGGCCCCTTGGGGCGCTCAGGCCGCCATGGAAAAAACCGTGCAAGACACGTTCACGCAGGAATGCATCGCCGCGGCGAATCAGCACAAGCAGGATGCCAAGGCCGCACAAGCTCATTGCGATTGCAGCGCCCGGGTAGTGAACAAGGAGTTTTCTCAGCAGGAAATTGAAGCGTTGAGCAGTACCGATCGCGCTCCCGCCCCTGCATTGACGCAAAAACTGCAGAAACTGGTTGCCGAAAACTGCACCAAATCAAAATAAATCATTTTTTTTAACTCGGTAAAGCAGCCGCCTGAAATGCCGAGAGCTACGCCCCGCCGCTAACCTGAAAGCCTTGCAGAGCGGGGCTTTCAGCATATCCTGCACAGTCTTGATGCAAGGCAATCAGAGACATCATTTAGCCACTTTACGTGTATGACGCTTTGCATATGCAGGGGCCCGGGCTAAAGAGATCACCTTAGTAGCTGTCTTTTTGCGCATTTCGACTATGATAGGCCCGTGTGCCCAGTTGGCCTGAGCAGCACGTTATTGAAAATTATGTTTCTGGAGATACACCATGTCTAATCGCCAAACCGGCACCGTAAAATGGTTCAACGATGAAAAAGGCTTCGGCTTTATCACTCCACAGGGTGGCGGTGACGACCTGTTCGTACACTTCAAAGCAATCCAGAGCGACGGTTTCAAAAGCCTGAAAGAAGGCCAGACCGTTACTTTTGTTGCGGCTAAAGGCCAGAAAGGCATGCAAGCAGAAGAAGTTCAGGTAGCCTGATTCACCTGACATAAAAAAACCCCGTCACTGACGGGGTTTTTTATGCGCCACAGAAAAGTGCCGACTCAACCGCAGTTGATGCGCGTCACCTTTCCCGAAACGTCGGTATTGACGTTTACCCGCTCGGATCGGTATTCCAGCGTGACCATGTCGTCAGGCCCGAGAATGCGGGCATCCTGAGAACCGGTACGGGCGCGCACTTGTGACAGAAGGTCGATGGACGCTGGCTTGCCGATTGCGAACTGGCCAAGCCCTGCATCACAACGGCCAGGTATGGCGTTGGCGTTACTGGCGGATGCGGGAGCGTCTGCCTTGACGGACGCTTCAGCGTCCTTATCAGAGGACGTGCTGCTGCATCCTGCCAGCAACGACGCCACGACCACAAAACCCAATGTTGCGAACTTCCGGGGCATACACCCTCCTCTGCCAATAAAACATTCCAGACCTGTCCGACCGCGCTCAGACGCGTTGGTTGCACAACTCTAGTTGAGAAGCCATCGGCAACCTGTTGATCTGCCTGGGCCGAGAGTCTGCCTTGGGATCACACAGGGCGCGCGGTGAAATCGTCACAAAACGTTTACAACCTATGGCCATAGACTCTGACTATCGGGATGAGATGTAAGTAGAAGTGTCAAAATGTGCGCGGAATGGTTTACTGCGAGAGACGCAAGCGCCGGGAAGCGAACAGCGTAGTGCGTGACCCTTCACTGGAGATCAACAGACATGACAGCCATAACTCTGGATGCAGACATCAAGGCCAGATGGCCTCAGGGCCACTGCTCGCACAGCCCCGGAAACCCGGAAGAGCTGATGATCATTGCCGTCGACCTGCTGATCAAGGAACTGGGCACCGAGGGTGCCCGCGCCTTCATCAGCCAGGTACTGAGCCGTTATGCCACGGCAGGGCTGCCGGTCTGATGCACCTGTTGCAGCCCGCGTGATGGGTTACTTCAGTCGCGCCAGACGCTCGGTCAGCAGATCGAAGAAACCCTGAGCGTCGCCATTCTCGACCCAGAATACATTCTGCGGCTGCTTGAGCGTGCCGTACCAGTCAGCCACTGTCTGACCGAAACCAATGCCCTCGCGGGTGTCGACCGCAACGTTGATCTGCCGCCCGGAAAACAACTCGGGCTTGAGCAACCAGGCAATGACACTGGCGTCGTGAACCGGACCACCGGGCAAGCCGTAATGCTCCATGTCCAGTTTGACGTATTCATTGAGAATGCCGTCGACCAGCTTGCCGGCGTTATTGCCCAATGCGGCAATCTGCTTGAGGCGTTGTTCGCTGGTCAGGATCTTGTGGGTCACGTCCAACGGTACGTAAGTAAGCTTCACACCACTGGCCAGAACGATCTGCGCAGCATGCGGGTCAGCAAACAGGTTGAATTCGGCAACCGGCGTAATGTTACCGCCGTTGAAATGCGCGCCCCCCATGACCACCACTTCCTTGATGCCCTGGGTGATTTCCGGTGCCTGCACGAGCGCCAGCGCCAGGTTGGTCTGCGGACCGAGCATGGCGATAGTGATGCTGTGCGGCTTGGCCTTGCTCAAGGTGCGGATCAGGTAATCGACTGCATTACCGTCGGCCAACCCCTTGGCTGGCTCATGCACGGGCACGCCGGGCAACCCTTCCTGACCGTGAACGTTTTCGGCGTAGATAGGTGTGCGCACCAACGGTTTGGGCGCACCGGCATACACCGGCACTTCTTCACGCCCGGCCCATTCACGCGCCAGCCTGGCATTGCGCGAGGTCTTGTCCAGACGGACGTTGCCGGCCACGGTGGTGATCGCCATCACGTTCAATTCTTCGGGTGACGCCAGCGCCAGCAGCAACGCAACGACGTCGTCCGCGCCAGGGTCGGTATCGATGATCAGATCACGCTTTTCTGCCGCCTGAACGGCAGCGCTACTCAGTATGGACAAGAGCAATGCTCCACGAATGAACTGTCTGGAAAACTGCATCAACGTCATATGAAACTCCCTTTCTTGATAGCTAGAACACAACTCCGGAAACCAGCGCCACATTACTGTACGGCTGGCATTCTCCGGTACGGATGATTGCCTTGGCCTTGCGGCTCAATACTTTCAGGTCCTCATGGCTTATCCAGCGCTGCTGACCCAATTGATCATCGAGGTTCAGGCTTTCGATGACCTGCAATGCGGGAGGTTTGACCTCGGCCATTTCGTTGGCCAGCACATGGCTTTCGACCTGCATCTCACTCAGCACCACGTCCAGCACACTGACGAAATCAGGTACGCCGCGAGTCAGCGCCAGGTCGATCAGCTCGACGCCTGCCGGTACTGGCATTCCAGCGTCGACGATCATCAGGATGTCGCCATGCCCCAGCGACGCAATGACGCGAGACAGGGCAATGTTGAGTAGCGGGGTCTTTTTCATAGTGAATCGAATTCCTTTACTTCCTCGAACGTCGGGATGGACGGCTGGGCACCCGCGCGGGTCACGGATATGGCTGCCGCGGCCTGACCGAATCGAATGGCCTGCGATTCACTCTGACCCGCCGCCAGTGCTGCGGCAAAACCACCGACAAAGGTATCACCTGCAGCGGTGGTGTCCACGGCCTGTACACGACGCGCAGGGATATGTTCCACGCCCGCAGCACTGGCGAACAGGGTTCCGCGCTCACCCAGGGTAATGATTACGTTGCGCGCCCCGGCAGCCAGCATGGCCGCTGCCGCCTCTTCAGCCGCCGCCGAGGAGTCGACAGTCACACCGGTCAGGGTCTGCGCCTCACTTTCATTGGGGATCAGATAGTCGATAAGGCCATACCAGTTTGCCGGCAAAGGCTCGCTGGCCGGGGCAGGATTGAGAATGACGGTCTTGCCCAGCGCGCGGGCGCGGGCCAGGGTGTGGAAAACTGTTTCAGTCGGCACTTCAAGCTGGCAGATGACGATCCCGGAACCCGCCAGCAATGCGTCGAAACGCTCGATCAATGCCGGAGTGAGCCGACCATTGCCTCCGGCAACGATGACAATTGCATTCTGACTGCTGGCGTCGACCACAATCGAAGCGATCCCGGTGGACACGCCTTCAACGACCGTCACGGCCTGACAGTCGATATGCTCGGCCAGCAGTGCTGCACGCAGTTGCTCCCCGTAGGCATCGGCACCCACACAGCCGATCATCGCCACACTGCCACCCAGGCGCGCTGCGGCAACTGCCTGGTTGGCGCCTTTACCACCAGGCACGGTGTCGAACGTCTCCCCGCTCAGCGTCTCGCCGGGGCGCGGCAGACGCTGGGCGCGGATGACCAGATCCATGTTCAGGCTGCCCACTATCACTATTTTTGCTTGCATGGCTCATTAATCCGTTGCTGTGCGTGCGCGTCATTCATTGGACAAAGTGTTCGGCGCTGCCGTGGACTCGCGCACCACGACGCAAGGCGTCACGAGTCTTTTTTCGACAGGAACTGTATGCGGTGCGGCGATTCGGTTTAACAACATTTCGGCGGCGGTTTCGCCCAGCTGCATGATCGATTGCCCCACGGTGGTGAGGGCCGGATAGACGTAGCGGCTCATCTGAATGTCATCAAAGCCGATGACCGACAGATCCTGAGGCACGCGAATCGAACGTTCGGCGGCAGCGCGCAGCACACCGATGGCGATGACATCGTTGCCGGCAAAGATCGCTGTTGGCGCATGCCCGGCCAGTAGCAGGCCCGCAGCTGCGTGGCCAGCCGAACTGGTAAATTCGCTGTGCACCGCCCAATCCGGGCCGACCTCGACAGATGCCTGCTGCATGGCCCGCCGATAACCCGCCAGGCGCATCTCGGCAACCATGCTGTCACGCGGCCCGCCAATGCAGGCAATGTGACGATGCCCCAGATCAAGCAGATGTCGGGTTGCCAGCCAGGCACCCTGCTCGTGATCGATGCGCACCATGTCAGCTTCGATGCCTTGCAGCTCGCGGTCGACGATTACCAGCGGCGTGCGCACCTCGGTGAGGCCACAGGCGACGCTGGCATCACCCGCCACAGACGAGACAATCAACCCGTCAACGCGCTTTTCCAGCAAAACACGCAGGTAACTGCGCTGCTTTTCCGGGTTGTCGTCGGAATTACAGAGGATCACGCAAAAACCGTTGCGCTCACAGTAGTCCTCGATGCCCCTCGCCAACTCGGCGAAATACGGATTCATACCGTTGGGAATCAACAGGCCGATAGTCGATGTGCTCCTGGCCTTCAGCGAACGCGCCACGGCGCTGGGCACATAATCGAGCTGCGCGATGGCCGCCTCGACCTTGAGCCTGACCGGCTCGCTCACCGGCCGGGTCTTGTTCAGCACATGGGAAACCGTGGTGTACGAGATTCCCGCCAGCGCCGCGACATCCTTGATAGTCGCCATATCAGCCCTGGCGCCGTGCCCGGTGACTGCGGTAGGTGTCCAGCACCACTGCGATCACAATCACCGCACCAGTGATGATGCGTTTGGTCGGCTCGGTCGCACCGATCTGCGCCAGGCCTGCGGCCAGTACCGAAATGATCAGCACGCCGAAAAAAGTACTGATGATCGAACCGCGCCCGCCCATCAGGCTGGTGCCACCGATCACGACGGCGGCAATCACTTGCAGCTCAAGCCCGGCACCGGCATTCGGATCAGCCGCTTCCAGTCGCGATATCTGAAACAGCGCCGCCACACCGGCCAGCAGGCCCATCAGCGAGAACACCAGAATCTTGTAGGGTTTGGGATTGATACCGGCCAGACGCACCGCTTCTTCATTGGTGCCGATGCCGATCAGGTAGCGACCAAAAACGGTACGGGTCAGCACCGCCTGAGCAATGAAAATAACCAGCAGTGCGATGATGAAGGACGGCGCGATACCGAACGCGATCGGGTCAGACAGCCAGGCGAACGAATCACCGATATAAGCGGTGCGCGAATTGGTCATCTGGTAGGCCGCGCCACGGGCCATCTCAAGCACACCGAGGGAGACGATGAACGAAGGGATGCGCCAGGCAACAGTAATGGAGCCGGTAATCGTACCGGCCAGGGTCGCGCAGGCGATGCCTAGCAAGGCGGCCGGGAACACACTCCAGCCCCAGCCCAGGATGGCCACACTCACAGCCGAAGCAGCCAGCGCCAACACCGACCCAACGGACAGGTCGATACCGCCGATGATGAGGATAAGCGTCATGCCGACCGACAGCACCATCAGGTCAGGGATCTGGTTGGCCAGCATGCTGAATGTCTGATAGGACAGAAAGTGATCGCTGAGCAGGGAAAACAGCACGATCATCACCAGCAGCGCACCCGCCAGCCCGATGTAAGTGCCAAGACCAAAGTAATTGCCGCCGCGACGGGCCGGCACGGTCAGCGTCGGAGAAGGAGTATTTTTCATGAGTCGTTCCTGGGCGCGGCGTCATTGAGCAGCGCGTCACGTTTCTGATAACCGGCAAAGGCAGCGGCAAGCAATTGGTCCTGAGTCCAGCTGTCGCGCTCGAACGTGTCGATCAGGCGACCGGCAGACAGCACACCGATACGATCGCAGATCAACATCAGTTCGCGCAGATCACTGGAAACCACCACCAGCGCCCTGCCCTGACGGGTCAATTCGGCCAGCAGCGCGTAGATATCGAATTTGGCACCGACGTCGATGCCTCGCGTCGGCTCGTCGAACAGCATCACCGGGCAATCACGTTCCAGCCAGCGACCGATCACGACCTTCTGCTGATTACCGCCTGACAGCTCGGAGACCAGCTGGTCCGGACTGGAACTGCGAATACGCATGGCAGCCACCTGGCGCTGCGCCAGCTTCAGTTCGTCATCGGTGTTGACCAGGCCTGCTCTGGAGATCGAATGCATATTACCCAGCGCAATGTTGGCGCTGATTGACTGCGACATCAGCAGTCCTTCGCTCTTGCGGTCTTCCGTGATCAGGGCAATACCGTGCTCGACGGCGTCCGAGGGTGAACGGATGGTGACGGCTTGCAGTGGCTGCCCAACTTCAATCGCACCACTGTCGGCAACATCTGCACCGTAGATCAGGCGCAGCAACTCGGTGCGCCCGGCACCGATCAGCCCGGAAATACCGAAGATTTCACCTCGTCGCACATCGAACGAAACATCCTGAACCTTGCCGGCACGACTGAGCCCCTTGACTGACAGCGCTACTTCGCCAATCTGCCGGGCGCCCATGTCCATGTGTTCGCCAAGTTCACGGCCGACCATCAGCGTGACCAGTTGCTCACTGTTGTAACGGGCAATCGGCTCGACGCACACCAGCTTGCCATCGCGCAGTACGGCTATGCGCTGAGACACTCTGGCAAGCTCCTCAAGCCGGTGGGAGATGTAGATGATCGAGACGCCACGAGCCTGCAGCCGCGTGATCTGCTCGAACAGCATTTCCACCTCGCGTGAGGTGAGCATGGCAGTAGGCTCATCGAGGATCAGCACATGGCAGTCGCCAACCAGATTGCGAGCGATCTCGACCATCTGCTGATGACCGATCCCCAAATCGCCGACCAGCGTATCGGGATCAATAGCGTCCAGACCCACTTGAGCCATAGCCTTGATCGCATTTTCACGCAGGCGCTTGCGGTCGATCCAGCCAGCACGACGCGGCAGGTCGTCAAGGAACAGGTTTTCGGCAACGGTCAGGGTCGGCAGCAGGTTGAGCTCCTGCATGACCATGCGAACCCCGAGCTTTTCGGCCTGGGTACGACTCACAGGTTCATAAGGCTGCCCTTGAAACTCCATGCGCCCGGTAGTGGGCGTCACCAGGCCGCCAATGATTTTCGACAAGGTGCTTTTACCGGCACCGTTTTCCCCGGTCAGGGCCAGCACTTCGCCACGCATCAACGTCAGATCGACGTCACCGAGCACGGGTTGAGCGTAGGTTTTACCGATACCACTGACCGAAAGAACAGCTGTCTGAACAGACGCTGACATACATTTCTCCCAGCGCCCGTCCTGCAAGGACGGGCACCTTTACGCGGCGTGGATCAAGGTTTGGTAACGAGTTCTACTGGCGTTTCGATGACGCCTTTTTCGTTGGTGTCGACCTTCTCGCCTTTGACCAGCTTCAACGCAGCTTCAATACCAAAGACCGCTTGTTTGGCTGCAAACTGGTCAGCAGTGGCCAGCACTCGGCCATCCTTGAGCATCGGTTTGATCGCGTTGATGTTGTCGTAACCCACCACAATGACCTTGCCAGCCTTGCCTGCTGCACGCACTGCAGAAACCGCCCCCAGCGCCATGCTGTCGTTGCCGGCCAGCAGGGCCTTCAGGTTCGGGTATTCATTGAGCATTGCCGAAGCAACGGCGTTGCCCTTGTCGATTTCCCAGTTGCCGGACTGTACAGACACAACCTTCATCTGCGCCTTGTCCATGGCATCCTTGAAACCGGCGGTGCGTTGCTGAGCGTTAGTGGTGGTCGGCACGCCTTCGATAATGCCGACTTCGTCACCGCTCTTGAGCTGCTTGGCCAGGTAGTCGCCTACCAGCTCGGCACCTTTGCGGTTGTCCGGACCCACGAACGGGATCATCAGGCTTTTGCTTTTGAGCACGTCGGGATCAAGCTGGTTGTCGATATTGACGACTTTGATACCGGCGTCTGTAGCTTTCTTGAGCACCGGCACCAACGCCTTGGAGTCGGCAGGCGCGATCACCAGGGCGTCGACTTTGGAGACAATCATCTGCTCAACGATACGAATCTGCGCAGAGGTGTCTGACTCATCCTTGATTCCGTTGGAAATCAGGTCGAAGTCGGTGGCGTGCTCTTTCTGATAAGCCTTGGCACCGTCTTCCATGGTCAGGAAAAATTCATTGGCGAGCGACTTCATCACCAATGCGACCTTGGGTTTTTCAGGCGTCTGAGCGTATGCAGCAGAGAGGGGCATGACTGCCGTGACAGCAGCGAACATGGCGACAGCGAGAAGGCGTCCAGCAAATGGCAGCTTCATGAGTTCATCTCCGATCTTGTGATTATTGTTCGGGCGAACGACGCAGGGTTGATGCAAGGCATCAACACGCAAACGTTTGCGAGGACTGAACTATGAAAAAACCCGCAGGGTTTGTCAATCCGTCGAAAATGAAATCTGTTTGTACTGCTCGCCCCCGACGCACAGGGAACGAGCATTAGCGTTCAGTCGGATTTCACTCCTCCGGTCTGACCGTAGCCACTTCGTCGGCCTTGATTCGGACTCTCTTGCCAGAGATGTCTTCAAACTCGTAGAAACCATCACGACTCTTGGTCTTGGGCATGTCCTTGGTGATGTATTGTGTGCCGTTCTGAAGCGTGACGACCGAAGGCGTGGAACAGCCTGCCAGCAGTACAGCAGTTGCGGCCAGTAACGGAAATGCCAGTGACTTGATATTCATGCGCGACTCCGGGAGCGTTGGTTTTTTCAAGACAATAGTGTGCCATTTCAAGCGCTTTATCTTACATAGATGTTGCGAAAGATCCGACACTGAAATACTGTATGCCCGTACAGCTAAAATCAGGAACCTTATCCGTGGCCAAACAAACCGCAGCGACCGCCTCCACTCCCGACCCTTACGAGCGCATGGGCATGCGGGTACAGAAGATCATCAACTCGCCTACCGCGCAGAAATCCAGGGCTGCCCTGCTTTTTCGTCAACCGGATGAGTCAGAGGACGACTGGGCGCAGCTTCTTGAAGAAATAGCCGAGAACGACAACGTCACCCTCGCCTGGCGCGACGATGGTGGCGTGCAAATATTCTGGACGTTGCCGAAGGAAGACTGACGGCATGATGTTTCGATTCTCGACACTGCTTTGCACCACCCTGCTCATCACCGCTTCATTCAGCGCTCAGGCCGAAGCTCCGCGTACTTTCAGCGAAGCCAAGAAAGTCGCCTGGGGGTTATACGCACCACAATCGACCGAATTTTACTGCGGCTGCAAATACACCGGCAACCGGGTCGATCTTGCGGGCTGCGGCTATGTCCCGCGCAAGAGCGCCAAGCGCGCCAGTCGTATTGAATGGGAACACATCGTTCCGGCCTGGCAGATCGGCCATCTGCGCCAATGCTGGCAGAACGGCGGGCGCAAAAACTGCACAAAGACCGATGCCGTTTATAAACGCGCCGAGGCAGACCTGCATAACCTGGTGCCCAGCATCGGCGAAGTGAATGGCGACCGCAGCAACTTCAGCTTTGGCTGGATACCCGAGCAAAAAGGCCAGTACGGTTCATGCCTGACGCAAGTGGATTTCAAGGCGAAAAAGGTCATGCCTCGCCCTTCCATTCGCGGCATGATCGCCCGCACCTACTTCTACATGAGCAAGCAATACAACTTGCGCCTGTCGCGCCAGGACCAGCAGCTTTATCAAGCCTGGGACAAGACTTATCCTCCCCAGGCCTGGGAGCGCCAGCGCAATCAGCAGGTCGCTTGCGTCATGGGACGGGGTAATGATTTTGTCGGCCCGGTAGACCTCAAGTCCTGTAAATGAGGCTTGCCTCAAAAAAGAAGATCTTCGTTTGGATGACCATTCGGTCATCCATTCATGCGTTTGAGTGAACCCAAAACCACTCATCGGACAACTGTTAACTACATCTCGAAACGACGCGATTTTCGCTCTACGATCTGAAGACAGCAGCGTGACCGGAGAAGGTTTCTCGCGCATGCCCCACTGGAATAATCACACTATTTTGATGGCATGCCGTCAGGCTCACGGGCAGGAAAGATGAATCATCAAACGGAATTTGAAATTCACTATCAGTTCAATGGCGAACCTCGTTGTTTCCTGCACAAGACCAGGCAAATGTGCCAGTGCGACGCATTGCACTGCGCAACGCTGCACGCCGGCGTTGGCACAGTGAGTGGCAATATGTCTGCAGGGCCGATAGGAATGGCGACCTTGCAAGCCGAGCGTTTTGGCGTAACAGAAGTACGCTGGAAAAGATCTTCGCCGCAATACTGAAACATCACCCCTGATCAAAAAAATGGCCTCTCGGGAAGGCCATTTTTTATGCACTCAAATCACCGGACCACTCACGTCTAAATGGCAGGATAATCGCCCGTCCCCTCAGGCCAGGGCGTCAGCAGTTCAAAACCGGTAGAGGTGACTGCAACCATATGCTCCCATTGCGCAGACAATGAAAGATCACTGGTCAGAACCGTCCAGCCATCCGGCAGAGTACGAGTACCGGCCCTGCCGGCATTGATCATCGGCTCGATGGTGAACACCATGCCCGGCTTCAGCCTGAGGCCTTTGCCCTGAGCGCCGTAGTGCAGAACCTGAGGCTCTTCATGGTACTTGCGGCCAATGCCGTGCCCGCAATATTCACGCACTACACTAAAGCCTTCACGATGAGCGATGCTCTGAATGGCATAACCGATATCACCCAGCGTTGCCCCGGGGCGCACTGCATGAATACCGGCGCGGGTTGCTTCGTAAGTCGTCTCGACAAGACGTTTTGCCAGGGGACTGACCTCACCGACCAGATACATACGGCTGGTATCGCCGTACCAGCCATCCTTGATGACCGCGACATCGATATTGACGATATCGCCATCTTTCAGAATATCGGTGGCAGAAGGTATGCCATGACAGACCACTGCATTGGGAGAGATACAGGTGGTCTTGGTAAAACCGTGATAGCCCACATTCGCGGGAATCACTTTCAGCTCTTTGACGATGTATTCGTTGCAGATATCGTCGAGCGCTTCGGTGCTGACGCCAGCCTTGACGTGAGGCGTGATCATTGCGAGCACATCGGCAGCCAGCCTTCCGGCTATGCGCAACTGCACAAGGTCCTGTTCGGTCTTGATACCGATGGCGCTGCTCATGAGGCCGCCTTGGAAAGGCTGGACGCAGAAAGCTCTGCAACGTTGAAGTTCGAAGCAGTCAGCACCGTGCCGCCTGCGTTCTCGATACGGATCAACATCTGGCAGATCTCGCTGTAATCCAGTGCCGGGTGCAATTCGGCAAGCATGCCGATGCGCATCCAGTGCTCAGCCTGCGCATTGATGGAGCGACTGAGCGCAACACTGGCAGAGCGCAGGTTGGCGTGCATGTTTTCGGAAATCTTTACCAGACCCATGATTCACCTCAAATTGAATATATGAAGCATATACGTTACATATACTCACAATCAACCCGAGACGCGTCATGACCGCTATCGGCCGCACTATTCCATCGCGCTTGCCTGACGGTATTCACCACTCGTGCGGGCTGCCGCAATGGCTATCGATACATCCTGCTCGTAGCCATTGAACTGCCGCAGACCCGCCGCCAGCCGGAGGAAATCCTCACGCTGCATTTCATCGACGGTAGAGAGAGTACGATGCTGCTGAGCAACAGGGCTTTGTACTGACGTTTGCACTGACTTAAGGGACATGACAGACCTCATTCGCTCTTTACTGTTCATGCATACAGTATTTAGAACCGAGCGCCGACACAAGACTGACTGCGACGAATGGTCAGCGAATTTGTAAGCGGCTCAACCGCCCGTCAGCCCCTGCAAGCGCTCCAGATCAGCCTCAGCGATGTCGATACCGTGCGCCATCGACCGCGCACGCTCGCTGTAGCGTCGGTCCCCCGGCAGGCGTTCCTGCCCTGCCCCGTGGAGCTGCCTTACCAGTTCCTCGCTACGCTGTGCAAAATGCTGACCGCTGCCTTTGTCCGGATCGATGACGATCAGCAACTGGCCGGTCCAGGGTGTCTGCGCGCCGGGATGCTTCGACCAGTCGAACTCGAAAGAGAAATTACCACCTGTCAGCCCTGCCGCCAGCAGCTCGACCATCATCGACAGTGCAGAACCCTTGTGACCGCCAAAGGGCAATAGTGCCCCGCCATCGAGAATGGCGCGGGGGTCTTCAGTGGGCCGGCCGTCGCGATCCACGCCCATACCCGCCGGCAGCAGTCGCCCTTCACGCGCTGCGATCTGAACGTCACCATGGGCAATGGCGCTGGTCGCCAGATCGAAAACAATAGGCCCGCTCCCGGCACGCGGTGCAGCGAAGGCAATGGGGTTGGTGCCGAACAAGGGCTGACGCGCACCATGTGGCACTACGCAGGTCATGCTGTTGACCATGCTCAGGGCGACCAGCCCTTCTTCGGCGAAAGGTTCGACATCCGGCCACAGCGCGGCAAAGTGATGAGAGTTGCGTATCGCCAGAATCGCAATCCCGGCACTGCGCGCCTTGTCGATCAGCAATGATCTGGCTGCCGCCAGCGCAGGCTGGGCAAAGCCGTTACCGGCGTCGACCCTGACAAACGCAGCACCGACATCCTCGATCAACGGCACTGCCTTGCCGTCCACCCAGCCGCTGCTCAGCGATGAGATGTAGCCAGGCATGCGAAAGATGCCATGACTGTGCGAGCCGTCGCGCTGGGCGCTGGCGCAGTTCTCGGCAAGCACATCGGCAACTTCCGGGGATGTGCCGTGTGCAAGGAAGATCCGCCGCAACAGATCTGTCAGTTGCTGATATGAAACGGTCCGGACCGGCTGATCGTTAGGGGTGGCGCGCATCTGAGGCTCCTGTTCATGTCATGGCAAGGTACCGGGAACAACCGCACGAAATACCAGCAACGAGAGTAGCGCTGCAGGCTCTGCAAAAACACTCCCTGCGCACTACGGTGTGCCCGATTGTCGCGGACAGGTTTCAATGAGAGCTGCTTGCATTCACAAGGAATTAAGCTGTGCGTTGACGGGTAATTCCTGCAAATGTTCTCTCTCCCTGATATCCAAGGGTAGAATGCGCCAACGGTATAGGCCGGAGCGCCCATGAGCGACCCTCTTTTCAGCAAGGCAGAACACGATGCGATCACCGATGCCGCTGCGCATTGGTGCATGCGCCTGCATGCCGAAGACTGCACGGCCGCAGAACGAAAAGCGTTCGAGCAATGGCTGAAGGCCCATCCTCTGCATGCGGTGGAGTATGAGGCGATGCGGGAAGTCTGGGACATTACCGGACAAATCGAACCGCTCAATCCGGCCCCTGCACTGCCGATTCAGGCTACCCAGAACAACCAGCCCGTACTTCGTCGCAAGCGCCGCCTGGCACCACTCGCGGCTGCCGCTGCGGTCATTGCCCTGGCTGTCCCGGTCACCGGCTATGTGGGCTGGAATCAGGGCTGGCTGCCTGACGCCTATGAGTCCTACAACGCCGATACCGCGACGCGTCTTGTGGTATTGGCAGATGGCAGCCGTGCCGAACTGAACCTCGGCACCGAGCTGACCTACGCCAACTACAAGGATCGACGCAGCGTTACGCTGAAAAAGGGTGAGGCGTTCTTTGAGGTCAGCCACGACAACACACACCCCTTTGTAGTCGATGCCGGCAAGGGCAGCATCAAGGTCACGGGCACACGCTTCAATGTGTGGATGTACCAGGATCAGGTACGTGTGACGCTGGTCGAGGGCTCGGTTCAGGTCAGCAGTGATCGCGCGCATCCGTCATCAAGCCATCATCTTGACCCTGGCATGCAGGCCAGCTACAAGGCAGGCGACGACGCGCCCCTGATCAGCCAGACCGACACAAAGGATTCGAGCCTGGCGTGGCGTAATGGCAAGCTGATCTTCAATGATCTGCCTCTCAGCCAGGCGCTGCCACTTATCAATCGCTACCTGCAAACGCCTATTCTGCTGGCGGATACCGCAACCGGTGCGATGCGCCTGGGCGGCAGTTTCAACACGCGCGACCTGTCCAGCTTGCTGGCCTCTCTGCCCAAGGTGCTGCCGGTTTATGTCACGCAGAACCAGAACGGCAACCCGGTGCTCAACCGCCGGATACCCGACGCGCCAAAAGGCTGAGCGCTCTCGCGTACCTGACTGACGCTGAGCGATTTTGTATCCGCCGATAGCCGGATCAACCGCCCCCTCGCGACTGCCCGATCTTCATCTACCCTGAAACGCACAACGCTGCGGCGACCCCGTGCGCGTTGGCGTTTTTATTTTTTTCCATTGATAACTGAGGTTTTGCTGCGCTCGTTCGTCTTAGTAACTGAGATTGTTTAAAAAAAGCCTGAAAAGGAGTTTGCGGATGTTCAATCGCCAAGGAATCACGACTCGCACCCTGCTGCGCCAAACAGCACTGGCTGCGCAGGCACAGTCGCCCGCTCTGGAGACAGAGCGGCCCGGAAACGAGCACATCCGACTGCTCCTGAAAAGCTTTGGTCTGCGTACCAGCCTGGTCAGGCTCAAGGTGCTTGATGCGCTTCTGGTATCGAGCGAAGAAGGCCAGCCATTGGGAGTACGGGGCGTGCACAGCCAGTTGCTCAGGCTTGATGTACCGCTGTCGTTTCTAAGTGTGCGCGAGGTGCTCAAGCGCCTGTGCGATGAAGGCGTGATTCACCTCAATGACGACAAGACCTACAGCCTGCACCCTCGTGCCCGGCAATGGCTGGGTGAAGCGGGCAAGGATGGCGCCCAGTGACGTGGGCATCGTCATCCTTGCCACTTGCCGCGCTTATCGCTTGACCTTGCGGCGCATGATTCCGTTGAGGATCACGACCAGTACGGCCACGCTGATTGCAATGTACTGAAAGGTTTTTTCGGTAATGGCACCGCTGTTTTGCAGGTGCGACAAGCCCAGCATGATCGCCAGAACGCCGAGGGCGATCAGAATCGAGTAAATCAAACGCTGCTTGTTGGTCATAACGGTTTCCTGAATGCTCATGAGCGGGCAGTTGGCACTGCCTGTTTGCGCGCATAGCTTACGCCGATGCGCGACGAATGGCATCGTCAGCCTGCCCTGTTCCCCTCCTTCGCACCCTTCACGCACGCTCTATCAACCGCGTTGATTATTGTCATGCCGCGATGAACGTTGCCGTGTAAAACTCCCATGCTTTAATACCGCCCTGCTCAAATAGTGTGTTCAATTATTACCAAGGAGTTTTACATGCCCCATGAAGGCAGCCTGTTGCAGGCCGCAGTAGTGTTTCTACTCGCCGCCGTGCTGACGGTACCACTGGCCAAGCGCCTGAAGCTGGGCGCGGTGATCGGCTATTTGTTCGCGGGAGTGATCATCGGCCCTTCGGTGCTGGGCTTGATAGGCGATACGGAGAGTGTCAGTCACATATCCGAGCTGGGCGTGGTCTTGCTGCTGTTCATCATTGGTCTGGAGCTGTCGCCAAAGCGTTTATGGGTCATGCGCAAATCGGTGTTCGGCGTCGGCATGGCGCAGGTGTTGCTGACGGGCCTGGTCATTGGCGGGATCGCGTTGTTTGCCTTCGGCCAGTCGCTGAACACTGCGGTTATTCTGGGTCTTGGCCTGGCGCTGTCATCCACGGCCTTCGGCTTGCAGAGTCTGGCCGAGCGCAAGCAGTTGAACAGCCCGCATGGCCGGATGGCGTTCGCTATCCTGCTGTTTCAGGACATTGCAGCAATTCCTTTGATTGCCATCGTGCCATTCCTCGCCGGGGCCGATCACGCAATGGACACCGGCGAAAGCATCAACCACGGCCTGCGAGTGCTGGGCAGCATTGCCATCGTGGTGATCGGCGGGCGCTATTTGCTGCGTCCGGTATTTCGCATCGTTGCCAAGACCAAAATCCAGGAAGTCTCGACCGCCACTGCCTTGCTGGTAGTGATTGGTACGGCGTGGCTGATGGAACTGGTGGGCGTGTCCATGGCGCTGGGCGCATTTCTCGCCGGTCTGCTATTGGCAGACTCCGAATACCGTCACGAACTGGAAGCACAGATCGAACCGTTCAAAGGGTTGTTGCTGGGGCTGTTCTTCATCAGTGTCGGCATGGGTGCCAACGTCGGCTTGCTGCTCAGCTCGCCCCTCGCGGTGCTGGGCCTGACGCTGCTGTTGATCGGAATCAAGCTGCCGATGCTGTTCCTGATCGGTCGTACCGCTGGCGGTCTCAATAACCGCAGCGCGCTGCAATTGGGCCTGGTGTTGGCCGCCGGTGGCGAATTTGCCTTCGTGGTGTTCAAGATCGGCAGCGCTCAAGGGCTGTTCGAGGCCGGGCTGTACGACATGCTGGTGCTGACCATCACCTTGTCGATGGCGATCACGCCGCTGTTGTTCATTGCTCTGGCGCGCTGGATCAAACCCAAGGCCAAGGCCGTCAACGTGCCGGACGAATACCGCGATATCCAGACTGACAAACCACGCGTGGTCATCGCAGGCATGGGCCGTATGGGGCAGATCGTAGCGCGGATCCTGCGGGCGCAGAAAATCCCTTTCATCGCTCTGGATACCGCCGTGGAATCGATCGAGTTTTCGCGCAGCTTCGGTAATGTGCCGGTGTTTTATGGCGACCCGCTGCGTCCGGAAATACTGCGTGCAGCCAAGGTTGATGAAGCGGAATACTTTGTCATTGCAACGGATGATCCGGACACCAACATCAAGACCGCCGAGTTGATCCGCAAGCTGTATCCACACATGAAGATCATTGCCCGCGCACGTAACCGCCAGCACGTTCACCGGTTGATGGACATTGGCGCTCATGCCGTACGTGAGACGTTCTATTCAAGCCTGGAGATGAGCCGTCAGACCTTGATGGGGCTGGGCCTGACCGAAGCACAGGCCGACGCGCGCATCAGTCGCTTCAAGCGCCACGACGAACAAGTGCTGGCCGCACAGCATGAAGTGTATGACGACGACGCCAAGGTTCTGCAGACCGCCCGTGAAGCCAGGGCCGACCTCGCACAACTGTTCGAGGCCGACCGTCTGGACGAAGAGGCTGCGAAACTCTGATGCGCTCGACGCCGGGCGCTCAGCGTCCGGCGCAGAGTTCGCTCAGGCGTAAGGGCTGTCCCAATAGCGCTTGTACATCCCGAGCTTTTTCTTAACGCCGCGGGGCAGGCGCTTTTCCTGCTTGCTGAGCTTGTAGGCCAGCAGCTTCAGCGCATTACGCACGAACGACATGGGCCACCAGAGAATTCGCCGGGGGCCGAGGAATTTAAGCTCGGACTTGACGTAACGCATGCCCTCGCCGCCGATGCCACCAAAGGTTTCGTAGATCCACGCTTCACGGGACTGGAACACACCGATATCGAAGTAACGGCAAAACTCCTCGCGCAGGCTGTAGTTGTGCGAATGACGGCATACGGCCGAACCTTCATAAGCTGCTTTCCAGCCAGCGATCAGCATTTTGGCAGTGACGTACATGTCTTCGGAAAGAATCACATGCCGGGGAAAGCCGCCGATCTCCCGCAACGCTTCACCGCGATAGGCCGCGAACGAGTTGGACATGAATGGCGTCTTGATGCCCAGCGTGCGGGCATCGGCCAGGGTTTTGATCTGCGACGTCGGAGGGTAATTGAACAACCGTGCATGCTGAGCCAGCAGATTGGCGTTCTTGTGCGGCAGTTGACGCCCGCAGACCGCGCCGACCTTGGGGTCGGCGAAAGGCAGCAGAATGTTGGCAATGGCATTGATATCTTCAACGTAGGCGTCCTGGGTCAGGTAGACATAGACGTCATAGTCGGGATGCAGATCGACCATCATCTGCCGGGTGCCGCCGTGGTTGAAGTCCTTGCTGTCGATGCGCAGCACATTGGCACAGCGGGCTTGCGCCAGCTCCAGCGTGCCATCCGAAGAACTGGAGTCGACGATCAGCGTATCGAAGTTCGCAGTCTGCGTAGCCAGTGAGTCCAGCAGACGTTCCAGATCCTTGCGTCCGTTGTAGGTCGGGATCACACAAGCCACTCTCAATGGCGCCATAACAATACTCCAGGGCGAAGTCCGGTTGCCCAACTTGTCAGCGATGTTGAGAGTAGCTCATGCGTGCCCGCCCAACCATTAATGCACTCAGCCCAGCACTTCACTCAACGGGATGAAGTTGACCCAGTCCCCTTCGGCCACCGTTGAGCCTTCACGCACTTCAATCAGGCCGTCAGCCCAGGCGGCGCTGCGCAATACCCCCGAGCTCTGGTTGCGATAGGCCACGGCCCTGCCCTGCTCCAGACGCCCGCGCAGGTACTCGCGACGATTGCCCGGACGCGTCCAGACAAAGCCTGCGGGCACCGGAAACTGCAACGGTGCTACGTCAATCACACCTTGGCGGCGCAGCAGGTAAGCGCGCGCCAGCAAAGCGAAGGTGACCAGCGTGGAGGCGGGATTGCCGGGCAGGCCAATCACCGGTACGCCACGAAAATGCCCGAAGGTCAGCGGTTTGCCGGGCTTGATGGCCAGCTTCCAGAGCGTCAGCTCGCCTTCTTCGCGCAATGCGTGACCCAGGAAATCCGCTTCGCCTACCGAGACGCCGCCCGTGGAGAGGATGAGGTCAACATCGTGCAGATTCGCCAGCGCAGCACGAGTCTTCGCCAGATCGTCCGGCAGGATGCCTGCATCCACCACCTCGCATTCGAGCCGCTTCAGCCAACTGCACAGCAACACCCGGTTGCTGTTGTAGATCTGCCCCGGCCCCAATGGCTGACCTGGTTCAATCAACTCGTCGCCGGTGGACAGCACCGCGACACGCACCCGCCGGATCACCTCAAGCTCGGCGAGGCCCAGCGAAGCAGCCAGACCCAATTCAATAGGACCAAGCCGCGTTCCGGCCGCCAGCACGGTATCACCGACGCGGGTTTCCTGCCCCTGAGGGCGAATGTTCTGCCCGACGCTCAGCGGCTCGCTGAAGCACACGCGCTGATCCGCCAGCACCTCGGCGTTTTCCTGCATCTCGACGCAATCGGCACCTTCAGGCATCGGCGCGCCGGTGAAGATTCGTGCACAGGTGCCAGGGGCCAGCGGCTCGGGTGCCTGACCGGCGAAGATGCGCTGGCTGACCGTCAACGGCTCGCCGCTCCAGTCCGCCGTGCGCAAGGCATAACCGTCCATGGCGCTGTTCGGCCAGGGCGGCAGATCCAGCGTGGAGACCAGATCTACCGCCAGCACGCGGCCTTCGGCATCGGCCAGCGGAACACGCTGGCGATCAGTGATCGGCGTGGCCTCGGCCATCGCCAGCAGCCGCGCGATAGCCTCTTCGACAGGCAGCAAGGTTTTCGGCTCGTTGTTCATCAGCACTCAACCACGAGTCGCACAGGGCTCGGCCTGCTTTAGGTGCGGCACGAAGTTGCAGGGCCGGAAGCGCGAATCCAGTTGCTGGGCGAGAATACCGTCCCACGCCGTGCGTACCGCATTGGTGGATCCCGGCAGGCAGCACACCAGGGTGCCATTGGACAGGCCCGCCAACGCACGGGACTGAATGGTCGAGGTGCCGATATCCGGCACCGAAATCTGCCGGAACAGCTCACCAAAGCCATCGACCTGCTTGTCGAGCAAACACGCCACGGCTTCAGGCGTGCTGTCGCGACCGGTAAAGCCGGTGCCGCCGGTGATCAGCACGACCTGCACCTGATCGTCGGCAATCCAGGTCGCTACCTGAGCGCGGATTTTGTACAGGTCATCCTTGAGCAGCACACGCTCGATCAGGCCATGACCGGCGTCGGTCAGGCGGTCGACGAACATCTGGCCCGAGGTATCGGTTTCACGGGTGCGGGTATCGCTGACGGTCAGCACGGCGATATTCAGGGGTACGAAAGGTGTGTCAGCCTTGGCTTTCATGGCCTCATCCAGTTGTTAAGGAAACAGGCCGGTGTTATATCACAGCACTCCTTTTGACTGCCCGCCGAGTGTTTGATGAATGTCCTTGCCGCACTGCCGCCCTGCTCTATCCTGCTGCTGGCCGGAGGTCGCGGGCAGCGCATGGGCGGGCGCGACAAGGGCCTGATCGAGTGGCAGGGCAAGGCGCTGATCGAGCATCTGCACCGGCTGACCCGGCCGCTGACCGACGACCTGATTATTTCCTGCAACCGCAACATCGAGCGCTATGCGCAGTACGCCGATCAACTGGTGCAGGACGATGATGCCGATTTCAACGGCCCTCTGGCCGGAATTCGCGCCGCCCTGCCACTCGCCCGGCATCCGTGGTTGCTGGTTTTGCCCTGCGATGTACCTTTGGTCGATGAACCGTTGCTGAAAGCGTTGCGCGAGAAGGCTGTTGAATGCCCGGAGCGACCAATAATGGTGCGTGAAGGCCAGCACTGGCAGCCGCTTTTATGTATGATCCCCATCGCTCACGCCGCAACGCTGGAAGCCGCATGGCAGGCCGGCGAACGCAGCCCGAGACGGGCCCTGGAACCGCTGCAACCAGTCGCCCTGCAACTGGAAGCCGGTGATTCACGCCTGGCCAACCTGAACACCCCCTGTCTATTGACCGGGATCAGCGAGAAACCGTAGCAAGTGGCTGGCTATTGAACTTGCTGACGGTGTATACGGAACTTTGCCGACGGTGTATCCGTCTGAGAGTTCAGTAAATCAAGAATCCATCTGGAGACACAGTAATGAAACAACGGACCCTTCCCGCTGCCTTCCTGCTTGCATTGAGCATTGCCTCCCTCGCCGGCTGCGCATCGCCCACTGTGATCACCTTGAACGATGGTCGTGAAATCCAGGCTGTCGACACGCCAAAGTACGATGAAGAATCGGGCTTCTACGAGTTCAAGCAACTCGACGGCAAGCAGACCCGCATCAACAAGGATCAGGTACGTACCGTCAAGGATCTGTGATCCGGGCGTCGCGTGACTGATTTGGAAAAACCCGCCGAGTGCGGGTTTTTTTTGGCCGTCAGCCCGGCTTTAGCGCTTACCAGTCGAGTTCAAGCAGGCTCTCGAACTGACGCTGTTCACCGCTGAGCGGGTCGATGAAGCGCAAGCCCTTGGCCAGCAGCTTCAGAGGGTTTTGATAATCGTCGACAGGGTCTTTTACCACGTCCGGGTAGAACGGATCGTTGCAGATCCCCGCGCCCAGCGCTGCCATGTGCACGCGTAGTTGATGTTTCTTGCCGGTCACCGGATAAAGCCCGTACCGCCACAATTGATCCTGCCGCTCGAGCACCTCGATCTGCGTCCGGGTATTGCTCGCCCCTGCTCCTTCCTGCATGCGAAAGAACGGTTCGCCTTCAACCAGACGGCTTTCGTGCAAACGTGGAAACTCCAGGCCCGGCAGCGCTGGCGCAATGGCTTGGTAGAACTTGTCGATCTGCCGGGTGGGAAACAGTGCCTGATAAGCCGAGCGCGTCTGTCGGTTGGCGGAAAACAGCACCAGCCCCGCGGTGTGCCGGTCGATACGGTGCAGCGGTACCAGATCGGGGTTGCCCAGGCGATGGATCAAACGGCGCAGCAACGTCTGCTCGACGTACTCGCCTGCGGGTGTCACGGGCAAAAAGTGCGGTTTGTCCGCCACCACCAGATGCTCGTCGGCGTACAGAATCGTTTCGAGCACCGGGATCGGCGTTTCATTGGGCACCTCACGGAAATAGTGAATGCGCAGGCCCTCGCGGTAAGCAAGGTCAGGCGCGATGGCCCTGCCGTTTTCGTCCAGTACCCGCCCACGGGCAATACGGTCCAGCCATTGTTCGCGGCTGATGGCGGTGAATTTCGCGCACAGGCAATCAAGCACTGTGGCCCACGCGCCCGGTGGCAGGTACAACGTGCTGGCTTGTTGCTGTGCGGCGCTGAAAACGGAATCGGGCATGTGCGGCGTGAACTCTGGCTGATCTGAAGCGGCTGGCCGTGGATTATCACTGATTAGTGCGATCACCGCACAACATCGCTGCGTAGTAATCGCCTGCCACCTGCGGCACTATTAACCATCTGGTACATTCCGCTCAACACCTGCTCTGGACCGGGCAGTGGCACAAAAACAAGAGACGTATTCTATGACCCATGCTGAAAAAACATCCGTTCTCGCCGGCCTGATCGGCTCGGGTATCCAGGCCTCGCGAACGCCCGCCATGCACGAGCACGAAGGCGATGCACAGAACCTGCGCTACTTGTATCGGCTGATTGATATCGACGCCCTGCAACTGGACATCAGCGCCCTGCCCCGGCTTATCGAAAGCGCGCAAAACTGCGGCTTCACCGGCCTGAACATCACCTTTCCGTGCAAGCAGGCAGTTATCCCCTTACTCGACGAGCTGTCCGCCGAAGCCCGCGGTATCGGCGCAGTGAATACCGTGGTGTTCAAGGACGGCAAGCGCATCGGTCACAACACTGACTGCCTGGGCTTTGCCGAAGGCTTCCAACGCGGCCTGGACAAGGCTCCACGTCAGCAGGTGGTGCAAATGGGCGCAGGTGGCGCAGGCGCTGCCGTGGCTCATGCGTTATTGAGCGCTGGCGTCGAATGCCTGACGGTATTCGAAGTCGAGCCGCAACGCGCACAAGGCCTGGTGGACAACCTCAACGCGCATTTCGGTGCCGGACGGGCGCAGGTGGGTGTCGATTTGCCTGCCGCGATGGCCAAAGCCGATGGCCTGGTCAATACCACGCCGGTCGGCATGACCAAACTGCCAGGTACGCCGTTGCCGGTCGAGTTGCTGCGCCCTGAGCTGTGGGTCGCGGAAATCATCTACTTCCCGCTGGAAACCGAACTGCTCAAGCATGCCCGTGCACTGGGCTGCCGCACGCTGGATGGCAGCACCATGGCGGTGTTTCAGGCGGTCAAGGCGTTCGAATTGTTCAGTGGCCAGTCAGCCGATGCAGAACGGATGATGGCGCACTTCCATACGCTGTAAACCTCAGCGCTTGAGATAACGCAGCACAGCGTCGCAAATCATCGCCTTGTGACGCTGTTTGACTTCCTCGCTCCACAGCTCGATCTGGAAAATTTCGCTGAAGGTATGGCGGTTGGAAATCCGGTAGAAGCAGAACGAACTGATCATCAGGTGCAGGTCCACCGGATGTACGCCATCGCGGAACAAGCCACTGGCCTCGCCGCGACGCAGGATGCCGTCGAGCGCCCTGATGATGTTCTGGCTTTTGGCCTGGATCGAATCGGACTGTTTGACGTTCTCGCCGTAATGTATGTTTTCGATGCACACGATGCGGACGAAATCGACGTTGCTGTCGTGGTGATCGAAGGTGAACTCCACCACGCGATGAATCGCCTCGACAGGCTCCAACTCACTCAGGTTCAGCTCGCTCTCGGTGTTGCGAATCGCACCGTAGAGTTTTTCCAGCACTTCGACATACAGCTGCTCCTTGCTGCCGAAGTAGTAATAGATCATCCGTTTCGAGGTTTTAGTGCGCTCGGCGATGGCATCGACGCGCGCGCCTGTAAGACCGTGGGCAACGAATTCGGCGACAGCAGCCTGAAGAATGTCTTCGCGGGTTTTTTCCGGATTGTTCTTGCGGCCCTTGGGCACGGTAGCGGCAGGTTCAACGGCAACGGCGGAGTCGATTTTTTTCATTGTTGGCTCATGACCACGGGTAATGCGCGAAGTATGAAGCTGACCGCAGGCAGAGGGAAGCTGCGAGGGATTCGAACCCTCGCAGCAGCTCTACTGTCGGTCTCGCCTTACAGCCGCGCCTGACGCGCTGCCACATTGCGCGCCTTGGCCATCGCCGCCAGACGCACCGGCACGTTGGCCGCGCCATAGCCCACGTAGCCATTCTTGCGTTGCAGGATCTCGAAGAAGAAGCGCCCGTCGAAGGCATCTGTGTAGACGTGGAACAGCTCGCCGCCCTGCGCATCGCGGTCATAAAGCACGTTGTAATACGCCAGTTCGCTGAGAAACTCTTCATCGAAATCGAAGCGGGCTGCCAGGTCGTCGTAGTAATTGAGCGGGATGTCCAGCAACGGCACCCCCGCTTCCTTGGCGCGGCTGACCTCGGCAAAGATGTCTTCACAGGAGAACGCAATGTGGTGCACCCCAGAGCCGCGATAGCTCGACAGCGCGTGGGAAATGGCCGTGTTGCGATTCTCGGAAATGTTCAGCGGCAGGCGCACGGTACTGCAACGGCTGCGCAGGGCACGACTTTTCACCAGACCATAGGGGTCGGGCAAGACCACTTCGTCATCGGCCTCGAAGTCCAGAATGCTTTTGTAGAACAGTACCCAGCTGTCCAGGCTGTCAGCGGGCAGCGCCATGGCCATGTGGTCGATACGCTGTAAACCACCCTTGGCAACCGCTTGCGGGTCGACGACAAAATCGCTGTCGTAAATCGATTCTCCGGGCGCAGCGTTATCAACCAGATAGATCAGGCTACCGTCGGGCGCGCGGACCGAAGGAATCTCCCGCTCATTGGGCCCGACCAGCCCGCGATACGGCTGGCCCTTGAAAGCCCGCGCACGCTCCAGCGACTGATGGCCGTCATCGACGCGCAAGGCAGTGGCGCACAACGACGGCCCGTGGGCCTCGAAAAAGCTGTGGGCAAAAGAATAGGGTTCGGCATTGAGCACAATCTTGATATCACCCTGCCCCAGCAGACTGACCGCCTTGGAGCGATGCTGACCCAGCTTGGCAAAGCCCAGCCGTTGCAGCCAGCCTGACAGGCGCGCGCCGTGGCTCTCGTCGACCGCAAATTCCAGAAACTCGACGCCGTTGTAAGCGCTGGCAGCGGGCGGGTTGAAGAGTATTTCAGGCGCAGCGGCTGGCTCGTCACGCGCCATCAACTGGCGGGTTTTTTCTTCCAGATAAAGCAGCGAACGCAAACCGTCCGCCGCATTGGCGCGAGTCGGGGCGGCACGGAAACCGTCGTTGAACACTTCCAGCGACAACGGACCGGTGTAGCCGCTGCGCAGAATCGGCGCGAGGAAACCGGCAAGATCAAACTCGCCCTGACCGGGGAAGCAGCGGAAATGGCGGCTCCACTCCAGCACATCCATGGCCAGAATCGGCGCGTCGGCCATTTGCACAAAGAAGATCTTGTCACCCGGAATTTGCGCAATCGCGCTCGGGTCGCCCTTGAGTGACAAGGTATGGAAGCTGTCGAGCAACACCCCAAGTGCCGGATGATCAACCTGACGCACCAGGTTCCAGACCTGCTGCCAAGTGTTCACATGCTTGCCCCAGGCCAGCGCCTCATAACCGACACGCAGGTTACGGGCTCCGGCACGCTCGGCCAGCAGGCTCAGGTCATCCAGCAGAATGTTCTCGTCGCCCACCGAATCGGCAGACGCATTGCTGCAGACCAGCACCAGATCGGTGCCCAGTTCCTGCATCAGATCAAATTTGCGTTCGGCACGGTCGACATTGCGCTGCAGGCGATCACGGCGGCAGCCTTCAAAATCCCGGAACGGCTGGAACAGGGTAATGGCGATGCCCAGATCGGCACATATCTGCCTGACGTTGCGTGGGCTACCGTCGTAATACAACAAGTCGTTTTCGAAAATCTCGACGCCGTCAAAGCCGGCTGCGGCGATGGCTTCGAGCTTTTCGGGCAGAGTACCGCTCAAGGATACGGTAGCAATTGAACGCTGCATGCTTTTCAGCTCCTGGATGAACGCGACCTGTTTCGGTCACGACTGGACAGCACCGCATTCCTGGCCTTTCCCGGCCTTATTCAGAGGTGCGAGTAAAGTATTTGCCTGTCAAAATACTACAGCAACATAAAGTGTACGAACCGGTTAGTTTTACGTTCGATTATCGAACAAAAGCCGTCTTACTCAATTGACGCTGTATCGCGCAATGCTCAACATCAGCATCACATTGCAGGGTAGACCCGCAGTCAAACGTTTTGATCTTTTGCTTCATCAGCAGCAACCCATAACAATTCAAAAAACAGGAACATTGCTCATGTGCACCCCTCTCGCTTTGCTCGCCCGCTCGCCCGTCCGTCTCCCCAGACGTCAGGTTCAACGAACTCGTCCGGCCAAAAGCCCGGCGCGGATCTGCGTCGCCTGAAACATTCCAACACACTTGCGCGGCCCAACCTGTAAATTGTCGGCCCGACGGATCGTCTCGATGACAGCCTGAGTCAACAGGCCAGTCGAATCACGGTTCTACGACTTCACTTTACCTGCACAACGCCTGCATCGAGTGGACTTCTCAGTCCGACTGTTGCCAGCAGCACAGTCCTGGAACGGATGGTTAGAACATCATGCTTAACACCCAGACCAACCCTGTCGCCCAGGCCGCCCGTGCCGGGATGGGCGAAAAGATCCGCGGCGCACTCGCCGTAGGCAAGACGCGCTGGGGCATGCTCGCCCTGGTGTTCTTCGCCACCACGCTGAACTACATCGACCGGGCGGCGCTTGGCGTCATGCAGCCCATCCTCGCCAAGGAAATGAGCTGGACGGCGATGGACTACGCCAACATCAACTTCTGGTTTCAGGTCGGTTACGCGGTCGGCTTCGTGCTGCAAGGCCGCTTCATCGACAAGGTCGGCGTGAAGCGCGCGTTCTTCCTCGCGGTGCTGCTGTGGAGCCTGGCAACCGGCGCCCACGGCCTAGCAACTTCCGCCGTGGGCTTCATGGTCTGCCGGTTCATTCTGGGCCTGACCGAGGCGGCCAACTACCCGGCCTGTGTAAAGACCACACGCCTGTGGTTCCCCGCAGGTGAACGTGCAGTGGCGACTGGTATTTTCAACGCTGGCACCAACGTCGGTGCAATGCTGACCCCGGCGCTGCTGCCGCTGATCCTTACCGTCTGGGGCTGGCAGGCTGCCTTTCTAGCGATGGGTTCGCTGGGGCTGATCTGGGTCATCATGTGGCGCTTGAAATATTACAACCCCGAAGAGCACCCGACCGTCAGCAAGACCGAGCTGGATTACATCAACCAGGAGGTCGAACCTGCGCCAGTCAAGGTGCCCTTCACCGGCATTCTGAAGATGCGCGGCACCTGGGCGTTCGCGCTGGCTTACGCCATCACTGCGCCGGTGTTCTGGTTTTACCTGTACTGGTTACCGCCGTTTCTCAATCAGCAATACAACCTGGGGATCAGCGTGACGCAGATGGGCATCCCGCTGATCCTGATCTGGCTGACCGCCGACTTCGGCAGTGTGGGTGGCGGCATTCTGTCCTCCTGGCTGATCGGGCGCGGCATGCGTGCGACCACTGCGCGTCTGCTGTCGATGCTGATCTTTGCCATCACGATCTGCAGCGTGGTATTCGCCGCCAACGCCAGCGGCCTGTGGGTGGCGGTACTGGCCATCTCGCTTGCGGTAGGTGCGCATCAGGCCTGGACCGCAAACATCTGGAGCCTGGTGATGGACTACACGCCCAAGCACATGATGAGTACCGTGTTCGGCTTCGGCGGCATGTGCGCGGCCATTGGCGGTATGTTCATGACCCAGATTGTCGGTGCCGTGTTGACCGCCACCAACAACAATTACAACGTGCTGTTCACCATGATCCCGGCGATGTACTTCATCGCGTTGATCTGGCTGTACTTCATGGCCCCGCGCAAGGTGCCGACGCTCAGCGAGTAATCGTCTGACACCGTCATAAAGGCCCGGCTCACTCAGTGACCGGGCCTTTTTGCTATTGTCCCCACGCTTTGCGCAGAGTGACGAAAAGTGCTCTCCCGGACGCCTCTCGTGGGTCTGCGACCTCAGGTGGATTGAGGTTCGACTCAGGTCACCTTTGTTATCCCAGACGCCGCTCGTTCCTCACGCTCCGCATGGGAATGCAGTTCGTGACGCTCCGCGTCACAAAGCGGTTCTGTGGTTTCAGGTGGATTGAGGTTCGACTCAGGTCACCTTTGTTATCCCGGACGCCGCTCGTTCCTCACGCTCCGCGTGGGAATGCAGTTCGTGACGCTCCGCGTCACAAAGCGGTTCTGTGGTTTCAGGTGGATTGGGGGTCGAATCAGGTCACCTTTTCGCCCCTCGGCGACCTACTTTGATGGGGCCAAAGTAGGCAAATCCCCTCGCTCCTGTTTCCGGCCCGACTTCGTCGGGTTCCTTCGCCCTGTCACTGATCCGGGGGTCGCCGCAACGGACCATCCATGGTCCGGTGCGGCTAGCCTGGCGTCCTGCCAGGCTACCCCCGGATCAGCGCCAGGACTCAGCCGTCACTAAGGTCGCACTCTGCGTCGTCAGTGCCACCGCGATAAAAAAGCGCTTTATCTATGCACAGTGATTGCGCGCAAGACACTACGTTGTGCTGCGGTACAGATATGACGCAGAGCGTCACGAACTGCATGCCAACGCGGAGCATTGGCACGATAGTCAGTCAGATTTGTGTATTCGTGCGAAGGAACAGCTCATCACCCACCCTTACGCCGCTGTTGCCAAGCCGCCGCCAGGCCGCTTAGGCAGATGATGGCGATGCCTGCCTGTGCGGTAGGTGATGGCATGTGGTCGAACACCACGAAACCCAGCAGCCCGGCAAACACGATCTGGCAATAGCTGAACGGTGCGAGCATTGCCGGGGCGGCGAAGCGGAAGGCCTGGGTCAGCAGCAAGTGGGCCGACATACCACATGCCCCCAGCGCCAGCAGAAACGGCAGATGTTTAAGCGCAGGCACTTCCCAGAAGAACGGCACCAGCGCGCTCATCAACAGGGTATTGAACAGCCCGGCAAAAAAGTTGCTGGTGGTCGGGCTGTCGAACGGGCTGACCAGCCGCGTCAGGAGTTGATACAGCGCAAAGCACAAGGCTGACGACAGCGGCAGCAGAATCGCCGGGGTAAACAGCTCGCCCCCCGGATGAATGATGATCATCACCCCGATAAACCCGACAACCACCGCAACCCATTGCCCGCGCGTCACACGCTCATGCAACAGCGGCACCGACAGTGCCGTGACCAGCAACGGAGCGAGAAAGTTGACCGCCGTCGCCTCTGCCTGCGGGATGAACATCAGGCTGCTGGTAAACAGCAGACTGGTGCCCAACAGCGCCAGCGCACGCAATGCCTGCAAGCCGGGACGCTTGGTACGCAGCACGCGCAACCCCGCCGATGGCATGAAGATGCAGGCCATGAGCAGCGTGTGCACCAGATAGCGCGCCCAGACCACCAGAATGATCGGATAGAAGCCGGACAGGTACTTGGAGAGTGTGTCGTGACTGGCGAACAGAAAAGTCGCCAGAAGAATGAAACCAATCCCTTTCAGTGGTTGGTTGACGCCGGACAAAGGCGTGCTGGCAGTGCTCATCGCGCTTCCTTGTTCAAGTTTCAGCAGCCGGACGCCGTGGCCGAAAACGCCAGAGCACGCCGCCTATGTTTACAGACCCGTATCTACAGACCAGTGAGCATCGCACACACGTTTGCAACGCCCTCCACAAAATGTTCGAACCGGTTCATTAACGTTCGATAATCGCCCGAAACAGTTATTTCACAATTGCACGGCACCTTCCGGCCTTTCACTATCGTAGCCAGCTACACGACTCAATAACTACAAAAAAGGTCTGTTCCATGCGCGCCAATTCCTCCTGCAAACTCCTTTGCGGTCTGTCTGCGGCCATTGCTGCAAACCTGACACCCATCAGCGGCAATGCTGCCGGGTTCGTCGAAGACGCCAAGGTCAATCTGAACCTACGCAACTTCTATATCAACCGCAACTTCGTCGACCCGGCCAATGCGCAGAACTACGCCGAGGAGTGGACGCAGAACTTCATCCTCGATGCCCGCTCCGGCTTCACCCAAGGCACCGTTGGCTTTGGTGTGGATGCGCTGGGCCTTTACTCGCTCAAGCTAGACGGCGGCAAGGGAACAGGCGGCACGCAATTGCTGCCGATCCACAGCGATGGACGCCCGGCCGACGACTTCGGACGACTGGCAGTGGCGGGCAAGGCGCGCTTCTCGAAGACCGAATTGAAGGTCGGCGAGTGGATGCCCGTGTTGCCGATCCTGCGCTCGGATGACGGCCGCTCGCTGCCGCAAACCTTTCAGGGCGGGCAGATCACCTCCAAGGAGATCGACGGCCTGACCCTGTACGGCGGCCAGTTCCGCAGCAACAGCCCGCGCAACGACGCCAGCATGGAAGACATGTCCTTGAACGGCCGCTCAGCGTTCACCTCAGACCGTTTCAACTTCGGCGGCGGCGAGTACGTTTTCAACGACAAACGCACTCAGGTCGGGGTCTGGTACGCCGAGCTTGAAGACATCTACCACCAGCAATATTTCAACCTGCTGCACAGCCAGCCGCTGGGCAGCTGGACGCTGGGTGCCAACCTTGGCTACTTCCAGGGCAAGGACGATGGCCAGTCGCTGGCCGGGGATCTGGACAACAAGACCTGGTCAGCGATGCTCTCGGCACGGCACGGCGGTAACACCTTTTACCTGGGTTTGCAGAAGGTCAGCGGCGACAGCGCCTGGATGCGCGTCAACGGCACCAGCGGCGGTACACTGGCCAACGACAGTTACAACTCCAGCTTCGACAACGCCAGGGAAAAATCCTGGCAGTTGCGCCATGACTACGACTTCGCAGCCCTGGGCGCACCCGGCCTGACCCTGATGAACCGCTACATCAGCGGCGACAATGTACACACCGGCGCTATCACCGACGGCGAAGAGTGGGCACGGGAAACCGAGCTGGCGTACGTGTTCCAGAGTGGCGCGTTCAAAAGCCTGTCGCTCAAATGGCGCAACTCGACCATGCGTCGTGACTACAACACCAACCAGTTCGACGAAAACCGCCTGATCGTCAGCTACCCGCTGTCGCTGCTCTAAAAACAAAGAACGCCGCCACGGTTGATCACTCATCGTTATACAGAAATTCAACTGACTATCGTGCCGACGCTCCGCGTCGGCATGCAGTTCTGGACGCTCTGCGTCCTCTTTGTGGCGCTACGCGCTGGTTCTGCGAGTCAGTGAGATTCAGGCCCGACTTCGTGATAAAACAGCGCTTTCATATGGGCAGTGAACGCGGGTAAGGCATGACATTTCGCTGCAGCGCTCCTTGTCATGCGACTTTTCAATCCTCCTTCAACGACTCCACCCCCATTTCATCCCATACCGCTTCAGCCAGGTGGAACGTCGCATTGGCGGCCGGAATGCCGCAGTAGATAGCGCTCTGCATCAGCACTTCCTTGATCTCTTCACGGGTCACGCCGTTGTTTTTTGCGGCCTTCAGGTGCAGGCGCAATTCGCCCTCGCGATTCATGCCGATCAACATCGCAATGGTAATCAGACTGCGGGTATGGCGTGGCAGCCCCGGACGGGTCCAGATATCACCCCAGGCGTGACGGGTAATCATCTCCTGGAATTCTTCATTGAACGGCGTCAGTTTGCTCAGGCTGTTATCGACATGCGTATCGCCCAGCACCGCACGGCGCACCTGCATGCCGGCTTGGTAACGTTCGTCTTCGGTCATCGGAAAATCCTTGTGTGTTCAGCCACGGCACGCTCGACCCATTGTCGGGCCTGGCCAAGGTAATGGGACGGATCAAGCAGACGATCCAGCTCGTCGGAAGAAAACTGCTCGCTGACTTGCGGGGTTTCGCCAAGCACCTGACGCAAAAGCGCGCCCTGCTCTACCGCACGACGGCAGCACTGCTCTACCAGATGGTGGGCAGCGTCGCGCCCGATACGCTGAGCCAGCGCAATGCTCACTGCCTCGGCGAGCACCAGCCCTTTGGTGGACTGCAGATTGATCGCCATGCGCTCGGCATCGACCTGCAGGCCGGGTAGCACCTGCAACGCCTGTTGCAGCGAACCGGAAACCAGGCAACACAGCTCCGGCAAAGTCTCCCACTCGGCATGCCACAGGCCCAGACTGCGTTCATGCTCCTGCGGCATGGCCGCGAACATGGTGGCGACCAGCCCCGGGGCGCGGGTGGCTGTACTGATCATGACGGCAGCGCCAACCGGGTTGCGCTTGTGTGGCATGGTCGAAGATCCGCCCTTGCCCGGGGCCGAAGGCTCGAAGACCTCGCCTACTTCGGTCTGCATCAGCAGGCTCACGTCGCGCCCCAGTTTGCCGAGGCTACCGGCGATCAGGCCCAGCAGACCGGCAAACTCTACCAGTCGGTCACGCTGGGTGTGCCAGGGCTGCTCGGGCAACGCCAGTTGCAATTCACCGGCCAGCGCTTCGGCCACCGAAAAGGCCTGATCGCCCAGCGCCGCGAGGCTGCCGGAAGCACCGCCGAACTGCAGGCACAGCAGGCGTGGTTTGATCTCGTTCAAGCGCTGTCGATGACGAGTGACCGCGCCCAGCCAGCCGGCGATTTTCATCCCCAGGGTGACCGGCGTGGCCTGTTGCAGCCAGGTGCGTCCAGCCAGCGGCGTGCCAGCATGACGCTGTGCCTGCTCAGCCATCGCATCGGCCAGTCGAGCAAGATCATGCTCAAGCAGTACGATGGCTCGACGCAGTTGCAGGATCAGACCGCTGTCCATCACATCCTGACTGGTCGCGCCCATGTGCACGTAGCGCTCGGCTTCAGCGCTGCGTGCGGCAATCTGTTTGCCCAGCGCCTTGACCAGCGGAATCGCCGAATTGCCGGCGCTGCCGATGGCCATTGCCAGCGCGTCGAAATCGAACAGCCGTGCGTCGCAGCTCAGCTCGATGTCAGCGACCACCTCGGGCGGGATCAGGCCTACTCGTGCCTGTGCCCGAGCCAGTGCAGCCTCGAAATCGAGCATTCCCTGCACCCGGCCTTCATCCGAAAAGATCTCGCGCATTTCGGGTTGCATGAAGTAGGCATCGAAAAGTTGATTGCTCGCTCTGTTCACATCACCACTCCAGATTGAAAGGTTTCAGGTAGCGTCCGAATGACTGACCCAGCCCTTGATCAGTACCGCTATCGCGGCCAGGGCGGCCGGGACCACCAGCGCCGTCAGCACTTGCTCGAAGCTCCAGCCAAGGCCCAGCAGGGTGGCACCGGCCCAGGCACCGAGAATGGCACCGAAGCGACCTATCCCGAGCATCCACGACACCCCCGTTGCACGCCCCTGAGTGGGGTAGAAACGCGCCGCCAGCGACGGCATTGCCGACTGCGCACCGTTGATGCACATCCCGGCCAGCAGCACCAGCGTGGCCAACAGGGCGACATTGCCCAGACTCTGCCCGACCAGCCAGGCGAACACCCCCGCCAGCGCATAGGCCAGACCAATGACCTTATGCGGGTTGTAACGATCCATTGCCCAGCCGACTCCCACTGCACTCAGTACCCCGCCGAATTGGAACAGCGCACCGATGAACGCCGATTGCTCCATGCTCGCGCCACTGTCGCGCATCAACGTCGGCAGCCAGCTGGTCAACAGGTAGACGATCACCAGGCCCATGAAATACGTCAGCCACAGCAACAGCGTGCCAGCGCTGTATGTACCGGAGAAAATCACTTTCAGCACGTTGCGGCTACTGACCGTTTTCTGTTCAGGAACGCTGAAATCGGTGATGCCAGCCAGCGCCTTCGGCGCAATCGGTGCCAGCACTTTGCGAATCCGCTCTGCACCGCGATTGCGTACCACCAGAAACCGCGCCGACTCCGGCAGCCAGACCATCAGCACCGCCGCCAGCAGGATGGGCAGGATACCGCCCAGCATCAACAGGCTGTGCCAGCCCATGCTGGGGATCAGCTTGGCTGAGACAAAACCGCCGCAGGCCATGCCCAGATTGAAACCGCAAAACATGCTCGTCACCAACAACGACTTGAGCCGTTCCGGGGTGTATTCCGACAGCAACGTGGTGGCATTGGGCATCGCGGCACCGAGCCCCAGCCCGGTGAGAAGGCGTAATACCAGCAGTTGATCAATGTTGCTGCTGTAGGCAGACGCCAGGCTGAACAGACCGAACAGGAATACCGCGACCACCAGCACCACCTTGCGGCCGAACCGGTCGGCCAGCGGGCCGGAACCCAGCGCACCGAACACCATGCCGATCAGCGCGGCACTCATCACCGGCCCCAGACTGGCCCGATCGATTCCCCAATCCTGGCTGAGCGCGGGTGCAATGAAGCCCATTGCGGCGGTATCAAGACCGTCGAGGAACACGATCAGAAAACACAGCGCAACCACTCGCCATTGATAGCCGGACAGCGGTTGCGCATTGATGAAGGCCTGAACGTCGAGCGTACTCGACGCAGGGCTGCTGGCGGAAAGCGTCATGAAGGTGTCCTTTTATTTTTATAGGGTCGCCTGCCGATGCAGGCGCCTTGAAACGCACGCACATTGATTTCTGAATCGACAAGCGATTCAGAAATCGAAAAACACTGTCTCGCCTTCACCCTGCACACGGATATCAAAACGATAGGCCGTCTGCCCCTCGTGCGTGCAACGGCGCGCCACCAGGGTTTCGCGACGCGGGGGCTGCTCGATCAGATTGAGCACCGGGTCCTGCGCATTCGCCTGGGCTTCGTCATCGAAATACAGCCGCGTCTGCAGATGAATATTGATACCGCGGGCAAACAGCGAAACATTGATGTGCGCCGCCATCGGCACCCCGGCCGCATTACGTGCCGAGCCTGGCTTGATGGTCTTGAGGATCCATTGGCCATCGTCCGCGGTAGCTGTGCGACCAAAGCCGTTGAACGGCCTGTCCGGGTCGAATTCGCTGTGATACGCGCCTTGATGGTCGGCCTGCCAGAATTCCAGATACGCATCGCGGATCAGATGACCGTTGCCGTCGAAGACGTTGCCCAGCAGCACGATATGCTCGCCCGGCGCCTCGGGCCTGGCCATCTCGTTCCAGATTTCCAGCTCGCGGGTCGGATTGCCGGCCACCTGTGGTGCAAGACCGATGTGGACGTAAGGGCCAGCGGTTTGCGAAGGGGTTTCCTGCAGCAATTGAACGGGCATGTCGGGCCTCCTCAGCAATTTTCGAAGTGAGTCTTGCGCTGGCCGCGCAACACGATATCAAAGCGGTACGCCAGGCAATCCATAGGGTTGCCCATGCCCAGGTCAAGCCTGGCAATCAGGCTCTGCACGGCGTCCGGATTGGCGATGGCCTTGACGATCGGGCAGATCGGAATCAGCGGATCGCCTTCGAAATACAGCTGGGTGATCAGGCGTGTGGCAATCGACGGGCCGCTGATCGACACATGAATGTGCGCCGGGCGCCAATCATTGGGACCGTTGCGCCACGGGTAAGGGCCTGGCTTGACGGTGCGGAAGCTGTAATTGCCTTCGCTGTCGGTCAGTGCTCGCCCTACGCCGCCAAAGTTGGGGTCGATGGGTGCCAGATAAGCATCGCGTTTGTGGCGATAACGCCCGCCGGCATTGGCCTGCCAGATCTCCACCAGGGTATGCGGAATAGGCTTGCCGTACTGATCACAGACCCGCCCGGCCAGCAGGATGCGCTCACCGATGGGCAGCCCGCCGTTGTTGAAATTGAGCAGCAGATCGTTGTCGTGCTGGCCAAACTTCAAATGCGAGAAATCCGGGCCGGTGGTCTCGGAAATGGACTGCGGGATACTGACCAGCGCCTGACGCGGCGAGCGCAGGATCGAGGTCTTGTAATCAGGGGTGAGAGCTTTTGGATGCCAGTTTCGGTCACGAATGACGAAGCGGCTGTTGTCCGCGGCAGACATGGCGTTCTCCTCGTTTTTCTTATGGGGCGCGCAGGCGTGGGTTACATGCGCTACAGGCTGCGGCGAAGTGTCGCGCGATCCATACTTACAGAGAATTGAAATAAAACCGGCCATCCATAACCAAATGGTTATGCATACTGCGCTTTGCGGTAGATCTCTCCGACGCCTCGTAGCTCATCCACACACCATTGCGCCGCGCGTGTCAGCGGCAAAGCCGGGTTGCTGCACAAACCGACCGAACCACCCGGCTCACGAATACCCATGTCCAGCTCCACCAGCGTGCCGCCTTTCAACTCCAGCGACACAGCATCCAGTGGCGCGATCCACACCGCATCGCTGCACTGCACATAGCGGCGGCTCAGGGTGAGCGAGAGTGTTTCAAGGCGCTGACGTGGCATGCGGATACCGCACTGTACGAACAGACTGTCGGCAAACTTGCGGATGGTGGTGCCCGCCAGCGGCAGCACCAGCGGGAATTGCTCCAGACTTTCAGGCTTGAGCGGCGCGGCCAGTAACGGGTGATCGTTGCGCACCACCAGCGTCATCGACTCGTTGTACAGATGCTCGAACGTCAGGCCCTGAATCTGCGGGCTGTCTGTCATGCGCCCGACCACCAGATCCAGTTCCCCTACCCTCAATTGCGACAGCAGATACGCGCTGGGCCCGGTCATCACGCTGACGATCAGCGCGGGGTGGCGCTCGTGCAGACGATGGACCACCTCCGGAACCAACAGGCTTTCAGCCGTGGACAGCACGCCCAGCCGGGCGGTGACAGTTTCGTGCTCCCCCGAGCGCAGGCTGCTGACACCTTCACGCAGGGCCTGGACGCTCGGCCCGGCGAAACGCATGAATGCCACGCCCGCTTCGGTCAGCGCCGCACCGCTCTTGCTGCGCACAAACAAGGTGGTGGCCAGCAGGGTTTCCAGTTCCTTGAGACTTTTTGACAGCGCAGGCTGACTGATCGCCAGAACGTCGGAGGCACGCGCCAGGCTGCCCTGCCGGGCCACTTCGAGAAAGCAGACCAGGTGGCGAAATTTGATGCGTGTATCGATATTCACTGCGCGTCGTGTCCGGTAAGTGAAAGGGAATGCAGCTCAACGACAAGGCAGCTCAGCGGCTCAGAAACGACGCCACCTGAGGCGCGTCAAATGGCCAGTCCAGCTCATCACCCGTGTCGACTCGACGCAACACCGGAACGCGCAACTCGTAGCGCTCAAGCAGTTGCTCATCCTCGCAGATGTCGACCAGCTCAACCAGCAGGCCGTGCTCGATGGCGAACGGCAGTAAAACCGCTTCGGCAACCTCGCACAGCGGGCATCCCAGGGTGCTGAACAGCTGGCATTCGGGCGGCATGAATTGATCCTCGGCAAATCCTCTACGACCGAAAATTATTCTAGGCGCACCCGGGGATCACGTCGACATCCGGAAATGCGTCTTGCTGAACGCGTTGGCGCGGTCCAATACCGGTTTCTCGAAACAACGGTAACCGACCCAGCCGTAACACACCGCTGCCGCCATCATCAGCAGCGCGAAAAACAGGTTGTCCAGATAGCTTTCGGGCCAGGCACCGACCAGGCTCCACACCCGCCCGATCACCCCCAGCACCAGCAGATGAGACAGGTAGATCGTGTAGGACATGTCGCCCACAGCGACCAGAAACCCAGGCACAACCAGTTGTCGACGCCGTTCAAGCAGGGCCAGGGTCAGCACCAGCAGGCCGAACGTCCCTCCGACCATGAGCATGCGCAGCAAGCCCTGACTGTCGTATAACCGGAAGTAACCGATCAGGGGCACACCCAGCAGCAATGCACCACCCAACGACGCAAGGACGGCAGCTGTCGGCACGCGCGCGCTGTGCCGACCATAAAAGAACAATGCCAGCGCTGCACCAAGAATGAATTCAAGGGCATAGGGATGCAGGATGATCTTCAGTGCGGGCGAATAGTCCTGCCAGTCGGCCAGCACGTTGAACACAACAATGATCAGCGCCCAGCCGCCGAGCAAAAGCGGCACGCTGCGTTCACGAAACAACAGAAAGCCTGAGTACACGACGTAGAACCACAGTTCGAACAGCAGCGACCAGGCCACCATCACCAGCAGCACTTTATCGTTGGGCAGCAGCAGGAACGACATGAGCAAGTTGGAAGACCCATGCCCGCTGTTGACCATGCCCGGCTGCACCAGGTACACCGCCAGCGTAATGAAAAAGTACAGCCAGTACGTGGGGTAGATCCGCGACACCCTGTTGAATAGAAAGCGTCGCGCCTCGACCCCGCTCTGGAAACGGCCACGGCTGACAATCACCATCACGAAACCGCTGATGACGAAAAACAGATCGACACCCAACTGAAAAAAATCGAGCAGCGGCGGCAGAAGGATGTCGCCACCGGAAAACTTGCTCTCTACCGACATCATGTGAAACAACACCACACCCAGGACAGCTATGCCCCTGAGGCCCTGCAGGGAATACAGCCGCTCCATGCCTCTCTCCATTCAGCTCTTATATCGCGCGCCATGCACGTGATCACGCGTGTGGAGCATAGCCAATGGCCAGAAATACGGAACCCCAATCTTCAACACGTTGCGGTTTTTCCTGACAGATACTTTTGGAGTAAGGTGCAGCGGCAGCCCACAGCCTGATTGGACACCAGACGGCAATCGAAGTGAACCTTCAGGAATCACCTGTACTCGAAACATCCATATGCCACCCAAACGGAGAAAATCATGGCCCGCCAAACCGCACAGAATGCTCAGGAAATCCTGAGAGCCGACTTCCAGGTACTGGTTGCCGACACTGAGAAATTGCTGGCGCATACCGCATCGCTGGCAGGTGATCAGGCCGATGAACTGCGTGCCCAGATTCGTGAGAGCCTGCTACGTGCCAAGGAAACCCTGAAGACCACTGAAGACTCGCTTCGCGAGCGCGGTGAGGCTGCTGTGATCGCGACCGAAGATTACGTTCAGAACAACCCCTGGCAATCAGTCGGTATCGCCGCAGGTGTCGGCTTTCTGATCGGTCTGCTGGCTACAAGGCGCTAACATCATGACTCTGGGAACGGAATCAGCACCGCCCGAGGGAACTCCGGGCTCTTCACCGCGGCGTCTTGGCGCTGCATTCCTTGGCCTGCTGCACACGCACGTCGAACTGTTCGGCATCGAATTGCAGGAGCAGAAGGCACGCACCGTGAGCCTGCTGCTGTTCGCGGGACTGGCGCTGGTTTTCGGTCTGCTGCTGCTCACCGGGCTCTCGGCCTTGTTGCTGATCGTTCTGTGGGACAGCTATCGCCTGGCGGGTATCGTCGGCCTGTGCACGTTCTACCTGCTGGCCGCCATCTTCTGCGGGTTGCGCCTCAAGGCCGCGATTTTCGATGAGTCGTCGCCATTCCACGCAACCCTCGAAGAGCTGGCCAACGACCGCGAGCGATTGATGCCATGAGTGAACCCAAGTCGCACCAGAGCAATACCCGTCGGGAACTGCGCAAGGCGTTGATCCGCCTGCGCATGGAGATGCACCGTCAGGAAATTCGTCACGAATCGACGCAACTGTTACAGCCGTTGCAACGCTTTCGCGGGATCCGCCATGACTGGAAAAGCGCGCTCGGCTTTCGCCACGCGCCACTCTGGGGCGTGGGCTCGGTCGCCCTGCTGGGGTTTCTGAGCGGCAAACGTGCCAAGACCGGACGCACCAGCCTGCTGGGTCGCCTGTTGAAGCTCGGCATCACGCTGACGCCACTGATCAAGGTCGCCATGCAGAGTCGCGCCATTCAGAACCGCAACCGCAGGCTCTGATTACGCCAGACTTTTTGCGTGAATCGAACCTCGCGACAAATGCCTGCTCCGGTGCTCCGGGGCGGGCATTTGCTTTTTAACAGCCCCTGTTTCTCTCTGTCCGCGCGTCAGGCCTTGCGGCAGGCGTGCCGAACCGGGAAGCTACAGCCAACATTACTGACGGAGTGCACGCCTTGGATTGGCAAACCCTGCTTAACCGAGAACGACTTGGCAAGACCCTGCACAGCCCCGAAGAGCTGGGACGCAGTCCGTTTCACAAGGACCATGACAGGATCATCTTTTCCGGTGCATTTCGCCGCCTGGGACGCAAGACCCAGGTCCATCCGGTGTCCAGCAACGACCATATTCATACCCGTCTGACTCACTCGCTGGAAGTCAGCTGCGTCGGCCGCTCACTGGGCATGCGCGTTGGCGAAACCCTGCGCACTGCCCTGCCCGACTGGTGCGAACCGAGCGACCTGGGCATGGTTGTACAATCTGCCTGCCTGGCACATGACATAGGCAACCCTCCGTTCGGCCATTCGGGCGAAGACGCTATTCGCAACTGGTTCAATCAGGCTGCCGGACGTGGCTGGCTCGACGCGATGAGCGAGACCGAGCGCAATGACTTTCTCAATTTCGAGGGCAATGCCCAGGGATTCCGAGTCCTTACGCAGCTGGAATACCACCAGTTCGACGGCGGCACTCGCCTGACCTACGCCACACTGGGCACTTACCTCAAATACCCGTGGACCGCGCGCCACGCAGACTCGCTGGGCTACAAGAAGCACAAGTTCGGCTGCTATCAGAGCGAACTGCCGATCCTTGAGCAGATCGCTGGCAAGCTGGGTTTGCCGCAACTTGAGGAACAACGCTGGGCGCGCCATCCACTGGTCTATCTGATGGAAGCCGCCGATGACATCTGTTATGCCCTGATCGATCTGGAAGACGGCCTGGAGATGGACCTGCTGGAGTACGCGGAAGTTGAGTCACTTCTGCTTGGACTGGTCGGCGATGATCTTCCGGAAACCTATCGGCAACTGGGCCCTGGCGACTCACGGCGGCGCAAGCTGGCCATCCTGCGCGGCAAGGCCATCGAGCACCTGACCAATGCAGCGGCCAGAGCATTCGTCGAACAACAGGACGCCCTGCTTGCGGGCACGCTGCCCGGGGATCTGGTGGAACACATGCACGGTCCGGCCAAGCGCTGCGTCCTGAACGCCAAGGACATGGCGCGCAAGAAAATCTTTCAGGACAAGCGCAAAACGCTGCATGAAATAGGCGCCTACACCACCCTGGAAATTCTCCTCAACGCATTTTGCGGTGCAGCGGTCGAACAGTTTGGCGGCAGGACGCCATCCTTCAAGCATCGACGTATCCTCGACCTGCTGGGCAACAGCGCGCCGGATCCCAAGGCACCGTTGCATGCCTCGTTCCTGCGCATGATCGACTTCATCGCCGGCATGACCGACAGCTATGCCAGTGAAATGGCCCGGGAAATGACCGGCCGCTCCGGACAGATTTAGCCTTGATAGACCAGCCGAGTACCTGAGCGCAGGCAGATACAACGCTGGTCATACCTGATTGCCCTGCAAAACTCAGACAGGCCCTACATGCATGTCAGACGAGTCCTATCGCAGCTTTTCTTGCATCCCTCAATAATTACAGCCACTTCAAATGCCACTCCGGCTCGTCATCCATCCGCCTGCGATACTAACGGTCCGCACGCCGTCTGCGAGGCCTGAACCTCTCGCCAGGGCCTTTCCGGAAAACTCATGTCCACACACAGCCTGCGCATCCTCCTGGTGGAAGATCACCCGTTTCAACTGATCGCCACTCAGGTGCTGCTCAACAATCAGGGCTATTTTCTGCTGACTCCCGCGCTCACCGCCGCAGAGGCCATGGCCGCCATGCATCGCAGCCCGGAGCCCTACGGGCTTTTACTGTGCGATCAGTGCCTGCCGGATATGTCAGGCCTTGACCTGATCGACGAGGCGACCCGTCAAGGCTTGTTACGCCGGGCCATTCTTCTCAGCGGCCTGCCCGATGTACAGCTTGAAAACATTCAGCAACTTGCCGCGCAGCGCGACCTGCCTCTGCTCGGCTGCCTGAGCAAACCCCTGCATGGCCCTGACCTCAGTCGCTTGCTGGGACACGGTCCTGAGTGACATCGACAAATCCTGCTTCAAGCGACTTCAGAAATGTCTGGCAACTATGTAAACGTCAATTGATACAAAACCGCGTCGTTTGTGAATTCACGTTCAGTCTCGTAGGAAATCATCAACGCACATGAATGATGATTCCATAAAGTAATAAACACCCCGTGCCTCAATAACCAAATACACACTGAAATAAGCGTTAACGTTTAAACACACTTGTGTTCAACGTAGGCTTTTACGTACTCCGATACGCTAATTATTGTAGGACTTTTCCTATATATGCCTGCCGAGCAAGTCTCTTTATGTGCCTGCCCGAACATCTGAGCTAAGGTGCGCGCTTTCTTCACTGCTTGTTATGGAATGGAATATGAACTCAGTTTTTATCATCGACGACCATCCGGTTATCCGGATGGCGGTCAGAATGCTTCTGGAAAACGAAAATTACGAAGTGGTGGGCGAAACCGATAATGGCGTCGACGCGATGCAAATGGTTCGCGAATGCATGCCTGACCTGATCATTCTCGACATCAGCATTCCCAAGCTCGACGGCCTTGAGGTACTGGCGCGCTTCAATACGATGGGGCTGTCCTCCAAGATTCTGGTGCTGACGTCGCAAACCCCCAACCTGTTTGCCATTCGCTGCATGCAATCGGGTGCCTCGGGTTATGTGTGCAAGCAGGAAGACCTTAGCGAGCTGCTCAGTTCGGTGAAAGCGGTATTATCCGGCTACAATTACTTTCCCAGCCAGGCGTTGACGTGCGCAGTTCGTGAAGATGGACAGACCAACGAGCTGGAGCTGTTCAAGTTGGTCAATGACCGCGAACTGATGGTATTGCAGTTATTTGCCCAGGGCCGTTCCAACAAGGAAATAGCCAAGGGTATGTTTCTCAGTAACAAAACCGTCAGTACTTACAAAACGCGACTGATGCAAAAACTAAAAACAAGAACCTTGGTAGAACTTATCGAGATGGCAAAACGCAACGCGCTAGTGTGAGAAAACGGATGCCCAAGCGCTTCAGACAATTATTAATACTGGCCACAGGCCTGTGCATGGGCTGGAGTGCTCAGGCCAGCCTTCATGCGGCCGAACATTACACACTGCTCGGTCGCTCGAGCCCGGCACACATGGACGTAAAGCTGGACAGCAGCCAATGGCAATGGGTACGCGGTCAACGTGAACTGACTCTCGGCATCTCGAACCCCGATTACCCGCCCTTCGATATCACGATGTCAGGCAACGACTACGAAGGCATCACTGCCGATTACGCAGGCATCATTTCGGATGCGCTGGACCTGCCGGTCAGGGTGCAGCGTTTCGAAACCCGCGATGCAGCTATCAAGGCCCTGATCACAGGCCAGGTCGACCTGCTGGGCACTGCCAACGGCTTTGAAGCGGTTGATCGCAACATCAGACTGTCACAGCCCTACTCGGTTGATCAGCCCGTGCTGGTCACTCGGGTCGGAGACACGCGGCCCCTCAATGAGGGCCTCAAAGGCATGCGGCTGAGCATGGTCTATCACTATCTGCCACCCGCAGAGGTCGAGGCGATGTACCCCGGTGCAACACTGAAAACCTACCCCTCGTTTCAGAACGCCATCAACGCCGTGGCCTTCAACCAGGCCGATGTCTTTCTGGGCGATACGATTTCCACCCAATACATCATCAACAAGGGCTATCTGAACAACGTGCAGATGTCGAATTTCGGCAAGCACGAGCCCAATGGCTTCAGCTTTGCCGTCAGCAATGAAAACACACAATTGCTGGGTGTCATCAACCAGACACTGAAAGCAATTCCGGTCGATGAGCGCATCAACATTTCCAGGCGCTGGAGCACCGGCAGCGACCTGATGCTCACCGACCAGAAGCTGCAACTGACGCAACGCGAGGAACGCTGGATCGCTCAGCACCCGACCGTACGCGTGGTAGTCAATGAAGCGTACGCACCACTGACCTTCTTCGACGCCAAGGGCAACTTTCGCGGCATCACCGCCGACCTGCTTGAACTGGTCCGTCTGCGTACCGGGCTCAGGTTCGACGTCAAACGCTCGCCCAGCCTGACCGACATGCTGAACCAGGTCAGCGAGGGCCAGGCGGACCTGATCGGCGCGCTGGTGTCCAGCGATGAGCGGGAAGACCGCCTGAGCTTCAGCCGGCCCTATATCGACAATTCGTTCGTGCTGGTCACCCGCAAGGACCAGGGCTCTCCCAGCTATCTGGAGCAGATGGACGGCAAACGCCTGGCAATCACCCAGGGCAGCCCGATGCTGGACTGGCTGCGCCGCAAATATCCCAGAGTCGTACCGCTGGAAATCGACAACCCCTTCCAGGCGCTGGACATGTTGTCACTGGGCAGAACAGAAGGCGCGGTCATCTCGCTGCTCAGCGCAGACTACTTTCTGTCTTCAGGCATCTTCGAGGAACGCCTGCAGATGACCGCGACCATCGGCGAGGACCCGGCGCTGATTTCCATGGCGACCTCACGCAATGCCATCGAGCTGAGTTCGATTCTCGACAAGGCGCTGGCAAGCATCGCGCCGCAGGATCTGGCGGCGATCAACAATCGATGGCGCGCCTACACCCCTTCAAGCGCCAACTGGCATGACTACGAACGCCTGATCTATCAGATTCTGGTCGGTGCAGGCCTGTTGCTGCTGGGCCTGCTGGCCTGGAATGCCTGGATGCGGCGGCAGATACGGCAGCGTGAAGCAGCGGAACGGGCGCTGGGCGACCAGTTCGAATTCATGCGTGCACTGGTCGAAGGCACACCCCATCCGATCTACGTGCGGGATCGCGAAGGCATGCTGCGCATGTGCAATGACAGCTACCTGAGGGTTTTCTCCGCGCAACGTGAAGACATCATCGGCAAGAGCGCTACCGAAGGTGTGCTGGGCAATGCCTTCGAAGCACGGGAATACGCTGCCGACTATCAACGGGTCATGGCCAGCAATACCGCACTGATCCTTGACCGCCCCCTGCGCATTGGCGACCGGCAGATGACCATCTACCACTGGATCCTGCCCTTTCGTGACTCTCTGGGCGAGGTACAAGGCATCATTGGCGGCTGGATCGATATCAGCGAGCGTCGCCAGCTTATCGAAGACCTGCAGGCCGCCAAGGAACAGGCTGACGCTGCCAGCCGTGCCAAGAGCACCTTCCTTGCCACCATGAGCCATGAAATCCGTACGCCCATGAATGCAGTGATCGGAATGCTGGAGCTGGCGCTCAAACGTGCCGATCATGGCGAGCTTGACCGTTCCGCCATCGAAGTCGCCTACAGCTCGGCCAACGACCTGCTGGACCTGATCGGCGACATTCTCGATATCGCACGCATCGAATCCGGGCGGCTTTCACTGAACCCGGAGCGGGCGAACCTGCGTCGACTGGTAGAGTCGGTGCTGCGGGTATTCGACGGTCTGGCTCGCCAGAAGGACCTTGACCTGGTGCTGGAACTGGACAGCCGAATCACCGCCGATGTGCTGATCGACCCGCTGCGCTTCAAGCAGATACTGTCCAACCTGGTGAGCAACGCCATCAAGTTCACCCCGATGGGACGGATCAGGATCGTGCTGCAGGCAGCAGAAAGCCCCGACCCGCAGTTGCTGCACCTGCACATCACCGTTCAGGACAGCGGCATAGGCATCAGCACTGAAGACCAGCAGCGTTTGTTCAAGCCCTTTGCCCAGGCCGATAACACCGGGCAAATGGCGCGTACCGGTGCAGGGCTGGGCCTGGTGATTTGCCGCAACCTGTGCATGATGATGGGCGGCAACCTTTCGCTCGACAGCACACCGGGTCAAGGCACCCGGGTCAGTATGAATCTGGTGCTGACCACACTTGAACCGCTGAGCGGCCAGCCCGTCGCTACACCACCGATAGCTGTGGCTCACCAGACGCTACGGATCCTGATCGTCGACGACCATCCTGCCAACCGGCTGCTGCTCTGCCAGCAGCTTGGTTTTCTCGGTCACCATTGCGAAATGGCCGAAAACGGCGCGCAGGGGCTTGAGCACTGGAAGACCGATAGCTTTGATCTGGTGGTTGTCGACTGCAACATGCCGGTCATGAACGGCTATGACATGACCACGGCAATCCGCGCGATTGAAGATGCAGACGGCCAGCCACGCTGTCCGGTCTGGGGTTTCACGGCCAATGCGCAACCTGATGAGATCGAGCGCTGCCGCGCAGCAGGCATGGACGACTGCCTGTTCAAACCCATCAGCCTTTCGATGCTCAGCGAACGGCTGACAGCCATTTCGCCACAGGCGCGCACACCTCTGCCGTTCAGCCTCGACAGCGTCAGCAACCTGACCGGTGACCGCCCGGAAATGGTTGAACGCCTGCTTGCGCAGCTCCTGCACAGCAATCACGAGGACCGGCTGTTGCTGGCCAGACTGATACCGGAAAACAATCGCAGGAAAACCCGCGACCTGGCCCACAGGATCAAAGGTGCCGCACGAATCATCAGCGCTTCAAGGGTGGTCGATGCCTGCGATGCGCTTGAACAGGCCTGCGAAGCGAACACACCGGATGAACAGTTCCATACCTGTCAGCAGGTTGTGGAGCTGGCGATGATCGAGCTTGAGGACGCGCTGATTCTGCAGCAGGCGAAACCTGACTGAAGGTGCTTCAAAGAAGGTATGGCGAAGGGGGAGCAGCAAGGGAGGCAGGCGCTGGCCTGCCTCCCGTTACATCAGGCGGCCGGGTTGATTTCTTTTTCCGGGTACCAGACGTCGATCAGCGGGCTGACAGTGACTTCTGTCAGTTCACTGCGGCCTTTGAGCCAGGCTTCGACAGCAACACGCTGTTCTTCGCTGACCGAGCCACGCTTGCTCAGGCAAACCACACCGAAGTCGTCGCCGCCCACATAACCAAGACCGTTGGCTTCCATTGCTTCTTTCAGGAAAGCGTCAAGGAAAGCATCGATTGCCTTGTCATCCAGCTCTTGCTTGAAGCCCAGGTTCAGTTCAAAACCCAATTCCTGGAACTCGTCCACACACAGTTTTTTGCGCAGACGGCGGGAGCGGTTATTGGCCATGGGACAATCCTCATCAATAAATATCGGGCGGCACTTTACCAGCTTGGCGATTTAAAAGCCCGACAATTGCGGTCTGTCATGGATATCCGGGGTTGCGACAGCGATGCAGGCCCGATCGATAAAAAATAACGTTTACCGGCCTGCCCCCCATCACAAGCCTGCCCTGCTTGGGGCATAATGCGGCTCGTTTCATGCTTGGCACTGTGTGTTACAAAAAAAGCCCGCCACGCATTCACTACTATAGTTATCAACATCGCATCGAAATAGTTACCGAGGGAATCCATCCATGCCCTCTTTTTTATGTCCCCCTTGCAGTAGGGTTTTATTCAATGATCAAGTCGCTACGTCCATTGTTGCTCGCGTCAATTCTTTTGCCACTGGCTCTTCCCTCCTACGCCGCCGTCATCAACACCACGCTGCCCCCCAAGGTTCAACAGGCCCTTAAAGCCAGCAAACTCGGCGATGACGCGCTCTCGCTGGTGATGTTGCCACTCAACGGGCCGGGCACGCCGACCGTGTTCAATGCCGACGTATCGGTCAACCCGGCTTCCACCATGAAGCTGATCACCACCTACGCCGCGCTGGAAATGCTCGGCCCTACCCACCAGTGGAAAACCGAATTCTTCACCGACGGCACCCTGAGCAACGGCGTGCTGCGCGGCAACCTGTACCTCAAGGGCGGCGGCGATCCAAAGCTGAATATGGAAAAGCTCTGGTTGCTGATGCGTGATCTGCGCGCCAACGGTGTGCAACAGGTGACCGGGGACCTGGTATTGGACCGCAGTCATTTTGTGCAGCCGCAATTGCCCGAGTTCAATGATGACGGCAACGACGATAACAAGCCGTTTCTGGTCAAGCCCGATGCGCTGATGGTCAACCTCAAGGCATTGCGCTTCGTGACCCGCAACGATGACGGCAGGATTCTGGTTTCGGTCGAGCCGCCGATTGCGACCATCCACATCGACAACCAGGTCAAGGCAAGCGCATCGAAGCAGTGCACCGGAGACGTGCGTTACAACCCGGTCACCCAGCCTGACGGCAGCGTCAATGTGACGGTGACTGGCCAGTTGGGCAACGGCTGCAATTCGCAGACCTACCTTTCGCTGCTGGACCATCCGACCTACGCGGCCGGCGCAGTACGGGCCATCTGGCAGGAACTGGGCGGCACCATCCAGGGCAAGGACCGCGTTGGCGTTCTGCCCGGCAATGCCAAGCTGCTGGCCAAGGCTTTTTCGCCGGATCTGGTGGAAGTCATTCGTGACATCAATAAATTCAGCAACAACACCATGGCCCAGCAACTGTTTCTGAGCCTGGGTGAAGAGTTCCGCAATGACGCGGACGGTGACGACGGCAAGGCCGCTCAGCGCGTCATCCGCCAATGGCTGGCGAAAAAAGGCATCACCGCGCCGCATCTGGTCATGGAGAACGGCTCCGGTCTGTCACGTGCAGAACGTGTCAGTGCCCGTGAGATGGCCATCATCCTGCAGGCTGCCTGGCGCAGCCCGTATGCTGCCGAATTCATGAGTTCGATGCCGCTGGCAGGCATGGACGGCACCATGCGTAAACGTCTGAAGCGCACCCCGCTGCTGGGTGAAGCGCACATCAAGACAGGCACACTGAACACGGTTCGCGCCATTGCCGGCTTCAGCCGCGACAGCAACGGCAACACCTGGGCGGTCGTGGCGATCCTCAACGATCCGCGTCCGTTTGGCGCATCCTCGATACTCGACGAGGTACTGGTCGATCTGTATCGACAGCCGAAACTGAGCAACACCACGGTCTCGATCCAGCAATAACCACCCGCAGCATGCAACCAGCAGACCCGCTTTCGAAGCGGGTCCGTGTGCGTCAGATCTGCTCGGGCTCGACCCGATCGCGACCGGCCTGTTTGGCGGCATAGACGCCCGAGTCAGCGCGCAACAACATCGTGTCGATCCCCTCACCGGCTCGCCAGCTGGCGATGCCGAAGCTGGCCGTCACAACCTGGTCGACGCCTTCGATAACCTGATTGCGCAGGCCCTCGCGCAGGCTCAAGGCCAGCTGATACGCCTGCGAGCCCCGTGCGCCCGGGCAGATCACCATGAACTCTTCTCCGCCCAGCCGGCAGAACACATCATCGCTGCGCAGGCGCTGGCTGATCTTTTCCGAAATCGCCTTGAGCACCTGATCGCCTGCGGCATGCCCGAAACGGTCATTGATGCGCTTGAAATGATCGATATCGAGCATGATGATCGACAGGTTACCGCCGTGCCGGTCGATCCTTTTCAGCTCGGCCTGCATGCGGTCCTGGAAATAGCGCCGGTTGTAGGCGCCGGTCAGTACGTCGGTGACCGAAAGCGCGCGCAATTCCTGTTCGACACGCTTGAGGTCGGTGATATCGGACACAAAGCCGTGCCATAGCACGCTGCCGTCTGCCAACCGTTCCGGTGTGGATGCAGCGCGCAACCAGCGCTGGCCCTTGCGTGGCAGATCGACACGGTACTCTTCGCTCCAGGGTGTCAGATGCTTCGCGCTGACCAGAATCGAGCTTTTGACGCGCGTCAGGTCCGGTGGCTGGATACGTCGCAGAACGGCCTCGGAATCGCCCAGCAACTGCGCTTCATCGACTTCAAACAGCTCGCACATGCCGGCACTGGCGTACCTGAAGCGCGCACTGCCGTCGATAGCCAGGTGATACTGATAAATGCCGCCAGGCACCTGCGAGCCGAGCTTTTTCAATAATTGCCCTTGTTCGGCAAGGGCCTCGTTGACGCGCTTGTGCTCGGTGACATCAATGCACACCGCCAGGTACCCGGTCCACAGCCCATGATCGTCGCGCACGGCGGTCACCAGCATGTTCACCACCAGGGTACTGCCGTCACTGCGCTGCAGGGTCCACTCCTGCGAGGGGTGATGAGCGTCTTGCACGGCGTCGAGAAACATCAGCCGGGAAGCGCTGACCGGGTGCCCGCGGTCCTTGCTCAATACACTCGCACGAGCCTCCAGCTCAGCCGACTGATAAAGGTCCATGAGGCGCAGCCTGCCCAGCACCTCTTCCTGCGAATAACCCAGCATCTTCTGCGCACCGACGTTGAACGTTGTGATCAGCCCGTCCAGGTCGGTTGCAATAATCGCCACTTCCGTCGCGGCGTCCAGCACACTGCGCAATTGCCCGTGCGCCGCCCGCAACTGCTGCCCGCGCTGGCGCAACTCACGGGTACGCTGCGCCACACGCTGCAAGGCTCGCTGACGCTGGCTGATCAGGCTGTAGAGCAACGCACTGAGCATCAGGCTCAAAAGCCCGCCGAGCCACAGCACCCGGCCCGGCATAATGCTCTGATTGCTCTGGCTGAAGATTTCCGTAGGGCGAACCTCGACCAGATAATCCCTGTCGCCCAGGCTCAGCAGGCTGCTGGCGTACAAATGATTACGTATGGCTGCGACCGGCGACTGGTAAACCTGCTCAGGCTTCGTCGGTAAGCTGAGGTCAAGCATGGTGACCGCAAGATTGTCCTGCTCCGCGGTGCCAATGCTCATCAATTGCGCCAGGCTGATCACTGCCGTGACATACCCCCTCAATTCCGAAGGCGGCTCGCCAATGGAGAATACCGGCGCCACCAGCAAAATTCCGTACGTGTCTGACGGGTCAAGGGCCAGCAGGCTGATACGAGGCGTTGCAACAATGCGCTTGAGCAAACGCGCACGCTCAAGGGCGACATGACGTACCGGCTCCGAGGCTATATCGAACCCCGACGGCGTGGGAATTTTGCTGAGGGTCTGGATGAATCGAACCGGAAAATACTCATTGCGCACAGCGGCGGTTTTCAAGGTACCGTTTTCATCCATTTCTCGTATGGCGTATTCGGCTGAGCCCTCCTCGCGCGCCTGCTGTTCAAAAGCGGCCCGCTCCGCAAACGTCACTCTGGGGTTCCAGGCGTACGCCTGGGTTCCAATCAGCAATGGCGCGACAAAGCCGTCGAATTCCGATTGCTCGACCTGATGGGAAAAGATAAAGAAGCGACACAGGGTGTCCAGCCGAGTGACCTGCCGGTCCAGACGCTCCTGAAGACGACTGAAGCGCTCTGCGGCAAGCATATCGAACCGCTGGCGCAATTGACGCTGGTAGAGCTCATTGTCGGCCAGCGCCAACATGATGGTAAGTGCCGCTCCGACCATCAATGCTAAAACGGCTATTGGCCACGCTGAGAGCTGGCCGTTGATGAAACTCAGAACTCTGAGCCTGAACCGTTTCGCTGTCATACACAGAAACTCATGACGCCAACATGCTGAAACGCCAAGCTGGCTATGACTTCTGTTATAGCTATTCGCCAGTAATTTTCATAGCGAGCGATGAGCAAACCTGTACAAAACTGTTACAGGCAAGCTCATCACACACCGTGTCAGGCACGCGCCATGATTTTCCAGGCGCGGTGAATCTTGCCGTTGCGGGCAAAATCCTGGTCGATGGTTTGCGCGGTAATATCCTCCACCGCATAGCGCTGGCTCAGATTTTCATCGAGCACGAACTTGCGGAAGTTGTTGGAGAAGTACAGCACGCCACCCGGAGCCAGACGCGCCATGGCCAGATCGATCAGCTCGACCTGATCACGCTGCACATCAAAAATGCCTTCCATGCGCTTGGAGTTGGAGAACGTCGGCGGATCGATGAAGATCAGGTCGTATTCGTCGCGATTGGCCTGCAGCCAGGCCATCACGTCGCCCTGCTCCAGACGATTCTTGTCGGAGAAACCGTTCAACGACAGATTGCGCCGCGCCCAGTCCAGGTAAGTCCGCGACAAGTCGACGCTGGTGGTGCTGCGCGCACCGCCTTTGGCAGCATGTACGCTGGCAGTCGCGGTGTAGGCAAACAGGTTCAGGAAGCGCTTGCCGGCCGCCTCGCGCTGAATACGCATGCGCATCGGACGATGGTCGAGAAACAGCCCGGTATCGAGGTAGTCGGTCAGATTGACCAGCAGCTTGACGCCGCCTTCACTGACTTCCAGAAACTGGCCCTGCGCGCTTTGACGCTCGTATTGTTTGGTGCCGCTCTGACGCTCGCGACGTTTGATCACCACACGGTTCTTGTCGATGTTCAACGCCTGCGGAATCGCCGCCAGCGCATCGAACAGCCGGGCCGAAGCCTTTTCCGGATCGATGGACTTGGGCGCTGCGTATTCCTGAACGTGAACCCAGTCGTGATACAGGTCGATCGCCAGCGAATATTCAGGCATGTCGGCGTCATACACGCGGTAGCAATCGATACCTTCGCGGCGCACCCATTTGCCCATCAGCTTGAGGTTCTTTTGCAGGCGATTGGCAAACATCTGCCCGCCTTCGCTCAGGCGCGCCTGTTCGACCACCACCGGTTCCGGCTTGATCGGGTTGCCGTTCTTGTTGAGCTTTCTTTCAACGACTTCAACTTCGACAGGGTTCTCGCGCTCGATCTGACGCTGCTCGGGTGTGCGACGCTCGCCCGTCACGAACTGATCAGGCGTGACCTTGATCAGCAGCAGTTTGCACGGCAAGGCACCGTTCCAGAACGAATACTGTTTGTGGCTGCGAATGCCCATGCGCTTGCCCAGGTCAGGCGCGCCGGTGAACACCGCAGCTTCCCAGTTAAGGCAGGCCTGACGCAGGCGCTCGCCCAGATTCTGGTAGAGATACAGCAGGCTGGCTTCATCACCCAGACGCTCGCCGTATGGAGGGTTGCAGATCACCAGACCTTTCTGGTTCTGATCCGGACGCGGCTCGAAGGTCGCAACTTCGCCTTGATAGACCTTGATCCAGTCGCTCAGACCTGCACGTTCGATGTTGTTGCGTCCAGGCTGGATCAGTCGCGGATCGGCCTCGTAACCGCGAATCCACGAAGGTGTTTTGGCCAACCCGGCTTCTGCGCGGGCCAGCGCTTCGTCGTGCAGCTTGCGCCACAGCGCCGGGACGTGGCCCAGCCAGGCCGAGAAGCCCCAGCGTTCACGCTTGATGTTCGGGGCGATGTCGGCGGCGATCATGCCGGCCTCGACCAGGAATGTACCGACACCGCACATCGGGTCAGCCAGCGCGCCGCCCTCGGCAGCGATGCGCGGCCAGCCAGCACGAATCAGGATAGCGGCGGCGAGGTTTTCCTTCAGCGGTGCAGCGCCCTGCTGCAGACGGTAACCGCGCTGGTGCAGGCTATGCCCGGACAGGTCGAGGGACAGAATGGCTTCGCCGCGATCCAGGCGCAGGTGCACGCGCAGGTCGGGGTTGATCTTGTCGACCGAAGGACGCTCGCCATCCGGAGTACGCAGCTTGTCGACGATCGCATCCTTGACCTTCAATGCACCGAAATGGGTGTTATCGATGCCCGAACCATGACCACTGAATTCCACCGCAATGGTGCCGTCGGATTCAAGATGATCCTGCCACTCGACATCCAGTACGCCGTGGTAGAGGTCTTCGGCATCCTTCATCGGGAAGCGCTTGAGCACCAGTAACACGCGGTTGGCCAGTCGCGACCAGAGACACAGCCGGTAAGCGGTCTCCATGTCGGCCGAGCCGCGAATGGCCGACGTGTGCTCGCGGGTCTCTTGCAGGCCCAGCGCAGTGGCTTCCTCGGCAAGCAGGCCTTCGAGGCCCTTGGGGCAAGTGAGGAAAAGTTCGTAGCGATCCGACATGTGTATTCCAGGGCCTGAGCCGTCAGCGGCGGGCAACGCATTGCCCTGCCAGATTTGAACAGGCGTCTTTCGTGGAGAACGCCTGCGTGGCACGTGATGTGTGCCGGTCCACCGCATGATCCTGTCATGTCATTGCGGCAGTTATGGCGCGTATTAGAACAGATATCAGGCAAGCCGATGTCGGCAATAAGGTGCGCAATCAAAAGTCGTGTTTTGAAAAGTCACATTTGTGCAGCGCCGATCATGACCCTTCGTCGCTTAAACAGCCAAGGCATTGAGCCAGTATATGAGCCTGATAAGCGATTTCAATTAGCCTGCAAACGCCCATGTTCAAGGGGCCGCAGAAAAAATCATGGTGGAAACAGATCATCGCTTATTGCTCGACAGACCTGAATGTGACGTGCTTATGACAAAACGATCATTCACACCGCCCTGCGCTTTGGTTAGAAATCGTCTCAGGTCATAGCCGCAATGGTCATGGCATCAAGGCCCGCGACGCCGGCAGCGGGCCCCAACGGCAGAAGATTCTGCCCGACCTCATCACGGGGTCTCAGGGATATTACAGTCAACAGACGAGGGCATTACCCTATGAGAAGACTTAAGCGTGATCCGTTGGAAAGAGCATTTTTACGCGGATATCAATACGGCGTTCATGGTAAATCCCGTGAGCTTTGCCCTTTTACTCTACCGTCAGTACGCCAGGCATGGATCAATGGCTGGCGCGAAGGACGCGGCGACAACTGGGACGGTATGACCGGCACTGCGGGCATCCACAGACTCAACGAACTTCACGCGGTCGGATGAGGCGATTAAAAGACTTTCAGGCCTCTGTCGGGCCACCCACATGATTGACTGATTCACACCTGTACCATGCACGCCCGACCCGGGCGGCGGGCCAACGCCCAGGGGCTCTCTTGCAGAGCCCCTTTTTTTACCCCGGGTTCAGCGTGCGGCGCGAGGCATCGCCGCAATGGCATCCACCGACTCGCGAATCAGCGCAGGGCCCTTGTAGATGAACCCCGAATAGATCTGCACCAGACTGGCCCCCGCAGCGATCTTCTCGGCGGCGTGTCGGCCTTCGGTGATCCCGCCTGCGGCAATGATCGGCAGGCGACCCGCCAGTTCACCGGCCAGCACCTTGACGATGTGCGTGCTTTTTTCCCGCACCGGCGCACCCGACAGACCACCCGCTTCATCGCCATGCGGCAGCCCTTCCACACCCTGGCGGCTGAGCGTGGTGTTGGTGGCAATCACTGCATCCATACCCGACTCGATCAGTGCAGAGGCCACCAGCACGGTTTCTTCATCGCTCATGTCCGGGGCAATCTTGATCGCCAGTGGCACGCGCCTGCCGTGCCGTTGCGTCAGTTCTTGCTGGCGCAGGCTCAGGGCCTGGAGCAGTTGCTTGAGCGAGTCACCGAACTGCAGGCTGCGCAGCCCCGGCGTATTGGGCGAACTGACGTTGACGGTGACGTAGCTGGCATGGGCATAGACCTTGTCCAGGCAGATCAGGTAATCGTCGACCGCACGCTCGACCGGCGTGTCGAAGTTCTTGCCGATATTGATGCCCAGAATGCCGCGATACTTTGCCGCCTGGACTCGGGACACCAGGTTGTCGACCCCCAGGTTGTTGAAGCCCATGCGATTGATGATCGCCTCGGCATGCGGCAGGCGGAAAATGCGCGGCTTGGGGTTGCCCGGCTGTGGACGTGGCGTCACAGTACCGATCTCGACAAAGCCGAAGCCCAGTTGCGCAAAGCCATCGATGGCTGCACCGTTTTTGTCCAGACCTGCTGCCAGCCCCACAGGGTTGGGAAATTCAAGGCCCATCACACTGACCGGCAACTTCGCCGGGGACTTGCTCAGCAGGCCATTGAGGCCCAGCCGCCCGCCTGCACCGATCAGGTCCAGCGAAAGGTCATGAGAGGTTTCCGGGGAAAGTTTGAACAGTAACTGGCGGGCCAGGTTATACATGGCGGGATGGGCTCGTGAGCAGCTGAATTCAGGGTGGCGATTATAGACGTGTGCAGGCCTGTCAGGCGAGGCGCGCGACAAACTTGTTGCTCGCCCCTCCCCGGCGATGGCATATGCCTTGCTTGAAACCGCTATCGGTACTCGCTCCAACGGCGGAGCGGTGCATGGACAACGGCGTCGCTTCGACACTTGCATCGGCAAGGGGTCGGACGACGCCTTTTTTCTGGACGGACCTTTATGAAGCACGTTTTATGAACGAACGAACCGGCAATGCGCTGGACTGGGTGGCCGGTAGCGACGCACCGGAAATGAACAGCCTGGACGTGGGCTTCATGGCACTCACCGACTGTGCCCCGCTGGTAGTCGCTGCAACCCAGGGTTTCGCCCAGCCTTACGGCCTGAGCTTGAACCTCGAGCGTCAGACCTCCTGGGCCGGGCTGCGCGACAGGCTGGTCAGCGGGCAGTTGCAGGCGGCACACAGCCTGTACGGCCTGATCTATGCGGTGGAAATGGGCATCAGCGGTGGCCCGGCGGCCGACATGGCCATCCTCATGGGGCTCAACCAGAACGGCCAGTGCATCAACCTGTCCCGCGAGCTGCAGCAGGCGGGCGTGATCACTCCTGAGGCACTGGACAAACGTGCGCACCAAAGCGGCTCAAGGCTGACCTTCGCGCAGACCTTCCCCACCGGCAACCATGCCATGTGGCTCTACTACTGGCTCGCCAGCCAGGGCATTCACCCGCTCGATGATGTGAACAGTGTCGTGGTGCCCCCCACGCAAATGGCGCAACACCTGCAGGCTGGGCGCATCGACGGTTTCTGCGTCGGCGAACCCTGGGGTGCCAGCGCCGTTCAGCAGCAACTGGGCTTCACGATGGCGACCAGCCAGTCGATCTGGCCGGATCACCCGGGCAAGGTGCTGGGCTGTACCCGCGAGTTTGTCGAACAGAACCCCAACACGGCCAGAGCACTGATCATGGCCGTCCTGGAAGCCAGCCGTTTCATCGAGCAAAGCGATCATAACCGGCGCAGCACCGCACAGCTGCTCAGCGGTGCGGATTATCTGGATACCTCGCCGGACTGCATCGAGCCACGCCTGCTTGGCCACTACAGCGACGGCCTCGGCAATCACTGGCAGGACCCGCATGCAGTCAGTTTCCATGATCAGGGGCAGGTCAATTATCCGTGGCTGTCCGACGGCATGTGGTTCATGACTCAGTTCCGGCGCTGGGGCCTGTTGCGTGAAGACCCGGACTACCTGGCCGTCGCCAGCCGCGTCCAGCAACTGGACCTGTATCGCCAGGCAGCCGATGCGCTGGGCATCGACGCCCCCACAGCAACCCTGCGCAGCAGTCAGTTGATCGATGGCAAGGTCTGGGACGGCAGCGATCCCGCAGGCTACGCGCGTAGCTTCAAGCTCCACTCGCTGGCCGACAACGCGCCCGCTGTGGCCAGTCGTTGACGGAGAACGTGAGCATGCTGCGTATCCTGCTTATCAATGACACGGCCAGAAAGGTAGGTCGCCTCAAATCGGCATTGATAGAGGCCGGTTTTGAAGTAATCGACGAATCGGGACTGATCATCGACTTGCCCGCTCGCGTTGAAGCGGTGCGCCCGGACGTCATCCTCATCGACACTGAATCGCCAGGACGCGACGTAATGGAGCAAGTGGTGCTGGTCAGCCGTGACCAACCGCGGCCCATCGTGATGTTCACCGACGAGCATGATCCGGGCGTGATGCGCCAGGCAATCAAGTCCGGGGTCAGCGCTTATATCGTCGAGGGTATTCAGGCCCAACGGCTGCAACCGATTCTTGATGTGGCGATGGCCCGCTTTGAAAGCGATCAGGCGCTGCGCGCGCAATTGCATGCCCGCGATCAGCAACTGGCCGAGCGCAAGCGGATCGAGCTGGCCAAGGGGCTACTTATGAAGATGAAGGATTGCAACGAGGAAGAGGCTTATACGCTGATGCGACGCCAGGCAATGAGTCGTCAGCAAAAGCTGATTCAGGTGGCCGAGCAGATTATCGCAATGAGCGAACTGCTGGGCTGAAGCCAGGAAGAACGCCTGCCCGCACAGGCGTTCTTCACCGTTTACAGGGGCGCAGCCTGTCAGCTCAACTGCACATCCTTCATCGCCGGGACGTAGCCGTAGTCATACTCTTCCTGCACGAACGAGCGGTCGCCCTTCAACAGGATTCTGACCGTCGGCGCCTCGGTGCCGCCGATACGGTAGTCATCGCCGCTGGTGGGCACGCTGTCGATGAACGAAGTCACCAGGCCGTTGGGCATCACACAGTGGGAGTACGTCTGGAATGGCTGTGCAGGCGGATTGCCCAGCACCAGTCCGGAAGCGTTCATCGGCCGGTAAGGCCCGAACAAATGCTCGCCCACAAAACCGTAAACGCCGTCCGGCCCGGTCACACCGTCGGCATACGTAAACTTGTGACTAATGGTGAATAAATAATACTTGCCGTCCTGAAAGACATAATGCGGACGTTCAGTCTGGTCATTGACGCCCACCGCAGTCACCAGTGGCGGTAGTATTTCCCACTCTTCTCCGCTGAGATCTTTCGCAACTGCCAGGCCGATACAGCCCACTTGAAAACGCGCACCCCCCACTTCTTCATGGCCGGGTGGCACCGGGCCAAGTTCTGCAGCGCCAACGGTATGCGTACCGCGTTCGCCGGCCACATTACCTTCAAAGACCATATACAACTTGCCATCATTGGGATCAATAAACGGACTCGGGTCGCGGAAGTTCCACGTCGAGTTCTGCGCTTCGGTTTGATAATAAGTGCCGTCGGCCTCGAACAGCTTTTTGACCTGGGTAAAGTCTTTCAACTCCACGCCCTGATCGGACGTCACAATACGGCCGCGCACTTTGGCAATGGTCGCCCCCGGTGTCACGCAGGTGTAGTAAAGATCGATATCACCCTTGTCATTCAATAATACCGGTGTGCCTGCCCACTCACGGGTGGTGGGCGACACGCCTTCGGCCATGACCCGGCCACCGAAGATCCAGTTCTTGCCGGTGCGCGAATACCAGTAGCACATGCGCGCCCGCCCGTGACGATCTTCCCAGTCGCGCTTGATGTCGTAGCGGCCGTTGGCGCCGAGATACTGCGGGTCGTCGGGGTGGCGATCAGCCGTCAGTGTGACGATAACCGACCAGCCGTTGACTGAGACCACCGTGCCGTCAAGCTCTCGCAACGGCATGGTGTCCCAGATGAAGACCTTATCACTCATGACCGGAAAGTCCGCTTTTACCAATGGCTGCGTGGTGGTCGGGTCATTTTCATTGACCTTCAACGCATCGGCACGGGACCAGATGGTAGGTGCGTAATTGATGTTACTCATGATGATGATGTCCTTTATTGGCGCCTGCAATGAAGCGCGAAGAGGAAGACAGCCCGGTCTGCGGGCTGTAGTGCCGGGAGGTACCCGGGATCGGTGTTTCAAGCCCTGGGGCAACTGAAAACCGGAAAAAGAGCGAGTAGCCGATTACTTTTTTTCAAAAGTAAACATTTATCGAAATTGACAGGCAATTTGCAATTACAGATTGCCATAGTGAAGAGTAAATTCATGTCCTGATGAATGAGCCGTGTTAATCACGGTGCAATGAATGCTGTCAGAGATACCGGGCAATGTAAATTAAATATTGAGACCGGCGTTATCGTACAACCTCAATAAACAGAAAATTAATAAATATTAACACTTATTGATCATCGCTATTAAGACCGTCATAAAAGCACATCAAAACAGCATCACAGTGACAGTACCTAATATCAAAACTAGTGGCACATGAAATAATAATAACGCCATTGAACTTTAATAAACTCTTCAGTAACCACGCTTGATCTCGTCCTGTCAGGCTGCAGGCTGTCGCTCGCGGCGCGCCCTGTTTTACGGCGCTTTGCTGACGAGCGCCCGCTTCAAGGTCACTGACCGGCCCTCGCCTACTTCCTGGAAATCACCCAAACCCGCTCGCAGCTTGCAGCTAACCGCTTGCAACGCCATTGGCCCATCTCTTGCTTTAGCAATCACACGGTAGCCAACGGCGGCTATCACCTTTTACGACAAAGACGTCGCTCATCTCTTTCCGCTCACGTGGACAGAGAGGCGACGTTTTTTGCGTTTTGGTCCCGGGTACGGGGCCGGTGGAGTCGCCGTCATTCGGAACACTCCACCACAGCGTCTGGAATACCCCGTGTCGCGGTCATGGCCCGACTGACTAACTAGCAGATGATGAGGTGTGCACATGGATACAAGCTTCTGGAAGGCAGGCCATAAACCGACCCTGTTTGCGGCGTTTCTCTATTTCGACCTGAGTTTCATGGTCTGGTATCTGCTCGGCCCGCTGGCCGTGCAGATTGCCACTGACCTGCACCTGACCACTCAGCAACGCGGCCTGATGGTCGCCACACCGATTCTGGCGGGTGCCGTGCTGCGCTTTTTCATGGGTCTGCTGGCGGACCAGCTGTCGCCCAAGACCGCCGGCATCATCGGTCAGGTGATTGTCATAGGCGCACTGCTGGCAGCCTGGCAGCTGGGCATTCACACCTACGGTCAGGTACTGCTGCTGGGGCTGTTTCTGGGTATGGCGGGCGCTTCATTCGCCGTCGCGCTGCCTCTGGCGTCGCAATGGTATCCACCGCAGCACCAAGGCAAGGCGATGGGCATTGCCGGCGCGGGCAACTCGGGCACCGTGCTGGCAGCATTGATCGCGCCGGTACTGGCCGCCAGTTTCGGTTGGGGCAACGTGTTCGGTCTGGCGCTGATACCGCTGGTTCTGACCCTGATCGCTTTCACCCTTATGGCGCGCAACGCCCCGGAGCGCAGCAAGCCCAAATCCATGGCGGACTACCTCAAGGCGCTGGGTGATCGTGACAGCTGGTGGTTCATGTTTTTCTACAGCGTGACGTTCGGCGGCTTCATCGGCCTGGCCAGCGCCCTGCCCGGCTATTTCAACGACCAATATGGCTTGAGCCCGATTACTGCCGGTTACTACACCGCTGCCTGTGTCTTCGGCGGCAGCCTGATGCGCCCGCTTGGTGGCGCGCTGGCTGACCGCTTTGGCGGGATTCGCACGTTGACCGTGATGTACGCCGTTGCGGCCATAGGTATCGCGGCGGTGGGTTTCAACCTGCCAAGCTCGTGGGCAGCACTGGCCCTGTTCGTTGCCGCGATGCTGGGCCTGGGTGCCGGTAACGGCGCGGTCTTTCAGCTGGTTCCGCAGCGTTTCCGCAAGGAAATCGGGGTCATGACCGGCCTGATCGGCATGGCAGGCGGCATCGGTGGCTTCCTGCTGGCAGCCGGTCTGGGCACCATCAAACAGAACACTGGCGATTACCAGTTGGGCCTGTGGCTGTTCGCAGGTCTGGCGGTGCTGGCCTGGTTCGGTTTGCTGAACGTTAAACGTCGCTGGAGAACCACCTGGGGTTCGGCGGCCGTGACTGCGGCGCGAGTCTGAACCGCCGATGACGCTGCAATTGCAGTTCGCTCAATTCAGCGCCAGCGGTCCGCGCGCGGAAAACCAGGATGCTCTGCGCCTGGTCACTCCGGCCCCGGCACTGGCCGCCAGCAAGGGCTATCTGTTCGCCCTGGCCGACGGCGTCAGCCAGTGTGCCGATGGCGCACTGGCTGCGCAGTCCACGCTACAGGCGCTGGCACTCGACTATTACGCCACGCCGGAAACCTGGGGCGTGGCCCAGTCTCTCGACCGCCTGCTGCTGGCGCAGAATCGCTGGCTGCTGGCCAATGGTTTACTGACTACCCTCAGCGCTCTGGTGCTGCGTGGACGACGCTTCACCCTTGCCCATGTCGGTGACTGCCGGGCTTATCGCTGGCAGGCCGGTACGCTAAAGCGCATCAGTGAAGACCACGTCTGGGAACAGGCCGACATGCAGCATGTGCTCAAGCGCGCGCTGGGCCTGGACCAATACGTGGTCATGGACTATCTGGACGGAGAGCTGTGTGAAGGTGAACGACTGTTGCTGGTCAGCGACGGTATCTGGGCGACCCTTGGTGATGCCAGCATCCGCTCGATTCTGACCGAGCAGGACAACCTCGACTCGGCGGTGAAAACGCTGGTCAGCGCGGCGCATCTGGCAGGCAGCCAGGACAATGCCAGCGCCCTGCTGATTCAGGTCGATAGCCTCGGCGAGGACGATCTGGGGGACACGCTGCTGCAATTGCAGCAATGGCCACTGCCACCCGCGCTCAAGGCGGGCCAGGCCTTCGAAGGCTGGACGGTTGGCAGCATCGTGGCGCAGTCGCGCCAGTCCATCCTTTATCGGGTGACCGATACCCACGGCCAACCGTGGCTGCTGAAAACCCTGCCGGCCAGCCGACATGACGAGTCGGGTGCAGGTCAAGGGTTATTGCTTGAAGAGTGGTTTTTACGCCGGGTTGCCGGGCGCTTCTTTCCCGAGGTCCATCCGTTGGCAGACCGTCAGCACCTGTATTACGTGATGCGCGAGTATTGCGGAAATACACTGGCCGAGGTCTTCACACGCAACGGGCCGCTGCCGCTGGCTCAATGGCAGGACCTCGCGACCCGACTGTTACGCGCTGCGGGCCTGCTGCATCGACGCAACATCATTCATCGCGATATCAAACCGGAAAACCTGCTGCTGGCAGATGATGGCGAACTGCGCCTGCTGGATCTCGGTCTGGCTTACTGCCCGGGACTGTCAACCGGCAACCCTGACGACTTGCCCGGCACCCCGAGCTACATCGCTCCGGAAGCCTTCAACGGCGCTGAGCCGCATCCGCAGCAAGACCTCTATGCGGCAGGCGTCACGCTGTATTACCTGCTGACAGGCCACTACCCGTATGGCGAGATCGAAGCCTTTCAGCATCGCCGCTTCGGCACGCCGATCGCCGCCAGCCGTTATCGACCGGATCTGCCGCAATGGCTGAGCCAGAGTCTGGACAAGGCACTGCAAGCCGACCCGTACCAGCGTTACGAAACCGCCGAGCAGTGGTTACTGGAAATGGAGCAGGCCGAGCATCGCCCGGTGGTAGCAAAACCGCGCCCATTGCTGGAACGCGAACCGCTCAAAGTCTGGCGAACGCTGGCACTGTTCTCGATGCTGCTCAATCTTCTGCTGGTGATCTGGCTCATGAGCCATCACTGAAGCGGACCGCCCTGCTTCTGTGCAACACGCCTCAACGCAGTGCAGAAATAACCTGAGGCATCGACCGTAACCCCCTTTACGCAGGTAAATGCGAGTTGGCACAGGCGCTGCATGGTCTTGTGCAGATCATTCATAACGCGTAGCCCTCAACGATGAGGGCTGCGCCTCCCGATAGAACGGGACCGGACAAAGGCGTCCCCGTCAGGCAACTGGCGGGACGCCTTTTTTTGTTTGCGCGAAACGTGTCGAGCACGCACTGCAGTGACTCGGAGGCAAGATGAAAAAACTCAAACTGGTGATGGTAGGCAACGGCATGGCCGGCGTGCGCACACTCGAAGAGTTGCTGAAACTGAGCGAAGACCTGTATGACATCACGGTCTTCGGTGCCGAGCCACACCCCAACTACAACCGCATCATGCTGTCCCCGGTGCTGGCAGGCGAACAGAATTTCGAAGACATCGTGCTCAACGATCTGGCCTGGTACGAAAGCAACGGTATCCAGTTGTTGCTGAACCGTCGCGTGGTGAAGATTGACCGAATCAAACGCGTGGTAATCGCCGATGACGGCACCCAGGCCTCTTACGATCGCCTGCTGATCGCCACCGGCTCGCGACCTTTTATTCTGCCGGTTCCCGGCAACACGCTGGAAGGCGTCATCGGCTACCGCGACATCGGCCACACCCGCCAGATGATCGATACCGCCGTCACGCACAAACGTGCAGTGGTCATCGGCGGCGGCCTGCTCGGGCTCGAAGCTGCCAACGGCTTGAGCCTGCGCGGCATGCAGGTCACTGTGATTCACAACGGCCAGACGCTGCTGGAACGCCAACTGGACAAAACCAGCGGGCTGATGCTGCAAGCAGCACTGGAAAAGCGTGGCCTGGGTTTTCGCCTCAACGAACAGACCGAAGCCCTGCTCGGCGATGATCTGGGCCGCGTACGCGCGGTGCAATTCAAAAACGGCGAGGTGATCGACACCGATCTGGTAGTCATGGCCGCAGGCATACGTCCCAACACCGAATTGGCCGAACAGGCTGGCCTGCCCTGCAACCGGGGCATTCTGGTCAACGATACGTTGCAGACCTACGACCCGCGCATCTATGCGATTGGCGAATGCGTCAGCCATCGCGGCATCGCTTACGGGCTGGTGGCGCCGCTGTTCGAACAGGCCCGGGTGTGTGCCAATCACCTTGCGCAGCTTGGCTTTGCCCGTTATCCGGGGTCAGTGACCTCGACCAAGCTCAAAGTCACCGGCATCGACCTGTTTTCCGCCGGGGACTTTCTCGGTGCCGAAGGCACTGAAAGCATCACCCTCTCGGACCCCATCGGCGGCGTTTACAAGAAACTGGTGATCAAGAACGACGTACTGGTCGGCGCCTGCCTTTATGGCGACACCGCGGACGGTAGCTGGTACTTGCAGCAGATCCGTGATGGCCAGGGCATCGATGCCATACGCAACCACTTGATATTCGGCAAGCCCGCCGCGCCAGAGGCCGCCCGCGCATGACCAGCCTCGCCATTCAGACCACTCGGGTAACCGCCTCCACCTGCTGCTATTGCGGCGTTGGCTGCGGCGTGCTGATCGAGCATGACGGCCAGAATATCCTCGGCGTCAGCGGTGACCCGAAGCACCCGGCCAACTTCGGCAAGTTGTGCAGCAAAGGTTCAAGTCTGCACCTGACCGGGGACATCGACGCGCGCGCACTGTACCCGGAACTACGCCTGAGCAAAGACCTGGCACGCAGCGTCACCGATTGGGACACTGCGCTGGAGCACGCGGCCAACGTCTTCGCCGAGAGCATCCGCGAGCACGGCCCCGACAGCGTCGCATTCTATATTTCCGGCCAGTTGCTGACCGAGGACTACTACGCGTTCAACAAGCTGGCCCGCGCACTGGTCGGCACCAACAATATCGACAGCAATTCACGGCTATGCATGTCTTCGGCCGTGGCAGGCTACAAGCGCAGCCTGGGCGCCGACGCACCGCCTTGCAGCTATGAAGATATCGAACTGAGCGATTGCGTGATGATCGTCGGCAGCAACATGGCCTACGCGCACCCGATTCTGTTTCGTCGCCTGGAAGAAGCGAAAAGCCGTCGCCCGCAGATGAAACTCATCGTCATCGACCCACGACGCACTGATACCTGCGAACTGGCGGACCTGCACCTGGCGATTCAGCCTGGCACCGACGTTGCGCTGTTTCACGGCATCCTCAATGTGCTGATCAGCGAAAGCCTGGTTGACCCCGAGTTCATTGCCGCACACACACAGGGCTATGAGGCGCTGTCAGCGCTGGTACGAGATTACCCGCCTGAACACGTAGCAACCCTCTGCGGCATTACCCAGGAACAGCTACACACCTGCGCCCGCTGGGTGGGTGAAGCCCCGGGCTTTCTGTCGCTGTGGTGTATGGGCCTGAATCAATCCACTGCAGGCAGCGCAAAAAACAGCGCACTGATCAACCTGCACCTGGCCACCGGGCAGATCGGCCGACCCGGTGCAGGCCCCTTTTCGCTCACCGGCCAACCCAACGCCATGGGCGGACGTGAAACCGGCAGCCTGTCCAACCTGCTGCCCGGCCATCGCGACGCAGCCAATCCCGAACACCGTGCGCAGGTTGCGCACTACTGGGGCGTCGACAGCCTGCCCGCCAAGCCCGGTTTGTCCGCCATCGAACTGTTCGAGCAACTGCAGAACGGTACGATCAAGGCATTGTGGATTGCCTGTACCAACCCGGCACAATCACTGCCCGATCAGAACAGAATCCGACAGGCGCTGGAAACCTGCCCGTTCGTGGTGCTTCAGGAGGCCTTCAAGACCACCGAAACGGCGCGCTATGCCGACCTGTTGCTGCCTGCCGCCAGCTGGGGCGAGAAAGAAGGCACGGTGACCAACTCGGAGCGGCGCATTTCCAATGTCCGCAAAGCCGTTGCGCCCCCCGGCGAAGCGCGCTCCGACTGGGCAATTACTGTGGACTTCGCCCAGCGCCTGCAAAAGCGCCTGCAACCCGATGCACCTGCGCTGTTCGATTTCCACACACCCAAGGCCTTGTTCGATGAATTCAAAGGCCTGACGGTCGGGCGAGATCTGGACATGTCCGGGATCGACCGCGAGCTCATCGACCTCCATGGCCCACAGCAATGGCCCTTCCCTCGCGGTGCCAGCGTGGGCACGCCGCGGCTGTATACCGATGGTATTTTCCCCACCGACTCGGGCCGTGCGCAGTTTTTATCCGAGCCTTATATCGCCGCCAAAGAGCTGCGCGATGCTGACTACCCACTGACACTCAACACCGGCAGGCTGCGCGATCAATGGCATGGCATGAGCCGCACCGGTACGGCTGCGCGGCTGTTCGGGCATGTCAGCGAAGCGCTGTTGAGCATCAACCCTCAAGACATGCAGCGTCATGACCTGCAACCTGGCGATCTGGTCAAGCTGATCAGCCGACGCGGCGAGCTGCTGTTGCCCGTCGGCGGCGATGACAGTATTGCCTGCGGTCAGGCCTTCTTGCCGATGCACTGGGGCGACCGGTTTCTCAAGGGCGGCGTAAACACGCTGACTCAGCCAGCCTTCGACCCGGTCTCGAAACAACCGGAACTCAAGCATTCCGGGGTCAGAATCGAAAAAGCTTATCTGCCCTGGCAGTTTTTCGCCCTGATCGAGGGCAATGTGCAGCAGCAGATGGAAAGGCTGCGCCCTCTGTGCGACGTGTTTACTTACCTGAGCATGGGCCTTGCCGGACGCGAGCGGCCTGCATTGGTCATACGCGCCGCCAGCGCCGAAGCGCCTGATACGATGCTGCTGCAGCACATTGACCAGATACTGGGCCTCGATGAAGGGCCGGTTATGGCTTATGACGACCCCAAGCGCTCAATTGGCAAGCGGGTGCGTATCGACAACGGCCGCATTACCGCCATCCGCCTGGCCGGTGAAACACTTGCCCGACACTGGCTGCAGGCGCTATGGCTGGAAGAACGCATTGATGCTTCGCTGCGGCGCTGGCTGCTTGCCCCGCTCAGCAGCGAACCTGGCAAAGACTCGACGCAGACCCGTGACAAGACCTTGTGCAACTGCATGAACGTCAGCCAGAGCGCAGTAATGGACGGTATCGGGCGCGGCCTGGACCTGAATCAACTCAAGACACAACTGGGCTGCGGGACCCAATGCGGCTCCTGCGTGCCTGAAATAAAAAGACTGATCAACACCGTGGCCGTTACCCAATGAGGAGTGCAGCATGAGCGCAAAAGTATGGCTGGTGGGCGCCGGTCCCGGTGACCCGGAATTACTGACCCTCAAGGCAGTGCGAGCCTTGCACGAAGCCGATGTGGTGCTGATCGATGATCTGGTCAATACCGCAGTGCTTGAGCACTGCCCGAATGCGCGAGTGATCGCGGTCGGCAAACGCGGCGGTTGCCGTTCAACGCCACAAGCGTTTATCCATCGCCTGATGCTGCGCTATGTACGTCAGGGCAAATGCGTTGTGCGCCTCAAGGGTGGCGATCCGTGCATCTTTGGCCGTGGCGGTGAAGAGGCGCAGTGGTTGCAGGAACGCGGCGTCGCGGTGGAACTGGTCAACGGCATCACGGCGGGACTCGCCGGCGCAACACAGTGTGGCATTTCGCTGACCCTGCGCGGCATAAGCCGTGGCGTAACACTGGTCACTGCCCATACCCAGGACGACAGCAGCCTCAACTGGCAGGCCCTCGCACAAGGCGGAACTACTCTGGTGGTCTACATGGGCGTGGCAAAGCTGGCGGAAATTCGCGAGAGCCTGCTGGCTGGCGGAATGAGTGGCGAGATGCCTGTGGCGATGATCGAGAATGCTTCACTGCCCTGGCAGCGCGAGTGCCGCAGCACGTTGAATGCGATGCAGCGCGACGCCAGCGCTTTCGAGCTGAAGAGCCCTGCCATTCTGGTGATCGGCGCGGTTGCCGCATGCAGCAATGAGCTGCTAAATCAAACGCTGATGGATCACGCACAGCTGAATGCCAGCTGATCCTGCCCCTTGAGGATCGTCTGCCTGAGCAAATCGCAGGCAAAGAAAAGCCCGGCCTAAGCCGGGCTTTTCAGTACAAGCGGCTAATTACTTAGCTTGAGCTTCTACTTCTGCTTCTACGCGACGGTTAACTGCGCGGCCAGCTTCAGTTGCGTTGTCAGCAACTGGACGGGATTCGCCGTAACCAACCGAGTTTACGCGGCTAGCGCCAACACCGTACTGGTTAACCAGAACCTGTTTAACGGCGTTTGCACGACGCTCGGACAGTTTTTGGTTGTAAGCGTCAGGACCGACGGAGTCAGTGTGACCTTCAACAGTGGTGGTGGTCTGTGGGTACTGCTGCATGAAGTCAGCGAGGTTCTTGATGTCGCCGTAGCTGTTAGGCTTGACTACGGATTTGTCGAAATCGAACTTCACGTCCAGCTCAACACGAACAACTTCAGCAACTGCTGGGCAGCCATCAGCGTCAACGGTTACGTTGGCTGGGGTGTCAGGGCACTTGTCAACGTTGTCGCACACGCCGTCGTTGTCGCTGTCGGAGCACACTTCAGCTACTGGAGCTGGTGCTGCTTCAACTTTCTTGCTGCCGCCGCCGAAGTTTACGCCGATACCGACGCTAGGCGCCCACTCGGTGTCGCCCTGGTCGATGTTGTACTGAGCTTCAACGCCAGCACGAGCATAGAAATTGTCGGTGAAGTACAGCTTGGCACCGCCGCCGATGTTGGCGAAGGTGGAACCGTTACGACCGTTGCGACCGTTCTGGCCAATGCTCTGATCGGAGAAACCGGCAGAAACGTATGGACGCAGCATGTCGCCTGGGTTGTTGAAGTGGTACAGAGCGTCCAGAGCGGTGTCGGCGCCCTTGATGTTCTTGCCATCATCGCTACGAACGTTGTGAACTTCGTCGTAGCCCAGACGCAATTCAACGTCGTCGGTCAGGAAGTAGCCAATCGAACCGCCGAACAGGTTGCCGTTGTTTTTGAAATCACGGGCGCTGTCGTACATTTCTTTCTTGGCGAAGCCTTCGATTTCGACTGCGCCTTGGCCTTGAGCCAGAGCGCCGAACGAAGTTGCGGCAACAATAGTACCAATGGCCAAGCCCAAGGTGTTTTTCAGTTTCATCCGTTAAATCCCCATCTGATGATTATTAAGCGGTCCCACACAGGGGGACAACTCAGCGGCGAGTCTACCAGACCTCGCCAGTTCTTTAGAGATATTTGCACCGTATTAAGTTTCGGCGATTCCCGCAAATTTCTCTCGTAATTTATCTAAAGCCCGCTTGTAACGCATTTTCGTTGCGCTCAAGCCCATGTGCATGATGTCAGCAATCTCCTGGAATTCAAGTTCTGCAACAAAACGCAGGACCAGAATCTCCCGATCGATCGGGTTCACATACACAAGCCAGCGATCAAGTCCGCCCCGCTCTTCAGGTTTGGGCGTCTTTTCTTCCGACGCTTCCTCAAGTGGATCCAGACTCAAAGCGTCCATCAAGCGACGCTTACGCCGTTCCTTCCTGTACTGCGTGATGCATTCATTGTAGGTGATGCTGTAAAGCCAAGTCTTAAATTTAGATTTACCTTCAAAATTTTTCAACCCATACAACACCTTAAGCATCACCTCCTGACAGACATCGTCAGCATCGCGATCGTTCCCTAAATAACGTGCGCAGACGTTAAAAAGTGTTCTCTGGTAACGACGCATCAATTCTTCATAAGCCCGCGTCACATTGAACAGCTCAACATGGGCGCGCGCGACCAGCTCCTCATCAGAGAGCTCGCGGGGATCGTAGCGCGTCGAAAACGGTTGAGGTTTATTCAAAACAAATCTTGCCGACAGTCAGGTCAGTGTCCGCCACGGCCTGTATCGGCAACCTGGCGGCATACATTAGCAGGTTAACCGCTTAACGGCTGCTTACTCTCTGCTCGAGCAGGATGCGATTGGAAAACGACACCAGCTCCCCCTCGTCTGTCAGCAACGTTGTTTTGACCGTACCGATTTCCTCGATCTGACCTTCCGTATCGCCCACCCGCACCTGCTGGCCCACCTGAAACAGCTCACGAACATAAATTCCGGCGATGATCTGCCCGGCAATCTCCCGACTGCCGAGGCCCAGGGCAAGCGCCACTGTCAGACCAACGGTAATCAAGGCAATCACAATAACGTGGTTCAGCAGGTCGGTCTTGACCTCAAGCTGGCTGATCGCAACCGAAATACTGATGATGATGACCAGACCCTGAGCAATTCGCCCCAGGCCAGCAGAGTAGTCGATACCTACGCCTTCGGCTGCGCCGCGTACCAGCCCATTGACCAGTTGCGCCAGCAGCACGCCAACCAGCAGCACCAGCGCCGCACCAAATACCTTGGGCAGATACAGCGCCAGCATGTCCAGCGTAGCTGAAACCCGCTGCAGCCCCAGGGATTCGGCAGCCGAGACGAGGAAAATCAGTAGGACAAACCAGTAGACGATTTTACCGATCAGGGTTGAGATCGGCACCTTGACGCCGGCGCGGCCGATAATCTTGGTCAGACCGGTACCGCCGACCAGACGATCCAGGCCCAGTTTGGCCAGCAGTTTGGAAAGCAGCGCGTCGAGCAGTTTGGCGACGACAAAACCCAGCAGCACCACAACAAGGGCGCCGAACAGGTTAGGGATGAAATTTGCGACTTTGGTCCACAATGCAGTCATTGCAGCAAGAAGGCTCTGGGTCCAGAGATTCAATTCCATGCTCAATCAGCCTTATCGATAGAACGGGCACCCGGAATGGTGCGGCGAGAAACAGGAGAGACGTGGGCAGAGCCGTTGTTCACGGCAATCATCAGTGCTTCTGACCAACGGCCCAGCAACCCGAACAACACACCGGCACCGACCTGGCGATTGGCGGTTTTCAGGACGCGTCCCAGACATGCGTCATCATCCCGGCTGGAGGATGAAGAATTGAGCATGTCGCGTAAAGATTCTTCAAACGGATCGTGCATCAGGCACCTCACGTAATGTCAGTCAAAGACGCGACGCGAAAACAACAAGTCACACGCGCCCGTCAAAAACCCGGACAAGCCCGTACTCATACCCAGCGCAATCGCTTGAATAGCCACCACTGCCCGACGGCTAACGCAACAATCAGCGAGCACGCCACCAGAAAGCCGTATGAACTGTCAGAACCGGGTATGCCGCCGACATTGATACCCAGCAAACCGGTGAGAAAACTCATTGGCAGGAAGATACCGGTAATGATCCCGAAACGGTACATGGTGCGGTTCATGTGCTCGCGCAAGCGCCGGTCTTCGGACTCCAGCAGCAGCCCTACCCGCTCGCGGGTCAGCTCGAGCTCTTCCAGATAGCGCGTCAGGCTGTTGTTCAGCTCATTCCAGTAATCGGCGTCGTCATGCGCGAACCACGACAATTTGATCCGCGAAAGCTGGCCATAAATATCGCGCTGCGGCCCGAGAAACCGGCGCAGACCGGCTGCGCGTCGACGAATATGCAGCAGCTTGCCATGCTCTGGGCTGTACCGTTCGTCGGCGTCGGTCTTTTCTTCCTCTTCATCGACCGATTCGGTGAGTTCGCCGACCAGGTCCTGAACCTTGTCAGTCAGGTATTGCGCCAGGTACAGGATCAACTCCGAGGCACTGGTGGGGCCTTTACCCTGCCCCAGCCTCTCGATCAGTTCCTCAGTGGCCCGCAGCGGACGCAGGCGCAACGAGATCACCCGCTGCGCAGCAGCAAAAATGCGCACCGAGACCATATCTTCCGGTTCGGCACCGGGGTTGAGGTTCACCCCGCGCAGAAACAGCAGCAACTCTTGCTCCGGCAACGGCAGCAGACGCGGCCGGGTGTTCTCTTCAAGCAACAGGTCGCAGGCAAATTCGCTCAGACCGCTACCGGTACGCAACCAGGTATGGGTCTGCGGATGACTGCGATCCCAATGCAGCCACAGACTTTCCTGCGGCTGCAGCTCAAGGTCCTGCAACTCGGTTCGAGCGATGAAACGCGCCCCGCCTTTACCGTCCAATACGAGGGCATGAACCAGCCCCCACTGCGCGTTTGCTTCATCGAACATGGATACTTCGCTTATTCCGGCATGGTCAGGGGTGAAGGGGAAATGATGACGCCATTGTTGTCGGCATACAGATACTCTCCCGGACGGAAGGTCACGCCACCGAAGGTGACCAACACATTCAGGTCACCGATTCCGCGTTTCTCGGTTTTTTTCGGATGGCTGGCCAATGCCTGAACACCCAGATCGGTCTGCGCGATGACGTCAACGTCGCGGATGCAACCGTAAATCAACATACCTTCCCAGCCGCTTTTGGCCGCTTTCTCTGCCAGCATGTCACCGAGCAAGGCACAACGCAGCGAACCACCACCGTCGACCACCAACACCTTGCCCTTGCCGTCGAGCTCGACCTGCTCTTTGACCAGCGAGTTGTCTTCGAAACATTTAACGGTGACGATCTGGCCACCAAACGAATCGCGACCGCCAAAATTGCTGAACATCGGCTCCACGACCTGAATCAGGTCCGGATAGGCGTCACACAGATCGGGGGTGATGTAGTGCATGAGGTCAACTCCTGTCTCGGGATTGATACGGACCGGCCTGATCAATCAGGCGCGACCGGCTGACGCTAACCATAGCGACTTTAACCGCTAACTGCCCACCGCCGCCTGAAACTCTACAACCTGTTCAGGAACATTCTGCTCGTTCAGCCACGCGATGACCCGCGGCCAGACCTGTTGCTGCGCGGCCTTGCTGACCAGCATCCGCACGTGGTCGAAGTCTTCGTCAAAGCCGTGCTCGCGCCCCAGACAAAGAAACTGTTTGTGCTGCTCTGATCCGATCTGATCGAACAGCGTGCGACAGGCCCACACCGGGTCCTGATGATCGCCAGCCGCAGCAACGGCCAGCAACGGCACCTGAACCTCCTTAAGCCCGGCCCACCAGTTGTTGTCGCGCTCGCCAAACCGCCCGAACAGCCCGTGCCAGCGCAGGCTTTCCAGCACCAGCCCTATCGGCTCATCTTCCGGCCCACGCTTGAAACGCGGCCCCGAGACATGTTCGAAGGACCTGAGCAACAGTCGCGCGGACCATTGCAGCGGCGGAATTTTCAGTGGCCAGTACGTGCGGCTGACCTGACTGCCGAACAACGCCACCGACGCTGCAGTTTCCGGCCCCAGGTATTGGCCGCCCAAGGCGGCCGCCAGGGTTGTGCCGCCCAGCGAGTGACCTATCCAGTGCGGTATCTGACCACTTTGCTCGCAGACGAAAGCGGCAATGGCGGGCACGTCGAAACGGGCATAGTCAGCCACACAGTTGGCGCGATAGTTCTGGTTGCGTGCCGACAAACCGTGCCCGCGCATTTCCGGGATCCAGACGTCATAACCGGCACGCGCCAGATACGGCCCCAGACCGATACCTTTGGGCGAATACCAGAAACGCCGGTTGGAAAAACTGCCATGCAGCAGAATCACCGGGATGCCGCGCACATCGGGCTGATCGACCAGCCCCAGTCGGGTCACCACCAGTTCGACGCTGGGGTCCGGGCTGTTGGCTGGCTTGAGACGGTAGACGTCCTCGACAAGATCGCCGCGACGCTCGGCGCTGATCAAGGCAACGGGAAAAAGCTGGCTACTGCTTTGCATATCACTCTTTATCTGGCTTGACAGACGGGATGAAACATCGGGCTCCGGGGCTATCGCGGCACGCCATAAAAAAGGCGGCTTCCGAAGAAACCGCCTCTTTCAAACACCTGAAGCACATGACGGCTCAGGCCACCCTCGCGTCACACGAAGGCCGTGTCGCCTCAGACAGGCGCCTGCGCCTCGGCGAGGAAGAACCAGGTTTCCAGCACCGAATCGGGGTTGAGCGATACGCTCTCGATCCCTTGATCCATCAGCCAGCGCGCCAGATCCGGATGGTCGGAAGGGCCTTGGCCGCAGATGCCGATGTACTTGCCCGCCTTGTTGCACGCCTGAATGGCATTGGACAGCAGCTTCTTGACCGCCGGGTTACGCTCGTCGAACAGGTGGGCAATGACGCCGGAGTCGCGATCAAGGCCAAGTGTCAGCTGGGTCAGGTCGTTGGAGCCGATGGAGAAACCGTCGAAATACTCGAGGAACTCTTCGGCCAGAATCGCATTGGACGGCAACTCGCACATCATGATGATGCGCAGGCCGTTTTCGCCACGTTTCAGGCCATTGGCGGCCAGCAGGTCGATGACCTGACTCGCCTCACCCAGCGTCCGGACGAATGGCACCATGATCTCGACGTTGGTCAGGCCCATCTCTTCACGCACGCGCTTGAGCGCACGGCACTCCAGCTCGAAACAATCGCGGAAGTTCTCGCTGATATAGCGCGAAGCACCGCGAAAGCCCAGCATCGGGTTTTCTTCTTCAGGCTCGTACAGCTTGCCGCCGATCAGGTTCGCGTACTCGTTGGACTTGAAGTCAGACAGACGCACGATGACCTTTTTCGGCGTGAACGCGGCAGCCAGGGTACTGATGCCCTCGACCAGTTTGTCGACGTAGAAACCGACCGGATCATGGTAACCGGCGATGCGCTTGTCGACGCTTTCCTTGATTTCCGGCGGCAGCAGCGAATAGTTGAGCAGCGCCTTGGGATGCACACCGATCATGCGGTTGATGATGAATTCCAGACGCGCAAGACCGACACCGGCGTTGGGCAACTGGGCGAAATCAAACGCACGATCCGGGTTGCCGACGTTCATCATGATCTTGAACGGCAGCTCGGGCATCGCATCGACCGAGTTGGTCTTGATGTCGAAACCCAGCTCGCCTTCAAAGATGTAACCGGTGTCGCCCTCTGCGCAGGAAACCGTTACGCCCTGACCATCCTGCAGCGTCTGGGTGGCGTTGCCACAACCGACCACTGCCGGAATGCCCAGCTCGCGCGCGATGATCGCGGCGTGGCAGGTACGACCGCCACGGTTGGTGACAATTGCGCTGGCGCGCTTCATGACCGGTTCCCAGTCCGGGTCGGTCATGTCGGACACCAGCACGTCACCAGGCTGGACCTTGTCCATCTCGGACACGTCCTTGATGATCCGCACCTTGCCTGCGCCGATGCGCTGGCCGATGGCACGACCTTCGACCAGCACCTTGCCGGTCTCCTTGAGCAGGTAGCGTTCCATGACATTGGCCGAGGCACGGCTTTTCACGGTTTCCGGACGCGCCTGCACGATGTACAGCTTGCCGTCGTCACCGTCCTTGGCCCATTCGATATCCATCGGGCACTTGTAGTGTTTCTCGATGATCATTGCCTGTTTAGCCAGTTCCGAGACTTCGGCATCGGTCAGGCAGAAGCGCGCACGATCAGCAGGCTCTACGTCGATCACCTTGACCGAACGACCAGCCTTGGCTTCGTCGCCGTAAATCATCTTGATAGCCTTGCTACCCAGATTGCGCCGCAGAATCGCCGGACGGCCTGCAGCCAGCGTGTCTTTATGCACGTAGAACTCGTCCGGGTTGACCGCGCCCTGCACAACCGTCTCGCCCAGGCCGTAGGCACCGGTAATGAACACCACATCGCGGAAACCGGATTCGGTGTCGAGGGTAAACATGACGCCCGCCGTTCCGGTTTCGGAACGCACCATACGCTGCACACCCGCCGACAGCGCGACCAGTTTGTGGTCGAAACCCTGGTGCACGCGATAGGAAATAGCACGGTCATTGAACAGCGAAGCGAAGACTTCCTTGGCAGCGCGGATAACGTTCTCGACACCGCGAATGTTCAGGAAAGTCTCCTGCTGGCCTGCGAACGAGGCATCCGGCAGGTCTTCAGCGGTCGCGGAAGAGCGCACCGCCACTGCCAGGTTCGGATTGCCGGCTGACAGCTCGGCAAATGCAGTACGAATCTGGGCGTTGAGCGTCTCGGGAAACTCGGCTTCCATGATCCACTGGCGAATCTGCGCACCGGTGCGGGCCAGGGCGTTGACGTCATCGACATCGAGCGCGTCCAGCGCAGCATGGATCTGATCGTTCAGACCGCTCAGCTCAAGAAAATCACGGTAAGCCTGGGCCGTAGTCGCGAAGCCGCCGGGCACTGAGACGCCAGCACCTGCGAGGTTGCTGATCATCTCGCCGAGGGACGAGTTTTTGCCCCCCACGTGCTCTACATCATGGACGCCGAGCTTATCGAGGGAAACTACGTACTCTACCAAGGTGATCTCTCCACTAACTGTGTTTGTTGTTGGGAAAAGCTCATTCACCCGAATCACATGTGATGTGACCTCGGGCGTGTCTGGCCGGGCGCAGGCCCATGCCTTGAAACCGTACCTTCAAAAAAGACGCACCTGCAGGCAGGCACGCCTATGATAGCCAGAATTCGTCAACTGCTTAAGGCCTGGGTCAAAAATGAAACGATCTGCTTTCTTCATCTCGGACGGTACCGGTATCACTGCCGAAACCCTGGGCCAGAGCCTGTTGGCACAATTTGAAAACATTACATTCAACAAGTTCACCAGGCCCTATATCGACAGCGTCGAGAAAGCGCGGGCGATGGTACAACAAATCAATAATGCCGCCGACAAGGACGATGTGCGCCCGATCATCTTCGACACGATCGTCAATCAGGACATCCGCGAGATTCTGGCGACGTCCAATGGCTTCATGATCGACATCTTTTCGACCTTCCTCGCCCCGCTGGAGCAGGAGCTTAGTTCACACTCTTCCTATTCGGTGGGCAAATCGCACTCCATCGGGCATAACTCCAACTACATGGAGCGCATCGAGGCAGTCAACTTTGCGCTGGACAACGACGACGGCGCGCGGACGCATTATTACGACAAGGCCGACATCATCCTGGTTGGCGTGTCGCGCTGCGGCAAAACCCCGACCTGCCTGTACATGGCCATGCAATTCGGTATCCGGGCCGCCAACTACCCGCTGACCGAGGATGACATGGAGAAGCTGCAACTGCCTGCGGCGCTCAAGCAGCATCGCGAAAAGCTGTTCGGCCTGACCATTGACCCGGACCGTCTCACCGCGATCCGTCACGAGCGCAAGCCAAACAGCCGCTATTCCAGTTATGCGCAGTGTGAATTCGAAGTGCGCGAGGTAGAGAGCCTGTTCCGCCGCGAGAACATTCCCAACATCAACTCCACGCATTTTTCGGTGGAAGAAATCTCTGCCAAGGTGCTGGTCGAAAAAGGTGTAGAGCGGCGCTTCAAATAACCGTTGAAGGTAGCCACGTCAGCTGATTTTTTCAGCTGATTTTTTCAGTCGTTTTACTGTGGCACTCGCACCCAGCCTTCCATCAGCACTCTGGCGCTGCGGCTCATGAGGGCTTTAGTGACCTTCCAGTCAGCGCCTTCCTGAACAGCCTGCGCGCCGACCCGCAGCGTGCCGGAGGGATGACCAAAGCGCACCGCGCTGCGCGCCTGTCCACCAGCCGCCAGGCTGACCAGCGTCCCCGGAATGGCGGCGGCGGTGCCGATGGCCACGGCAGCGGTGCCCATCATGGCGTGATGCAGCTTGCCCATCGACACGGCACGCACCAGCAGGTCGATATCCTGCGCTACGACAGGTTTGCCACTCGAAGACAGGTAATCGGCAGGCGCTGCTACAAAAGCCACCTTGGGTGTGTGCTGCCGCGTTGCGGCTTCATCAACGCTGCGAATCAGGCCCATGCGCACGGCACCGTAGGCGCGAATGGTTTCCAGACGGGCAAGCGCCTGCGGATCACCATTGATATCGCCCTGCAGCTCGGTACCGCTGTAGCCTATGTCGGCGGCGTTGACGAAAATCGTCGGGATACCGGCGTTGATCATGGTCGCTTTCAGGGTGCCTATACCGGGCACTTCAAGGTCGTCTACCAGGTTGCCGGTGGGAAACATCGAGCCGCCTGCGCCCTCTTCGTCCGCTGCCGGATCAAGAAACTCCAGCGCCACCTCCGCGGCCGGAAAGGTCACGCCGTCCAGTTCGAAATCGCCGGTTTCCTGTACCTCGCCGTTGCTGACGGGCACATGGGCGATGATGGTCTTGCCGATATTGGCCTGCCAGATACGCACAATGACGACGCCGTCTTGCGGCACACGACCAGCATCGAGCAGACCACTGGCGATAGCAAACGAGCCGACGGCCGCCGACAGGTTGCCGCAATTGCCGCTCCAGTCGATGAAGGGCTTATCGATGGACACCTGACCGAACAGATAATCGACATCGTGGTCGGCCTTGGTGCTGCGCGACACGATGACCGTTTTGCTGGTACTGGACGTCGCCCCGCCCATTCCGTCGATCTGCTTTTCATAGGGGTCCGGGCTGCCGATGACTCGCAGCAGCAACGCATCCCGCGCCGATCCCGGAATCTGTGCAGCTTCGGGCAGGTCCGTCAGCCTGAAAAACACACCCTTGCTGGTGCCACCACGCATGTAAGTGGCGGGGATGCGGATCTGGGGTAAATGAGCCATGAATTCGTTGTCCTGTTCAAAGAGCGCGCTGCGCGCTCAAAATCGGACGCAGGGCGTCCAGAACTGCATGCCCACGCGAAGCATGGGCACGATAGTGCTCTTGCGCACGCTTATCGTTCCTCACGCTCCAGCGTAGCTACGATGCAGTAGCCTCCAGAAAATCCTGAGCAAAACGCTGCAGTACGCCGCCAGCCTCATAAATAGAAAGCTCTTCGGCAGTGTCCAGACGGCACGTCACCGGCACGTCCACACGTTCACCGTTACGGCGCTGGATCACCAGCGTCAAGGTCGCGCGCGGTGTGCGCTGACCGATCACGTCGAAGGTTTCGCTGCCGTCGATGCCCAGCGTCAGGCGGTTGGTGCCCGGTTTGAACTCCAGCGGCAGCACGCCCATGCCGACCAGGTTGGTGCGATGGATACGTTCGAAGCCTTCTGCGGCAATGGCTTCAACGCCCGCCAGCCTGACACCTTTGGCAGCCCAGTCACGGGACGAACCCTGCCCGTAATCGGCACCGGCAATGATGATCAACGGTTGCTTGCGGGCCATGTAGGTTTCAATGGCTTCCCACATGCGCGTAACCACGCCCTCGGGTTCGATCCGGGTCAACGAGCCTTTCCTGACCTTGCCGTCGACCACCGCCATCTCATTGACCAGTTGCGGGTTGGCAAAGGTTGCGCGCTGGGCCGTCAAGTGGTCGCCCCGGTGGGTTGCGTAGGAGTTGAAATCCTCCTCCGGCAGGCCCATTTTCGCCAGATATTCGCCCGCAGCACTGTCCAGCATGATGGCGTTGGACGGTGACAAATGATCGGTGGTGATGTTGTCCGGCAGCACGGCCAGTGCGCGCATGCCCTTGAGCGTGCGCTCCCCGGCCAGCGCGCCTTCCCAATAGGGCGGGCGACGGATGTAAGTGCTCATCGGGCGCCAGTCATACAGCGGCTCGACTTTCGGCCCGGTGTGTTCTTCGATGGCGAACATCGGAATGTAGACCTGACGAAACTGCTCCGGCTTGACCGACGCTTGCACCACGGCATCAATCTCTTCATCGCTCGGCCAGATGTCCTTGAGGCGAATCTCTTTGCCATCGGCCATCCCGAGCACATCGTTTTCGATATCGAACCTGATGGTGCCGGCAATGGCGTAGGCCACCACCAGAGGTGGCGAGGCCAGGAACGCTTGTTTGGCGTAAGGGTGAATACGCCCGTCGAAATTGCGATTACCCGACAACACCGCAGTGGCGTACAGGTCGCGGTCGATGATTTCCTGCTGGATCAACGGATCGAGCGCGCCGGACATACCGTTACAGGTGGTACAGGCAAACGCCACGACGCCAAAGCCCAATTGCTCCAGTTCGGACGTCAGCCCTGCGGCATCCAGATACAAGGCCACGGTTTTCGAGCCGGGCGCCAGCGACGACTTCACCCACGGCTTGCGCATCAGCCCCAGGCGGTTGGCATTGCGGGCCAGCAGGCCTGCCGAAATCACGTTGCGCGGGTTGCTGGTGTTGGTGCAGCTGGTAATCGCCGCGATGATCACCGCGCCATCGGGCATCTGCCCCGGCACGTCTTCCCACTGCCCGGCAATACCTCTGGCTGCCAGATCCGCGGTGGCGACCCGCGCATGGGGGTTGGACGGCCCGGCCATGTTGCGCACCACGCTGGACAGGTCGAAGCTCAGCACGCGCTCGTACTCGACCTCCTTCAGGCTGTCCGACCACAAGCCGGTGTGCCGGGCATACAACTCGACGAGCTTGACCTGTTCGTCCTCACGCCCTGTCAGGCGCAGATAATCGATGGTTTGCGAATCAATGGAAAACATTGCCGCTGTCGCGCCGTATTCCGGTGCCATGTTGGAAATCGTCGCCCGGTCACCGAGGGTCAGGCTCGACGCACCCGCGCCATAGAACTCCAGATACGCGCCAACCACCTTCTGCTGACGCAGGTATTCGGTCAGAGCCAGCACCACATCGGTGGCGGTGATGCCCGGCTGACGGCGTCCAGTCAGTTCGACCCCGATGATGTCCGGCAAGCGCATCCACGAGGCGCGCCCCAGCATGACGTTTTCGGCCTCGAGGCCGCCAACGCCGATGGCAATCACGCCTAGCGCGTCGACATGTGGCGTGTGGCTGTCTGTTCCCACCAGCGTGTCGGGAAAGGCTACGCCGTCGAGCACCTGCACCACCGGCGACATTTTCTCCAGGTTGATCTGGTGCATGATGCCGTTGCCCGGCGGGATCACTTCGACGTTCTTGAACGCCTGTTTGGTCCAGTCAATGAAGTGAAAGCGGTCTTCGTTGCGACGATCTTCGATGGCGCGGTTCTTTGCGAACGCCTGCGGGTCATTACCGTCGGATTCCACTGCCAGCGAATGGTCGACAATTAGCTGCACCGGCACCACCGGGTTTACCTGCGCAGGATCACCGCCCTGCGAGGCAATTGCATCGCGCAGGCCGGCAAGATCGACCAGTGCGGTCTGCCCCAGAATGTCGTGGCAGACCACCCGCGCAGGGAACCACGGAAAGTCCAGATCACGCTTGCGCTCGATGAGCTGGGTCAAAGAAGCACTCAAGGTCGCAGGATCACAGCGGCGCACGAGGTTCTCGGCCAGCACTCGCGAGGTGTAGGGCAGCGTGGCATAAGCGCCGGGCTTGAGCGCCTCGACCGCTGCGCGCGCGTCGAAATAGTCCAGTCGGGTGCCAGGAAGCGTTTTGCGAAATTCACTGTTCATTGCGGGACTCGATCACGGAGTGTTCGGAATGCGGGCGGGGAACTCGTCAGCGGCTCCCCTGCCCCCTTTTCAGCGCTGCTCGATGGGCACGAAGCTGCGCTGTTCGACGCCGGTGTATTCGGCGCTCGGACGGATGATGCGATTGTTGGCGCGCTGTTCGAAAACGTGGGCGGCCCAGCCGGTCAGGCGCGAGCAGACAAAGATCGGAGTGAACAGCTTGGTCGGGATGCCCATGAAGTGGTACGCCGAGGCATGGTAGAAGTCGGCGTTGGGGAACAGTTTCTTCTGCTCCCACATGACCTTGTCGATGGCCTCTGAGACAGGGAACAACACGCTGTCGCCCACCTCGTCGGCAAGCTTCTTCGACCAGCCCTTGATGACCTCGTTGCGCGGGTCGGACTCTTTGTAGATGGCATGGCCGAAACCCATGATCTTTTCCTTGCGCTCAAGCATCCCCAAGGTGCCTTTGGTGGCTTCCTCAGCCGAAGCGAAGCGCTGAATCATCTCCATCGCGGCCTCGTTGGCACCGCCATGCAGTGGGCCGCGCAACGTGCCGATGGCTGCGGTGACGCAGGAAAACAGGTCCGACAGGGTCGACGCGCAGACGCGGGCAGTGAACGTGGAGGCATTGAATTCATGTTCGGCGTACAGAATCAGCGACACATCCATGACCTTGCGATGCAGTTCGCTGGGGGACTTGTCGAGCAGCAGGTGCAGGAAATGCCCGCCGATGGAGTCTTCCGCGGTTGTGCAGTCAATGCGTTTGCCGTCATGACTGAAGCGATACCAGTAGCACATGATCGCCGGGAACGCCGCGAGCAAACGGTCGGTGGCATCGCGCTGCTGATCGAAACTGCGCTCCGGTTCCAGTGTGCCGAGCATTGACGCGCCGGTGCGCATCACGTCCATCGGGTGAGTGTCGGCGGGAATGCGCTCCAGCACTTCCTTCAGGGCCTGAGGCAGATCGCGCAGACTCTTGAGTTTATCCAGATAAGCAGCCAGCTGGGCCTGGGTCGGCAGCTCGCCGTACAGCAGCAGGTAGGCAACTTCCTCGAACCGGGCCTCAGCGGCCAGTTCGCGCACGTCATAGCCGCGATACGTCAGCCCGGCGCCCGCCATGCCCACCGTGGACAACGCCGTCTGCCCGGCAACCTGCCCGCGCAGCCCGGCACCACTCAATACTTTTGCTTCAGCCATGATGTTCTCCACTATTGTTTTTGTGTGATGGGACGCAGAGCGTCACGAGATAAATTCACACCTGCAGCGCTCATCGTTGTACATCAGCCCAATGAGCCCGGAAAACGGGGCTCAAACTACGATAATGATCGTTCCCACGCTCCGCGTGGTGATGCATTTCGTGACGCTCCGCGTCACACATTGGAGCCTTGACGCGTGATTCAGTCCGTACGAATGCGGGCCTGAGTTTCGATTACGTTTGCTTTCTCGCCAGGCTGGAAACTTGTGACGCAGAGCGTCACGAACTGCATGCCAACGCGGAGCATTGGCACGATAGTCATTTCAAGACCTGTGTATAACGCTGAGCTTGCAGCGTGGGAACGAGAGTTCTCGTTCTGTGCCCATCAGCCCTTTTTCTGCGCAAACAGCGCGTCGAGTTTCTGCTCGAAGGTGTGGTAGTCGATGGCGTCGTACAGCTCCATGCGCGTCTGCATGCTGTCGACCACGTTCTTCTGGCTGCCATCGCGACGGATTGCGCCGTAGACATTTTCCGCAGCCTTGTTCATGGCGCGGAAGGCAGAAAGCGGATAAAGGACCAGCGACACGTCGGCCGCACGCAGCTCATCGACGGTAAACAAGGGTGTAGCGCCAAATTCAGTGATATTGGCCAGGATCGGCACGCCTGCACGGTTGGCAAATTGCTTGTACATCGCCAGTTCGGTGATTGCCTCTGGAAACACCATGTCTGCGCCCGCTTCGATACAGGCCGCAGCACGCTCAAGTGCCGATTCCAGCCCCTCGACCGCCAGTGCATCGGTGCGCGCCATGATCACGAAACTGTCGTCAGTGCGCGCATCCACGGCGGCTTTGATCCGGTCGACCATTTCCTGCTGCGAGACAATTTCCTTGTTCGGGCGATGCCCGCAGCGCTTGGCACCCACCTGATCCTCAATGTGAATCGCAGCAGCGCCGGCCTTGATCATCGAGCGCACGGTTCGCGCCACATTGAACGCCGAAGAACCGAAACCGGTGTCGACATCCACCAGCAGCGGCAGGTCGCAGACATCGGTGATGCGGCGCACATCAATCAACACGTCCTCAAGACCGGTAATCCCCAGGTCCGGAATGCCCAGTGACCCTGCCGCAACGCCGCCGCCAGACAGGTAAATAGCCTTGAACCCGGCGCGTTTTGCGAGCAGCGCATGATTGGCATTGATTGCGCCGACCACTTGCAACGGCTGTTCACTGGCGACCGCATCGCGGAAACGCTGGCCGGGAGTATTGTTGTTGTGACTCATTGTTCACCTCGGTCGGGAGCCGCCTGGAAGTGGCGCTCGATGTTGCGTCTGGATGCACCGATATGGCGGCGCATCAACAATTCAGCCAGCTCACCGTCGCGATCAGCGATGGCATCAAGAATGCGGTGATGTTCGGCAAAGGCCTGACGAGGCCGGTTGGGCGTTGTGGAATACTGGATGCGGTACATGCGCACCAGTTGGTACAGCTCGCCACACAGCATCTGGCTGAGGGTACGATTGCCGCTGCCCTGGATGATCCGGTAATGAAAATCGAAATCACCCTCCTGCTGGTAATAGCCGATGCCCGCCTGAAACGCAGCATCGCGCTCATGGGTGTCAAGGACGCCGCGCAATTCATCAATCTCGGCCTGGGTCATACGCTCGGCGGCCAGGCGGCAGGCCATCCCTTCCAGAGACTCACGGATCTCATAAAGCTCGATCAGCTCGGCATGGCTGAGCGCGACAACACGTGCACCGACGTGCGGCACGCGCACCACCAGTCGCTGCCCTTCGAGCCGGTGAATGGCTTCACGTAACGGCCCGCGACTGATGCCGTAGGTGCGCGCCAGCTCCGGTTCGGAGATCTTGCTACCGGGGGCGATCTCGCCTTTCACAATAGCGGATTGAATGCGTCGGAAAACGTTCTCGGAGAGGGTTTCCGACTCATCAACGACTGCTACTGCCTTCTCGACCGCACCCAGCATTGTCGACACCTTTAGCCTTTTAAGACGCAAATCTAGCCATAAACTGCAAATCAGTCAAAGCAAAACAAAGGATTGTCGACAATATATCGAAAGGACGTCAAAGGTTCCTGCGAGTGAACCTGAACAGACATACAGGTTGATCACTGGCAGCGCCGAGGCTTCATGCTAGAATGCGCCGCGTCCGCACAGCACGCTCCGCACCGGAGCGGCGACTGCGAACTGCCTGCCCTATCACCCTCAGGTCAACTCCATTTGCGCCCTGACCCTGAAGTTGTTCGCTCATCGCGCCAGGATTTATGAGACTGACTAGCCTGCCCACATTGCTCTGCCTGCTGTTCTTTTCCGGCCTGCTGCTGCCCAGCGTCAGCCTGGCCGCCAACAAGACAGTCTATGGCCTCAACGAATACGCCAGCCTCATTGAAATCGACGTCGAGATTGCCGCCAAACTGGATACGGGGGCCAAGACCGCTTCACTGAGCGCCCGCGACATCAAGCATTTCAAACGCAATGGCGAAAGCTGGGTGCGCTTCTATATAGCCAGCGACAGCAAGCATATACACCCCATAGAACGACCTCTGGCCCGGGTCAGCAAGATCAAGCGCCGCGCCGACGACGTTGACCCGAATGAAGAAAATAAATACTCGTCACGTCCGGTGATCAACCTCGATATCTGTATGGGTGAAGCTTTACGCACCATCGAAGTGAACTTGACTGACCGAAGTGCTTTCCAATATCCGCTTTTGATCGGCTCCGAAGCGTTGAAACGCTTCGATGCGCTGGTCGATCCAAGTCTTAAATATGCGGCAGGGAAGCCCGGCTGCGCTTCCGTCGCTCAAAACGCAGAGTAAACCCATGCGCTCTCTTACACTCCATCTGAAGATCCTGATCACTGCCCTTGTGACCCTGGGCATCGCGATCACGGCCTATCAGATACTGGCGCTCGGCATACCCGTCACCGAAGACGAAACCGATGACCTGTGGAATATCGACGCCAAAGTCGAATTCATCGCCAATCCAAAGGATTCGGTGAAGGTCCAGATGTTCGTGCCGCCACTGGCCCACGACTACATCAGCCTCAATGAAAGCTTCATCTCGAACAATTACGGCGTCAGCGTCAACCGTGCTGACGGCAATCGCAAGGTCACCTGGTCGGCCCGTCGCGCCACCGGCAACCAGACGCTTTACTACCGCCTGGTACTGACCAAGCGCTACAGCGGTGAAAAACCCAAGGTCAAAGGGCCGATCTTTCGCGACAGCATGACCGTCGAAGGCCCCGAAAAAATTGCAGCCGAGGCACTGCTGGCCCCCATTCGCCAGCACTCTGCGGACGTGGAAACCTTCATCACCGAAGCCATCAAACGCGTCAACAACCTGAATGACGATAACGTCAAGCTGCTGCTGGCCGGTGATAACTCGGCCTCCAACAAGGCCCGGGTCACCGAGCTGCTGCTGTCGATCGCCCACGTACCACTGGAAAAGGCCCACACCATTCGCCTGGATGCCGAGCAGCAGACGCCGGAACTCTGGCTGCGCAGCTTCAATGGCAAGGAATGGCTGTACTTCAACCCGGATACCGGGGAAGCCGGTCTGCCGGATGACCGCCTGTTGTGGTGGACCGGTGAAGACGCCCTGGTCAGTGTCGAAGGGGGCAAGAAAGTGCAAGTCACGTTCAGCCTCAATAACAGTGAAATGAACGCCATGCGTCTCGCCAAACTGACCGATGCCAGCACCGACTCCGACTTCCTCGCCTATTCTCTCTACGGGCTGCCGCTGCAAACCCAGCAGACCTTCATGGTCATGGTCATGATCCCGATCGGCGTACTGGTCATCCTGATCCTGCGCAACCTGATCGGCCTGCAGACACTGGGCACTTTCACGCCGGTGCTGATTGCCCTGGCGTTCCGCGAAACCCAACTGGGCTTCGGCATTATTCTGTTTACGGTGATCACCGCCCTGGGCTTGTCATTGCGCTCGTACCTGGAGCACCTGAAGCTGCAAATGCTGCCGCGCCTGTCGGTTGTACTGACCTTCGTTGTGGTGCTGATTGCGGCCATCAGCCTGTTCAGCCACAAGCTGGGGCTCGAACGCGGGCTTTCGGTAGCGCTGTTCCCGATGGTGATCCTGACCATGACCATTGAACGCCTGTCGATTACCTGGGAAGAGCGCGGCGGCAGCCACGCCATGAAAGTCGCGATCGGCACACTGTTCGCGGCATCGTTGGCACACCTGATCATGAGCGTGCCGGAACTGACCTATTTCGTTTTCACCTTCCCGGCAGTGCTGTTGATACTGGTCGGCTTCATGCTGGCGATGGGCAGATACCGTGGCTATCGCCTGACCGAACTGATGCGCTTCAAGGCTTTTCTGAAAGAGGAAAAGACTAAATGATCGGCTGGTGGAAGACCTGGAAGGCGCTTGAGGCCCGCGGCATCATGGGCATCAATCGGCGTAACGCCGACTATGTGCTCAAGTACAACAAGCGCAGCCTTTATCCGGTCGTCGATGACAAGATCATCACCAAGGAGCGAGCCATCGCGGCAGGCATTCACGTGCCGGAAATGTATGGAGTGATTTCCACGGAAAAGGAAATCGACCGGCTTGACGATATCATCGGCGCGCACAGCGACTTCGTGATCAAGCCCGCCCAGGGCGCAGGCGGCGACGGCATTCTGGTCATCGCCGACCGTTTCGAGGAGCGTTTTCGTACCGTCTCGGGACGCATCATCAGCCATGCGGAAATCGAGCATCAGGTGTCCAGCATCCTCACGGGCCTTTATTCGCTGGGCGGACACCGTGACCGGGCGCTGATCGAATACCGGGTTGTTCCGGACCCGATCTTCAAAAGCATCAGTTATGAAGGCGTGCCGGACATCCGCGTCATCGTGCTGATGGGCTATCCGGTGATGGCCATGCTGCGCCTCCCGACCCGCCAGTCAGGTGGCAAGGCCAACCTGCATCAGGGCGCGATTGGCGTCGGTGTGGACTTGGCCACCGGCGTCACCCTGCAAGGCACCTGGCTGAACAACATCATCAGCAAGCACCCGGACACCACCCATTCGGTAGACGGCGTGCAACTGCCCAACTGGGACGGTTTCATGAAGCTTGCCGCCGAGTGTTACGAGCTTTGTGGTCTGGGCTACATTGGTGTCGATATGGTGCTGGACCAGGACAAGGGCCCGCTGATTCTGGAACTCAATGCCCGTCCCGGCTTGAACATTCAGATCGCCAATGACAGTGGCCTGACCCATCGCACTCAGGCCGTCGAGGCGCGTCTGGAGCAGCTGGCTCTTGAAGGACGCCAGGAATCGGCGCAGGAGCGGGTCAGCTTTGTCCAGGACCTGTTCGGTCACGTGCCCGGCGTCTGAACGGACATACCGCTAGGACTGCCGCATCGGCAAGGCTACAATCGCCAGCCGCGTTTCCAAGACCGATATTCGACGATGCCGATCTGCTCGATACACCCCCTGCCCTACAGCGCCGACCCGATCGCGTTCTTTGCGCGAATCCGCGAAGCGCCGGGCGCGGTGCTGCTCGACAGCGGCAGGCCGACCGCCGAGCGCGGCCGATATGACCTGCTCAGTGCATGGCCGCTGCAGGAACTGACCGTTGCCGATGACGAGAATGGAGCCGCCTATCTCCAGCGGTTGCGCGATAGTCTTAAAGCGCTCGGCACAGCGCAATTGCCTGACGGGTGCGAACTGCCCTTCGCTGGCGGCATGATCGGTTATCTGAGCTATGAGTTTGGTCGACGCCTGGAACCGCTACCGGATCAGGCCATTGACGATCTGCAACTGCCCGAAGCTCGCCTGGCGCTCTACGCCTGGGCGCTGATCAGTGATCATCAGCATCAGACCAGCCAGCTTGTCTTTCACCCGACGCTGGCCGAGACCGAGCGTAAACGGCTGATTGAGCTGTTCTCTGTCAGCGTCACTCAACCACCCACCGTTTTCCGGCTCAGCCAGGCGTTTCAGGCCAGCATCAGTGCGGACGACTATCGACAGGCTTTCGAACGCATTCAGGCCTACATCCAGGCGGGAGACTGTTATCAGGTCAACTTCGCGCAACGCTTTCAGGCGCAGTGTACTGGCGACCCGTGGGCGGCTTATTGCGCACTACGAGCGGCATGCCCTACACCGTTTGCCGGCTACCTGAGCCTGCCGGGGCACGATGCAATCCTGAGCCTTTCTCCGGAACGCTTCGTGCGGGTCAGCGCCAGACAGGTCGAAACCCGCCCCATCAAAGGCACGCGGCCGCGCAGCCCGGACGCCGCAGAGGATGCCGCGTTCGCCAAAGAGCTGCTGGCCAGCGAAAAGGACCGCGCTGAAAACCTGATGATTGTCGACCTTCTGCGCAACGACCTCGGCCGCAGTTGCCGCATCGGCTCGGTGAAAGTTCCCGAGCTGTTCAGCCTCGAAAGCTACCCCAACGTGCACCATCTGGTGAGCAGCGTGACCGGGGAGCTGGCCGCTGGCAACGATGCTCTGGACCTGATCGGTGGCAGCTTCCCCGGTGGTTCCATCACGGGCGCGCCGAAGATCCGCGCCATGCAGATCATCGACGAGCTGGAGCCGACCCGACGCAGCCTGTATTGCGGCTCGTTGATGTACCTGGACGTACGCGGCGAAATGGACAGCTCGATCGCCATCCGCAGCCTGCTGGTCAAGGATGGGCGCATTTCCTGTTGGGGCGGCGGCGGCATTGTGGCGGACTCGAACTGCGAGGCCGAATATCAGGAAACCTTCACCAAGGTCCGTGTGCTGCTGGAAACGCTTGAGGCGCTCTGAGATCCTGCGCGATACGCCTACCTCGCTCCGACTATCGTGCCAATGCTCCGCGTTGGCATGCCTTTCTGGACGCTCCGCGTCCGATCTTGCGCAGGAACCAGAAGTGTAAGCCCTGCGTCTAGAGCGGCAGATCCCGATTCGACGCCTTGATGAACTCTTTTTTCAGCTCATCAAAGGTATGCACCGCCGGAAACTGCGGAAACTCGCGGATAACGTTGTCGGGGGCATGGAACAGGATACCGGCGTCAGCCTCGCCCAGCATGGTGGTGTCGTTGTAGGAGTCGCCTGCCGCAATGATCCGGTAGTACAGGCTTTTGAACGCCAGTACCGACTGACGCTTGGGGTCTCTCTGACGCAACTGGTAACTGACCACCCGGCCGGTTTCATCAGTGATCAGGCGATGACATAGCAGGGTCGGAAAACCCAATTGGCGCATCAGCGGCTGCGAGAACTCGTAGAACGTGTCGGACAGAATCACTACTTGAAAACGCTCGCGCAACCAGTTGACGAACTCCACTGCACCTTCCAGCGGCTTGAGGGTGGCGATCACTTCCTGAATATCCGACAGTTTCAGACCGTGCTCATCGAGAATACGCAGGCGCTGCTTCATCAGGACGTCGTAGTCGGGAATGTCTCGAGTGGTCGCGCGCAGTGATTCAATACCGGTTTTTTCGGCAAAGGCGATCCATATTTCCGGGACAAGCACACCTTCCAGGTCCAGACAGGCAATTTCCACAGCACACTCCTCAAGGCTTTGGCTATCAACGCAGGCAGCACTCTAGCCTCCGGCAACGGCCACTGAACAGCGGATTTTGTTACCATTGCTGCCATCACGAGCGCTTAAGCGCCACTCTTGCATTCTAGGAAGCCGCCTGATGAGCCAACCTTTCGACGTCGCTGAACTGGCGACGACCTATGCGAACAAGTCTGCACAAGACATTCTGAAACTGGCCTTCGAACACTTCGGTGACGAACTATGGATCTCCTTTAGCGGCGCCGAAGACGTCGTGCTGGTAGACATGGCCTGGAAGCTGAACAAAAACGTCAAGGTCTTCAGTCTCGACACCGGACGCCTGCACCCGGAAACCTATCGTTTCATTGAACAGGTCCGTGACCACTACAAGATCGAGATCGAAATCATCTCGCCGGACCAGAGCAAGCTCGAACCGTTCGTCAAGGAAAAAGGCCTGTTCAGCTTTTACCGGGATGGTCATGGCGAATGCTGCGGCGTCCGCAAGATCGAACCGCTGCGCCGCAAACTGTCTGGCGTCACAGCCTGGGCCACCGGCCAGCGCCGCGACCAGAGCCCTGGCACACGCAGCGCCGTTGCCGCACTGGAAATCGACAGCGCGTTCTCGACCGCCGAACGCACGCTGTACAAATTCAACCCGTTGGCGCAGATGAGCAGCGAAGAAATCTGGGGCTACATCCGCATGCTGGAACTGCCTTACAACAGCCTGCACGAGCGCGGTTTCATCAGCATCGGCTGCGAACCCTGCACCCGCCCGGTATTGCCGAACCAGCACGAACGCGAAGGTCGCTGGTGGTGGGAAGAAGCCACACAGAAGGAATGCGGGCTGCATGCGGGCAACCTGATAGCGCGCAACTGACGCCGCCAGAGGCACGCCTCAACCTGCAAGTTACAGGTCAAAGCGCGTACGGCTCTGACTTGTAACTTGCCGCTGCGACTAGTGCACCGGCAACTCGACGTTGGCAAACAGCTCTTCCATTTCCTGTTTGTTATGGCACTGAATCGCCTTGGCCATGACTTCACGGGTCAGGTGCGGGGCAAACTTTTCGATGAAATCGCACATAAAGCCACGCAAGAAGGTGCCGCGACGGAAAGCGATCTTGGTCACGCTGGACTCGAACAGGTCGCTGGCGTCCAGTACCACCAGATCGCTGTCGACCTCTTCGTCTACCGCCATCCTTGCAACAATGCCCACGCCCAGATTCAGTCTAACGTAGGTCTTGATCACGTCAGCATCCGCAGCCGTAAACACGACCTTGGGCACCAGCCCCCGATGACTGAACGCTTCATCGAGCTTGGAGCGGCCGGTAAAACCGAAGACGTAAGTCACAATCGGGTACTCGGCCAGCAGCTCCAGCGTGAGCTTGGGCACCTTGGTCAACGGGTGGCCCTGCGGTACAACAACGCAACGGTTCCAGCGGTAGCACGGCATCATCACCAGATCGCTGAACTGCTCGAGCGCTTCGGTGGCAATAGCGAAATCGACCGTCCCGTCAGCGGCCATTTCGGCGATCTGCATTGGCGAGCCCTGATGCATGTGCAAGGCCACGTCAGGGTACTGCTTGATGAAATTACTGATGACCGGCGGCAACGCATAGCGTGCCTGGGTGTGAGTGGTTGCGATCGACAGTGTGCCTTTCTTCTCGTTGGAGAACTCCTGGGCAATCTGCTTGATGCTTTCGACCTTCCGCAGAATCTCGCCTGCGGTGGTGATAATCCGCTCGCCTGCGGGTGTCACGCGCGTCAGGTGCTTGCCACTACGGGCGAAAACCTCGACGCCCAGCTCGTCTTCAAGCAGACGAATCTGCTTGCTGATGCCGGGCTGGGAGGTGTAAAGGCTCTGGGCCGTCGCAGAAACGTTGAGGTCGTGGTGCGCCACTTCCCAAATGTAGCGCAGTTGTTGGAGCTTCATATGTATCCCTCAAAGCAGATAAACCCTATGGGTATCAGCGACGGTATATAACTGGATTAATGGTGAGACGAATAATTCTAGAACTTTTTATCACCTTTGTAAGGTGATCGCACGCTCGATTTCACTAAAACCACCAATTGAACCTTCCTCTCCCTACCCTCACTCCTTTTTCAACATCATCGGAACCATGTAGACCGGCACGTCGGAAAATTGCAGGACCCTGGCAGCCGTCCGGCCTATCGAGGTGCCCTCTTCTATCCTGCGACTGTGACTGCCCACCACCAGCAAATCCACCTCCAGCTTGTGCGCCTGCTCGATAATCACACTGGCAGGCTCTCCCTGAACGACACGCACCGTACGAATCAGGGAGAGGTCCGCGTGGCCGTCTCCCAGTTCTTCACGAAAGCCGTCGAGCATTCGTTGCTCTATGGCGTCCAGAAACGTATTAACACCCTTGCCACGAAGCTCTTTCAAGGCCTCCTCGCCCAGATGGCTCTGCAATACCGACTCGGCGAACAGCCCCAAGGGCTCAACGACATGGATTACATACAGCCCTGCGTTGAACGTTCGAGCCAGCGCCAGCGCGTGCTGCGTTACATAAGGCGCGTACAGACCAAGGTCTGTGGCATACAGCATCGAACGAACCATACAACCTCCCGAACAACCGGAATGGCGGAGATTGACTCAGCGTAGCAGCGCATCATCGGCTGCGACGACGGACTTCTCAGCCACCGTTGGCAAGCGGCGTTATTTCATTGCTGATGCCATGCGGAACATGTCCGGTTGCCACTACTTCAAGCGCCTTTTCGCAGTGACCGGGCTGATCGTCGAAGAACACATCGGCGGCAAATGCTTCAAGAAAGGCCGACTTCTGCAAGCCGCCGAGAAACAGCGACTCGTCGAGACGAATGTCCCATTCGCGCAAGGTGCGGATCACCCGTTCATGTGCAGGTGCCGAGCGGGCCGTGACCAGCGCGGTACGAATCGGGCAGCTCGCATCGGGAAACTCACGCTGCAATTGGTAGAGTGCGGCGAGAAACGGTTTGAAGGGGCCACCACGCAACGGCTCGCGCGCCGACTCACGCTCGCTGGCCTGAAAGGCAGCCAGGCCGCCGCTCTGGTAAACCCGCTCCGATTCGTCGGAAAACAACACGGCGTCACCATCGAACGCAATCCGCAGCTCGGCGCTGGCTGCACGCCGCGCACCGCCAGAAAGGATTGTCGCCGCAGCAAAACCGGCATCCAGCGCGCTGCGCACATCCTCGGCATGGGTCGACAGAAACAGATGGCAGCCAAACGCAGCCAGATAAGGATAAGGACTGCGCCCACCCGCGAAGGCGGCACGGCTGATGTCCAGGCCGTAATGCTGGATCGAGTTGAACACCCGCAGGCCGGTATCGGCGCTGTTGCGCGACACCAGCACCACTTCCACGCGCGCCTTGTCCAGGCTGGCATTGAGGCTCAGGAGTTTTTCAACCAGCGGGAAAGCGTCGCCCTGCTCGAGAATCTCATCCTCGTGCTCGATCTGATACTTGCGGTAGGCCTCCACGCCGTCGGCCATATACACGTCGTGGCTGTCACGAAGATCGAACAGCGCCCGCGATGAAATCGCCAGCACCAGCTTATGGCCATCAGCCTCTGTCATGAGTCACTCCTCGTTTGCCGAGCGGTTGCCACGGTCAATAAATGCCAGTGCCTGATAAAGCGCCCGCATGCGCGGCATGTCAAACCCTGCAGCAAGCGCGGCAGCGAGGGGCCGGGCATAAATGGCTTCAAGCTCCAGTGGCCGCTTCTCGACCAGGTCGTGATACATGCTGGGCCTGTAGTCCGGCATGCTTTGGGTCACGGTAAACAGATGCTGCGCGAAACCGGGCGGCAAGGCATGACCACAGGCCTCGGCACCCTGTACTACTTCATCCATCAGCGCCTGGATCAATGCCTGACTGTCAGGGTCGGCCATCAATTGGCTGGTACTGGTCTGCAACAAGGCCGACAGCCCGTTGTAGGGCACATTCCAGACCAGCTTCTGCCAGCGGGCCTGCTGCAGATTGGCCATGACGGGGGCGTCGATACCGGCCGTCTTGAACAAGGCCGCGCAGGCTTCGACGACCGCCATGCGGCTCGCCTGGTCGCCTGCCGGGCCGCTGTGATAGCCGATACTGACCGCGCCGAAGGCTTCATGAGCGACGACGCCGGGCGCAATCCGGTTGACGCAGACGAAACATAGCCCGCCCAATATATGCAGGCTGTCGGGCAGCACGCTGCGCAACTGATCTTCGACGGCCAGACCGTTCTGCAGCAGCAACACTTTGGCGTCCGGCGCAGCGGCCTGGCTAATGATCGGCCCCAGCGCGGCATTGCCAGTGCTCTTGGTGCCAACCAGCAACCAGTCGCAAGGCGGCATGTCAGCCGCCGAGCGATAGGCTTGAACGGGTTTGAGATGCAGATCGCCATGCACGGCACTACTGACCTGCAACCCCTCGCGCGCAACCGCCTCAAACTCGCTGCGCAACAAAAAATGCACGTCGTATCCGGCACGCGCCAGCATCAGCCCGTAAAAGCCGCCGATGGCACCTGTACCAATAATGCCGACACGCGGACGACGGAAATCAACACTCATGACCTCTCCCTTGGCTGTCAGATTATTTCGGGCCTCACACTATCCGTCGCAGCGGATTGTCTTGCAATACAGCAGCGCGGCCCGGCGGGCAGTTACCCGTAACCTGCCCGATACCTCGTTTACTTATTGTCGAACAGCGCGATAACGCGCTAAGGTTCGGCTCCCCGCTGCGCTCAAACCTGCTGGGCACCGCCGCACGGGGGACCGTTGGCGGCCAGTACCCGCGACCTGATGAGTAACACGATGGCTGATTTACCGATTGACGACCTTAACGTTGCCTCCAACGAGACTCTGATCACCCCGGATCAGCTCAAGCGCGAAATCCCTCTGACCGACGCTGCCCTGCACACCGTCAGCCAGGGTCGCGAGGTGATTCGCAACATCCTCGATGGCAATGATCACCGCCTGTTCATCGTGATCGGCCCCTGCTCGATCCACGACCTGAAGGCAGCCAAGGAGTATGCAGAGCGCCTCAAGGCGTTGGCGGCAGAAGTGTCCGACACGCTGTATCTGGTCATGCGCGTCTATTTCGAGAAGCCACGCACTACCGTGGGCTGGAAAGGCCTGATCAACGACCCGTACCTGGATGACTCGTTCAAGATCCAGGATGGCCTGCATATCGGTCGCCAGTTGCTGCTGGACCTGGCTGAAATGGGTTTGCCAACCGCCACCGAAGCACTGGACCCGATCTCCCCGCAGTATCTGCAGGACCTGATCAGCTGGTCGGCCATTGGCGCGCGCACCACCGAATCCCAGACTCACCGCGAGATGGCTTCCGGCCTGTCGTCGGCAGTCGGCTTCAAGAACGGCACCGACGGCGGCCTGACCGTTGCCATCAACGCCTTGCAATCGGTCTCGAGCCCGCACCGCTTCCTCGGCATCAACCAGGAAGGTGGCGTGTCGATCGTGACCACCAAGGGCAATGCCTACGGCCATGTCGTGCTGCGCGGCGGCAATGGCAAGCCCAACTATGATTCGGTCAGCGTCGCGCTGTGCGAACAGGCCCTGAACAAGTCCGGCATTCGCCCGAACATCATGGTCGACTGCAGCCATGCCAACTCCAACAAGGACCCGGCCCTGCAGCCGCTGGTAATGGAAAACGTCGCCAACCAGATTCTGGAAGGCAACGAATCGATTATCGGCCTGATGGTTGAGAGTCACTTGAACTGGGGCTGTCAGGCGATTCCGAAGGACCTGTCGGAATTGCAGTACGGCGTATCCATTACCGATGCCTGCATCGACTGGGAAAGCACTGAAAAGACCCTGCGCAGCATGCACGCGAAACTCAAGGGTGTACTGCCCGCTCGCAAGCGCAAGTAACTGCCTGACCGATTAACCTGCAACAACGAAAACGCCGAGCATATGCTCGGCGTTTTTCATGCTGACGGTCAGTAAGCTCGATGTATCAGAGCTTGGCCGCCTGCGACTGCAGGTCATGCAGTTCCATATAGCGCTCGACATAAGAGCAGGACGGTATGACGGAATAGCCCATGCTGCCTGCATAGTCCAGGGCTTCCTTGGTCAGGGCGGCGGCTATACCGCGTCCACGCAAGGCATCGGGCACAAAGGTCCGGTAGAAATCCAGCGTCTGCTTGCCGAGATCCATGTACGTCAGGTAGGCACGGTGGCCGTCGATAATGATTTCGAAATGGTGGCCGACTTCGTCATGGTGGATGGACAACGCCTCGCTCATCGCTACTCCTCGCGGGTCTTGGAATTTGACCCCTACCTTACCGGTCTTTTTCAGGCGAAGGAACATCTACGCCGCCCAGTGTCTGTTTTCGACACCGGTAAGAGCATTGCCGATCTCGACGCACATCACACTGAGATAGTAGGCACCATTGCCGGATATGCTCAAGCGCGGTCGGATTAAAAATGCCTGGAAATGCTCCCGCACCGACCGACAGTCAAACATCCAAGGTTTTTGCAGATGTTCAAACGCGTTGTGCGGAACCGCCGATACGGACAGGGGGTCCAGTGAAAGTGGATAGTTTTTGTACAGAACGCTTGAGAAGTAACGCGGAACACTTTCAAAGCAGGGAATTTTAGCAGCTTCTTGCGCTGGGTCCGTTTACTTACTACAAACAATGGGTACTATGTACGCCGGTCGTTTTCTCATTTTCGAGAGATGACTAATTTGAACAAAATTCCTTGAAGGTGAACACGATGAACAACGTTCTGAAATTCTCTGCTCTGGCTCTGGCCGCAGTTCTGGCTACCGGTTGCAGCAGCGTATCCAAAGAAACCGAAGCTCGTCTGACAGCTACCGAAGACGCAGCAGCTCGTTCGCAAGCACGTGCCGACGAAGCCTACCGCAAGGCTGACGAAGCTCTGGCTGCTGCTCAAAAAGCTCAGCAAACTGCTGACGAAGCCAACGAGCGCGCTCTGCGCATGCTGGACAAAGCTAGCCGCAAGTAATAATCCCCCGGGATTATTGAAAGCCGATCCGGCAACGGGTCGGCTTTTTTTATGCCTGTTATCTGGCTGGGTGATGGCTTACAGATTGGCACGATAGTGAGGTTCGACTCAGATCACCTTTGTTATCCCAGACGCCTCTCGTTCCTTACGCTCCGCGTGGGAATGCAGTTCGTGACGCTCCGCGTCACACAGCGGTTCTGCGACTTGAGGTGGATTGAGGTTCG